>JAJRWL010000176.1 GCA_024276875.1 Gammaproteobacteria bacterium
AAACCGGATATTGACCATATCGAAGGGCTATCTCCCGCCATTTCAATAGAGCAGAAGAGCACCTCACACAACCCACGCTCAACCGTGGGAACCATCACCGAGATCTACGACTACCTGCGGCTACTATTCGCCCGCGCCGGCAAACCCTGTTGTCCCACCCACAAACAACCGCTAGAGGCTCAAACCGTCAGCCAGATGGTCGATCAAGTGCTGACACTGCCGGAAGGGAGCAAGCTGATGCTGCTGGCTCCTGTAGTTTCAGAGCGCAAAGGCGAACACCAAAAGCTATTTCAAGAGTTACAGGCTCAGGGCTTTATCCGCGCCCGCATCAACGGCAAAATCTACGAGGTCGACCACGCGCCCGAGCTGGAGCTGCACAAAAAACATAATATCGAAGCGGTGGTTGATCGTTTCAAAGTACGCCGTGACCTGCAACTCCGCTTGACTGAATCCTTTGAGACTGCACTGCGCCTCTCCGACGGGTTGGCTCGCATTGCCTGGATCGACGATTCAACCCAGGATGAGCTGATCTTCTCCGCCAACTTTGCCTGCCCCCACTGCGGCTACAGCATTGCAGAGCTTGAACCACGACTCCTCTCTTTCAATAACCCGGTCGGTGCCTGCCCCACCTGCGATGGCCTCGGCGTAAAGCAGTTTTTTGACCCAGAGATGGTGGTCGCCCAACCACACCTCAGTCTCGCCGCGGGGGCGGTACGCGGCTGGGATCGCCGCAATGCCTACTATTTTCAACTCATCTGCTCACTGGGCAAACACTACAAATTTGACGTGGAGACCTGTTGGGGGAAACTGCCTAAAAAGATCCAACAGGCCATCCTGTTTGGCAGTGGTGATGAAGCCATTAAATTCAACTATTTTAATGATCGCGGCAACAACAACACACGCACCCACCCCTTTGAAGGGATCATTCGCAACATGCAGCGACGCTATCGCGAGACCGAATCCAATGCGGTACGTGAGGAGCTGTCCCGCTATATCTCCAACCAATCCTGTCCCAGCTGTGGCGGAACCCGTCTGACGGAAACCGCTCGCCATGTTTTTATTGCTGATCATAATCTGCCCCAGATCAGTGCCATGCCCATCGGCAAGGCACTCCGCTTTTTCGAGCAGCTGACGCTACCTGGCAAACGCGGCAAGATCGCCGCCAAAATCGTCAACGAGATCAACCAGCGGCTTACATTTCTAGTCAATGTAGGGTTGGATTATCTCACCCTCAGCCGCAGCGCCGAGACCCTCTCTGGCGGTGAGGCTCAACGTATTCGGCTGGCCAGTCAGATCGGCGCGGGGCTGGTCGGGGTCATGTATGTATTGGATGAACCCTCCATCGGCCTGCACCAACGGGACAACGCTCGCCTGCTCAACACCCTGACCTATCTGCGTGATCTGGGCAACACCGTGATTGTGGTGGAACATGATGAAGAGGCGATCCGCAGCGCTGATCACATCGTGGATATTGGCCCCGGCGCTGGCGTTCACGGCGGAGAGATCATCGCCGAAGGTCTAGTAGAGGATATCGCCCAATCAGCTGCATCACTAACGGGGCAATATCTCTCTGGAAAGCGCCAGATCAGCATGCCTCAAAAACGCACAGCCGCTGATCCAGGGAGACAACTGCTGATTCAGGGAGCCTGCGGCAATAATCTAAAAAACATTGATGCCGCGATCCCTGTCGGACTGCTCACCTGCATCACGGGGGTCTCCGGCTCTGGCAAATCCACGTTGATTAACGACACCCTCTACCCTGCAGCGGCCATGCAGCTCAATGCGGCGGGGCACAGGAGTTCAGCCCCCTGCACCCAACTGGAGGGGCTGGATCATTTTGATAAGGTCGTGGATATTGATCAAAGCCCCATCGGACGGACACCCCGCTCTAACCCCGCAACCTACACCGGCCTATTTACACCCATTCGTGAACTGTTTGCCGCTACGCAAGAGGCACGCTCCCGCGGGTACACACCAGGGCGTTTTAGTTTCAACGTAAAAGGCGGCCGCTGCGAGGCCTGTCGCGGTGATGGCGTCATCAAGGTAGAGATGCACTTCCTGCCCGATCTCTATGTGATGTGTGATCACTGCAATGGCAAGCGTTACAACCGCGAAACCCTGGAGATCAGATACAAAGGCAAAAGCATCAACGAGGTGCTGGCGATGACCATTGAGGATGCGCTGGCATTTTTCTCTGCCGTGCCTTCACTGAAGCGCAAACTACAGACGCTAATGGATGTCGGCCTCTCTTACGTGCAACTAGGACAGAATGCCACCACCCTCTCCGGCGGTGAGGCACAGCGGGTTAAACTCTCCCGTGAGTTATCAAAACGCGATACCGGCAACACCCTCTACATATTAGACGAGCCAACGACTGGACTGCATTTTCACGATGTCCAAAATCTATTGACGGTGCTACACCGACTGCGTGATCGCGGCAATACCCTGATTGTCATTGAGCACAACCTGGATGTGATCAAAACAGCCGACTGGGTCATCGACCTGGGACCCGAAGGGGGTGATAAAGGCGGGGAGATCATTGCCACTGGCACACCGGAAACCGTCGCGGCAACCCGCAGATCCTACACAGGGCAATTCTTAAAACAGATACTGGCTCAACAAAAACCAAGTTGACCCCTGTCACATAAAATCAAAAAAGCCCGCCTGTAAACAGGCGGGCTTTTTAAGTTTATCTTACGAGCAAGAGAGCAGAGGCTAACGCCAAACCTCTGCTGAAATCTTCAGGCTCTCTATGGGCGTGTTTTCCAGCAGGTGCTGTTCAACAATCTCGGTCACGTTCTCTACCGTCACCTTGGCATACATCACACCTTCAGGGTAGATCAGTACATTCGGCCCCTCTTCACAAGGCCCCAGACAACCCGTGGTAGTGACCTGAAAACGCCCCCACAACCCTTTCTCTTCAAACAAGCGACGGAACTCATCAACTAGCGGAGCACCACCCCGTGCAGTACAGGAACCCTTGGGGTGGGTCTCTGGACGATTTTGGACACAAACGAATACATGTTTCTCTGGTTTTGGCATATCAACTCACCTTAAAAAGATCTATTACAAAAATTTAGTACGAACTGAAATCAGTTATACCCAACGACACCCTAATTACTCACTAAGCGGCCACTTCCACATGACGCGCTTGCCACCACTCTGCTGCTATTTGATAAGCCTCATCACGTTCCGTTGCCCGCCCCAGACCTCTCAACACAATAGCCAGCGTACTCATGACAGCCGCCTGCCCATAGGCATCATCCTCACGCCCCTCCCATACCGCCCGAAAGTGGTCAAGATTAAGGTTTTTAGGTACATCCTGACTGATAAATGCCTCTTCAGCTGGCCACACCTCTTCCCAGCAGATGCCGTCATTCAAGCCATACAACTTGCAGGGATGGCCTAAAATACGCTCAAATTCACCGCTATCCCCGTGCATTGCAAGATTTTTCTCCTGCTTTAAGAGATGCGCTGCCTGCTGATGCAGCGGCGCATATTGGGCATGATGCACACCTTGCAGCATAAGAGAGGCAGAGAGTGGATTCAGCATGCGAGCAACCGTATGCATCGGTGTCCGTATACCTAATTGCTTGCGATAGCCCATCAGCTCTTGAACAATGCCTGAAAGATTGTCAATCGACAGATAAGCAAACCCCGTTTGATGAATCTTGGCGGCGGCTTGAGAGAGTAAACTGGAGGACTCGATACCCAGCGCCCTCAATGCCTGAGGGACATACAGCTTTTCATCACGCCGAGAGAGCCCATGCATAAATACCGGATAACCATTTCGACCCAACAACAGTGCCGCCAGCAGAAACCAGGGCAGCTGTTTTCGCTTACCGGCATAGGCTGGCCAGTCTACCGCGACGGAGGGGGCATCCACCGGCTTGGGCAGCCCCTCTCGCAACGCCTCTGCAAAACCGGCGATCTCCTCTGGGGTTTTACGCTTTAGTCTCAGCAGCATCAGGAATGCCCCTAACTGCTGCGGCTCCACTTCATAAAAAGCAATCTCAGTCATGGCTGCACGCGCCTCTTCCTGAGTCAGGGAGTTACTTAATTTACGATCATGCCCCAGCTTCCTGATATAACGGGCAAATGTATGCTCACACGCCATGGCGTCGCCCTTACTCCGCCGTGCTGGTTGATTCAAGGAGAAAATCGTAGCAATTGTCTCTATTTTTCTTATTCGATCTTAGCTTCATAGCCGCGCGAGGATGCTGATTCAGATAACCACTGATGCCGTAGATGTCATTAAAGCCCCACTCGATTTTTTTGCGCAGCGGCACAAACTCCTCTTGAATGACTTTATAGAGCGGCTTGGTATCAAACTTTGGATTCTGTAGAAAATTAAGCAGCAGCTCCAGATTACAATTACCCGCGCCACGCCCGATACCATTGATGGTGGCATCCAGCAGATTCACCCCATCAATAATGGCTTGCTGGGTATTTGAAAAGGCCAGCTGTTGGTTGTTATGCGCATGAAAACCCAACTCTTTATTGGGCGCATGTTTTTTATACAACTCAACATAGGCGGTGATCTGTTCCGAATAGAAGGCACCAAAACTATCCACAAAATAGAGGTAATCAACCTCATCGGTTTCATTAACCGCCTCCAGCGCCTCAATAAGATGCGGCTGAATAACGGCTGAGGGCGCCATAATATTGATCGTTGTCAGATAGCCCAAATCTTTGGAGCGCCGCGCCAGATCCAGCCCTTTTTCAATATCGGGCACATAACAGGCCGTACGCATCATATCAATAGGGCTTTGATCTCGTGGTTGCAGTGCAGATACATCGACTCGCCCCACATCAAACATCACCGCAACCAGCGGTGGATTGTCACACTCATAGGAATCGACAACCGCCTTAATGTCATCATCATTACAGAAATTCCATTTACCCCACTTGTCGCGCGGATACTCGTCGCTCTCGGCTAATTTTTTACCCAGCTCAATGATATCAACACCTGATTCGCAGGCGGCTCGATAGGTTGCCTTTACAAATTCATCCGTAAACTGGTAATTATTGATTAAACCACCATCACGAATGGTGCAATCCAACACTTTAATCTCTTCTCGAAACATTATTTTATCTCTCGTTTACTTCCGAGCCGGATCTCGGAAGCCGTCCGGCACAGCTGACACCCACGTTATTGGGAAAACGGGTGATTATTACAATTTGTTGCCTGCTAATCCAGATATGATCTCCGAAAAATCATTAATGACAGAAAAATCAGTCACCTTTCTCACCGGCTCATGCGAATCAGGCTTGACCACGGCCAACAGCCAACGGAAACCATAGGCACGGGCAGAGCGAAGCACCGCCAGGCTGTCATCCACAAAAAGTGTGCGTTTGGGGTCAAAGGGTTCAAGCCGTTGTAGCCTGCTCCAAAACTGCGGATGCTCTTTTGGCAGGCCAATATCATGGGCGCAATAGACAGCATCAAAACAGCCGCCCAGTTGGGTTCGATCCAATTTCAAGGCAAGCGATTTCTGATGCGCATTGGTGACCAAAACGAGACGTCTACCACTCAAACGCACAGCGGCAAGAAAATCCATCACATGCGGATGAACAACAATCAGGTGATCCACCTCCTCTTTAAGCAGTGCGATATCCAGCCCCAGCTCTCGGCTCCAGTGATCCAGGCAATACCACTCCAGCGTTCCTTCCACATCTTTGTAGCGCAGAGCAAGCGCTGCCTGCGCCTCTTCATTACCTGTTTTTTTATATTTAGCGTAGCACTGAGGAACATAATGCTGCCAAAAATAGTTATCAAAATGGAGATCCAACAAGGTGCCATCCATGTCTAGAAACAGCGTGTCTATCTCACACCAAGCAACCATATTAAATAACCTTACTCCTTGCAGAAAGCACTGCATGCAGCCTCGTAATTAACCCCTGTAAAACACAGTGTTACACTTGGTTATTAATCTGAAATAATCCCAAATAAAAAATGGTTTTATCGCTAAAGTAGTCGTTCTTACTGCCGTAATAAAAACCGCTAGATGTTATTTTTCACCTAAAATAGTAAACAAGGAAGTAATCAATTTATTACTTGCTGCTTGGAGACCCATAAAGAATGAATACATTATCGCTTAAACGTAAACTCGCCATCGGTATCACCGCCATTACATTGGTAACCCTATTTCTTGGTGTCTCTGTTTTCTATTCACTGCAACAAAGCGAAGGAGATGCCGATATTGTAAACATTGCGGGTCGTCAACGCATGCTTAGCCAGGCCATGTCCAACTCTGCCCTGGGTTATGCCCTGGCAAAAAATAGCCTAGAGGCTGCACAGGCACAGGTCTCAGAGCTGGATCGTTATATCACAAAAATGCGCGGTACCTATGCCAGCATGATTATCGGCCCCGCCAAGCAAGCTGGCCTGAAGATCTCCATGCATCCAGAAAAAGAGTATGACGCAGCACTGCCTTTTCCCGCCACCTTTGCGCGCATTATTAGTGAAAAATTCGCGGCCAGCGGTAGCTTTAGCGTCGATATTATTGCCAAAGATCCTATTAATCCTGCGCAAGGTTTGAAAGATGCCATTGATCAGGATGCCTTCAGATTTCTGAGCGCCAATAAAGACCAGATTTTCTTTAAAGAGGTAAAACACAATAACAAACTCTATCTGCGCTATTACACCTCTGATAATGCTGTTATTTAAGGTTGCGCCAGCTGCCACACTGCAATGAAAGGCACGCCTTTTCAGGTAGGCGATATGCTGGGCATCCGACGCTTTACTATCCTATTTGCAGACAATATAGCGCAAGGCCAGGCTCGCCTAAACCCCAGTTTGGAAAAGTATGAGAACGCCTCCACTATCTTCACAAAAACATTGAAGGCCTTGAAATCAGGTGGCGAATATCCCACAAATCTTCAAATGACGGCCTTCAAGTCATATGCAGGTAATAGCGACCCTAGCATCCAGACCAAAATCACGGAGATTGAAGGCGTATTAGCACAGTTCACAAGCGCTGTAACTCAGCTGACCACAGTCAAGATCGGATCAGATGCGTATTGGCAGGCACAGCATGACGTCCCCAATAATGCCAATAAATTACTTAAACTAAGCAATGATCTGACCACTCAGTTTGCTCAGATCGCCAACGCCAACCAATCGACTGTTCGGTGGGCTGTTGCTATCATGGTTTTGGCTGTCATCATCGCATTTATCGGTCTGTTTTTGATGATAAACCAGACGGTGCTAGCTCCTGTAGAGGGGATAACTAGAATTGCAAACAGGATTGCCCAAGGTGATCTGACTCAAAAAATCAACAGTGACCGCCAGGATGAGATTGGACAACTCTCTTCTGCTCTGGATCAAATGTCGCAGAATCTCAACGAGATGATTGCAAAAATCGCCGACACATTCCAAAACCTGGCTCAAACCAGCGACAGTATCCGTGATGCCACCCAGCAGGTGACAGATGGCGCAGCAAGCCAATCACAGCAGACCGAGATGGTTGCTGTCTCTGCCAATGAGATGGAGATCGTCTCCCAAGATATCTCACGCAACACCACTGAAGCCGCCGATGCCGCCAATCAGGCATCTCAAGTCGCCGTTGAAAGCGGCAATGTTGTGCACAAAAGCATCAAAGGCATGGAACGTATCTCCAGCTCTGTAGCATAAACCGCCCGCAATGTAGCACAGCTAGCAGAGCATTCAGACCAGATTGGCAAGATCGTCTCTGTCATTGATGATATCGCCAATCAGACCAACCTGCTTGCACTCAACGCCGCCATCGAAGCCGCTCGAGCCGGTGATCAGGGGCGAGGATTTGCCGTTGTTGCCGACGAGGTACGTCATTTAGCAACCCGCACCACCGATGCGACCAAAGAGATTGCAGAGATGATCGGTAATATCCAAAACGGAACCAGCGCCGCTGTTAACTCCATGCAGGAGGGCAGCAATGAGGTTAAAGCAGGCGCCGCCCTGGTGGATCAAACAGGTCAATCACTCCAGCAGATTGTTGAAGTTGTAGATGGCCTAACCGATAGGATTCAACAAATAGCCACCGCAACTCAAGAGCAAAGCATGTCAATGGCTGAAATCACCAACAACATTACAAATATCTCTGAGGTCGCTAAGACTGCAAAAGATCAAGCTCAACTGAGCCTCCACTCCTGCAGTGATGTCACTAGCCTTGCACATGAAATGCAAGGCATGATCCAACAATTTAAACTCTAATCTAACCCTGCAAACCAAAATACTAAGGCCGCAGGTAGACATCTGCGGCTTTTTAATAAGACTACTTACAGAACGCTCTAAGGTCATCTTCCAGCTCGCGCTGCCTGTAACGCATTGTTCGTCCCTGCCCCGCTTTATAGCCACGGCGCAAACGCTCTTGAATGCGCTCTATCTTCTGCTTTTTCTTCCAGCAATCCTTCTTGTTTCGCATCCTCTCTTTTCTAGCCATCCGTAGCGCCACAGCCTGCTTGCGGGATTGCTGTTTCCGCTCACGCTTTGATCTGTGTTCAAGCTTGAGTGGCGTACGAGGAGCCTCCCATCCTACCTTCTGGTCTTTAAACCTCAGTTCATCCTGAGCACCCATGCTACAGGGGCGGTCAGAATAGCTCACTCGCCCATCAGCCAACTGGCAACGTATCACCGTTTCAGTTGCCCCAATCGACAAGCTTATCAATAACCCCAGCCACACAAAGAACCCCAACCATTTATTATTTTTAGCGCTCACTCTTTTGTCTCCTTGTTATTAAGCCACCCCATCCTATGGAGTCAGCACACCCTTTGTATCTAGGAATATTCTGAATTCTACTTAGCAATATACTTCGCCAATATTGTGCTTAAATATTAAGAGAGGATTACGGTTAGACCTGACTCTATTTATGAATTAATTTCCTAAGCTGCTAAGCTTAAAAGAAAAGAAGCATTACTCATTTCCTGGATTTTGAGGTTCAAGCTCATGCTCGATAATCTGCGCGACGTTTTCGAAAAACACAAACAAGATTTGGTAGATGACGAAGTCATCACTTTCCCCGATTACCTCTCACTGGTCGCTAAACAACCCTGGATAACACGCAACACCTTTCAGCTGATACATGACATGATGCTGAGTTCAGGCGTTGAACATGCCATCATGCCTGGCAAACCGATCAAGCATCGCTACAGCTTTTTTGAAGATGTAGAACTCATTGGCCCTTTTTCAGTATTCGGCCAG
>JAJRWL010000177.1 GCA_024276875.1 Gammaproteobacteria bacterium
CGTTGTTTTCAACTTTCTGACCCAACAACTTAGACCGTCTGTTTTTTCTTTGGTATTGACCACAACAGCGCGGGCACCATTGGCTAATAGAGAGCGTAAATAAACATCTCCTCGCTTTGTTATTCGACCCACTTTGACCTTTCCACCACTGCCACTGTGTGTGGGAACGACACCTAAGCTGGCACTGGCATCTCGGCCACATTTAAATGCCGCTCCGTTACCCAGTTTAGCGTAAAGCATACTGGCACTTAGCCATGAAATTCCAGGCAAAGAGACTAATCGAGTGCAAGGTTCTATAGTTTTTGCTAAATTTTCTATTGTTTTGGTGGCTGTTTTAACAAGCTCTACAGCTGATATTAGCTGCTCAAGCAACTGGTGTAGAATTTCACGGCAAATAGGTGTTAATTCATTTTCTGCATCCTCCAGTGCTTCAGGTAGATGCTTTCGTAAGGCATTTATACCAAGAGGGAAATTGACACCATACTCTCGGGCAAAGCCTCGAATACGGTTAGCAATTTTATTGCGTTCTTTCTTATACCCTTCACGATGCTTGTGTAATGCCGCAATATCTTGTTGCTCTAGTGTGCGTATCTTAACAAAGTGTAAATTGGCACATTTACTGGCTTCATAAATGGCTATAGCATCATTTTTATCGTTTTTGTTGCCTATGCGATATTTGGCTGCAATATGAGGGGGAACTAAACCTACTTGATGCTCTTGCTTTGTAAAGCGACGCCCCCAGTAATGGGCGCTATAACAAGCTTCCATAAAAATCTTCGCCCCAGGGTATTGGGCAATAATCTTTATCATTTTAGCCGCAGGAACTTCCTTGTTTGATTGCAACTTACCGGCTTTATTGAATACGGCAACTTGAAAAACGCTCTTGGCCAAATCGATGCTAATGGTTGTTTGAGTGCTCATGGTATAGACCCTTAAATTTGGAATTCGTTATCTCACTGTATATCACAGCTGCTTCAGTGGGGAGGAGTCCATACCATTGGTCGGGGCAAAAGGAATCAGTTGTCGCGTAGGCGAGTCACTTTATGGCATGGACGCCATAAAGTAATCACGAGGTAGCGACACATTTGACAAATGACGGTTTAGACAGGATAGTTCTGTCCAAAATGCCCCATGGCGTGCTAAACAGGCACCGAAGAACTGCTTTTGACTAAATTCCTCAGTTATATACGCGGTGATGAGCAAAAAATGGCCAGCACTAAGTGTTGAAAGAGGGCGTTAATGGTTCTTAGAGGCCGGAGGGAGTCCTATCTGGGGAATTGGGGTATGGGGTATGGGGTATGGGGTCAGGTTGACACATAGGGACTCCTTCAAAAATTGAGGTAAACTGTAGGCTTTTTAACTTTATTTTTCATGGTCTTATCCTCACTTGACACCTACTCATTTAAGTATAGAACCTCCTGAGAGAATAGCTAAGGATTGGGAGTAATCAGGTAACTGTTAATAAATTGATCGACAAAAGACCTGCGCTACTCGATAAATATCTTTTCTTGTAGCTGCATTTTCTAGGCGAGAAAAGGTGGGGCCACTGGCTAAGTTGCAGTCCACGTCGAGTGGTTTATGGCCCACCCCCAGTTTGAATGCTGGGTCAGCCCGTAGTGCATTCGCATCATTTCCATCTTCATAGTCACAGGCAATTTGAAAAATACGTTGTGCCATCAAATCACAGAGATTATGGTTGATGTAGGCAGGACGGACGCTGATCAGAAAAAGCATTGGCTAAGTCATAAGTTAAACTGATTTGGCGATCAACACCGCTCAAGAGTAGTGGGCCAAAATCAGAAGATAGAGCGCCACCCTCAAAATTAGCACGGATGGTTAAGCCGTCGACGGTAGGAAATTGAAGTGGTTTTAGCGTAAAATCAGGCATGGCGACCTCGTTTTGCTTCTTACGAAGCGTTATTGGCGTAACACCCATTATATCAATGGGTTAAACGAGGATCGCCTTTTTATGAAATATTCGGGCTAAGAATGATGCTGGAAATAGCACGATAAGGCCAAGGTACAGAAATGGGTGAATTAGTGAAGGTAGATTTTTTGTGAGCGGGTCTGGTCAGGTATTAAAGAATCTGGTATCGCATTCGGCAATATATTGGTTTGCGATAATGCTTTCGAAAATGATTGGTTTCTTGTTGATTCCACTCTACACACGTCATTTGGAGCCTGTGGATTATGGTGTGTTAGAGATGCTGGTGCTGACGGTAGATGTTCTTTCTCTGGTACTTGGTCTTCAGCTCGTATATGCAATAGCTAAGTCTCATGATGCTGCAAAAACTCCGGAGGCAAAGCGCCGAGTGATTAGTACAGCGATTCTTATTGTTACTGTGCTCGCAACCTTTTTCTATGTCTGCTTGAGTTTTTTTGCCGATAACGTCTCATTGTTGATTTTTGACAGCGAAGAGTTTGCCTATATTTTCCAAGTAATCTTTATTTCTTCTATTTTTGGTGTGGTTAATCAGATTCCGCTGTTGTACATTCGAATTCAGGATAGAAGCAAACTGTTTGTGGCCATAACTCTAATGCAGGTGCTGCTGACGGTTTGTCTTACCGTCTGGATGGTTGTATTCCTCGAGATGTCTGTGTTTGGTGTGGTGTTGGCAAATACCATTGTGTCCGGGTTTGTCTGTTTGGCTCTGTTATATTCGACGATAAAGTCGGTTGGCATTAAATATGATGCTGCTATTGCAAAAGAAATGGTGATTTATAGCGCGCCATTGATTCCTGGAGTGATAGGGCTATTTATCCTAAATGCATCGGATCGATTTTTCTTAAATGAATTAGGAACCCTCGAAGAGGTCGGATTGTATGCAATAGGTTATAAGTTCGGCATTCTAATCAGCCACCTATTGATTGGCCCTTTTTCGCTGGTTTGGAGTGCCAAAATGTTTGAAGTGTATCGGCACCCTGATAGAGATGAAATTTTAAATAAGGTTTTGTCGGGGTTTGGTTTTATGCTGGTATTCTGCGCATTGGGGTTGTCTATGATTATAGAAGAGGTGTTGCAGTTGATGACAACCCCTCAATATTACGCGGCGGCCGCTGTTGTTCCTTTTGTTGCATTTGCTTACGTAATGAATGGACTGGCAGGTGTTATGGCAACGCCTCTTTATGCGGAAAAGAAAACAAAGGTTATTGGATATATTCATTCGTCAGCAGCAGTTGTCTGCCTTATTCTCAATTATATTCTTATTCAATTGTATGGGATTATGGGTGCTGCTGTGGCAACATTTCTCTCCTTTCTATACATATTGATTGTAACACTCGTAATTTCTCAGCGGTTCTCTACAGTCCGTTGGAATTGGCTTGGTATCGTTAAATTGATTATTGTTGCAGTGGTATTTATTGGGCTGGATACATTAATTGTTTTTGATTCGCTATTATTAAATCTGTTTTTCAAGAGTATTTTGATGGTAGCTTTCCTGTTTGCACTGATTGTGGTGGGCGTTTTAAAAAGAGAGGAAATCAGATCGCTTATTACACTGATTCAGCAACGTAGGTTGAAAAAACCAACCTAAAAGAGAAAATATAATATAGCTAGCCCGAAACTTGCCTTCTTTTGTGAAATACCCGGGTTAGATGGTTTAGTGAAAACATTGTAAAAGAAGGTGGAGGGCGCGTGTCCTGTCATAAGGTAAAGTGGACCCCAGATTCCAGACAGTCGTTTAAGCGGTACCTTAGGAACTGAGGGTCAGGAAATGAGCGAGAAGAAGAAACGCAAGGTACACACAGCAGAGTTCAAGGCAAAGGTAGGTCTTGAAGCACTCAAAGGTGTGAAAACGATCAACGAGACTGGTCAGACGTATGGAGTCCACCCCGTGCAGGTGGGGCAGTGGAAGAAGGCCATTCAAGAGCAGGCTAAGTGTTTGTTTGAGGGTAAGCGAGGCC
>JAJRWL010000178.1 GCA_024276875.1 Gammaproteobacteria bacterium
CCCTTTGATAAAGTTGTTGGTAGCGTGATTGATCGTTTGACTGAATCAGTTTTTTTAGTTCATCCCGCTCTTTAAAGAGCAGCACGCGGCTTTGCATGGCAGGGTTACGAAAAGCCACGGTGAGCACTTGGTTCCAGGGGATAAGCTGCTTTTTCTCTACCCAACCCTGGATGTTACCGTGGCTGTCCGTGCCGACCTTTGTCCATTTACCATTACCCACCTTGCGCTCGCCATAGATATAAAAAACCGTAAAGGGCTTAATGCCACGCAGTGCATGAGCAGACCCAGCCGAGATGTGCAGCTTAGCACCAGGCCTTGCCAAAACACGTTGATAAAGTGAATTCTTGCCTGGCATTAAGAGGGGTTTTTGGCGTTCGGCCCAAGCAGGCATTGTTCCACTGAAGAGTAGAATTAGAATCAATACAGTAGAGAATGCTAGCCGCCTATTTAACATTGATGTGCTCCAATTTATTGCCACTGTAGTGATAACTGTTTTGCTTCGGTATGGCCACTGGCTGCCATCTGTTCCACTTGGGCGCGGAAAATATCCAGATCTTTTTGTGCCGCAGCTTGGCCACCTTTGGCTGCCTGCTGATACCATTTATAGGCTTGCACCAAATCGGGTTGATCCATCATGCTGGTCTGCTTTGAGTAATATGCGGGATCATGCATTTTTGCTAATACTTGCGCCGCTGTATTGCTCCCCTGTTTCGCGGCAAAAAAATAGAGCAGGTAGGCATCTGCATACCTTGCCTTCGTGTTAAATTCATTTGCAGATTTTAAGAGTGGTTGCAGGTTGGCGGCTCCTTTTCTCTCTTTGAATTTGGCAATAATAGCTCTAGCTGAATCACCTGGTGCGCGTGTAATTTTTGTAGTGGGCTTGTTTTTGGGTGCAGCTGATTTTAGTGATTTAGCTGTGGATGCTGGTTTTGCTATAGAGGTATCTGATACAGGCTCTGCTATTACTTTTGTGGTTGGTGCGGTGGCTTTAGGTATGCTAACAATGCTGGCGGGTCTATTTTTAGAAAGCAGGTAAAAGCTCACGATTCCAGCGAGGATCAACATTACAATAATGGTGATTTTGGAACGTGTATTGGGACTCTTTTTGGATGCAACTTCTCTCAAAAGATCACTCTGTAAGTCATTATTGACCCTATTCATATACTGTACCTTTTGAACTATCAATAAATCGCCTGCCAGTAGAGTGCTGGAAGTGCATAATTACTGTGGCAGTCTGTAGCTGAGAATCCCCTAACCCTAGGTTGCAAATTTGAGGAGTAGTTGAGCTTGGATTCTACACTAATAAGTATTATGATCGGCAAGATCCATCAGGATAGAGATTAATAATAAATAAAAGGAGTGATTAAAATGCAACTTCGAGCCGTCGTTTTGTTCATTGTGTTTGGTTTTTCTACCGTTAGCCAGGCTGCTAGCGTTTCAGTATGGGTTCCTTCTCTGGATGGCCTCTATAGCACCTCTAGCACCTACCCAACGAGCCGAGTGGGTGCATTTAATTTAGGGGTTCAATTCTCTTCCATTACATCGGTATCATTAGCATTGACGGGCATGAGTACGCCAGGCGTGGAGAGAACATGTGATGCGGTTTTCGGTTGTGTGGACGCGCCATTTGATCCCATGATGGATGCGCTGTTGGTTAGCAGTGAGGTTGTTCCTCAGCCCCTTGGCTACAATCAATTTGATTTTACTGCAGCAAACAGCATTAATGTTGCTATAGCGCCATATGATTTTTCAAACCCGAGTTTCTTAAGTGGCTATGGGTTTTTAGCGTTAAGTGTATTAAATCCAGCAAGTATAGGTATTGTTCTTACTGATGCGATAATTGATGCATCTAATGTTAGATTAACGGTTGAAGGTACGGTTGTCCCCATTCCTGCTGCACTACCACTTTTGATGTCTGGATTAACGGGTCTGCTGTTTTTCCAGAGAAAGCGCAAACGAGCTTAATTATTTTTGAACCTAAAAGCGGTGGTTAATCACTGCTTTTAGGTTCTGTCTCTTCTATTTCTGATCCCAGCAATATAGCAATCCAGCGAGTCTCTTCGCTGCTGTCCAGTGCTATCTTAAGTGTCATGGTAAGTGGCACGGAGAGAAACATCCCTACGGGTCCCAGTACCCATCCCCAAAACACCAACGAGAGAAAGACGACCAGGGTAGAGAGCCCTAGACCGCGCCCCATAAAGCGGGGTTCGATGACATTGCCCACCAGATTATTGACGACCAGATATCCCAGTGCAGACCAGAGTACCGCGCCTGGGCCAAGCTGCACTAAAGCCAACAACAGTGCTGGGATAGCCGCGATAATAGAACCAATGTTGGGCACATAGTTGAGTAGAAAGGCCAGTGTTCCCCACAATACGGGGTAATCTACACCGATCACCCAGAGCCAAACGGTGATAACAATACCGGTTAATAGGCTGGTGCAGGTTTTAATGGCCATGTAGCGTTTGATGTTGCCGGTAAACTGCTCAAGCTGACTGAAGGAGTGCTCTGGATCATCAAAGATCAGATGTAGCTTCGTTGGGAAACTAGAGGCCTCAAGCAGAATAAAAATAACGGTGAGCAGAATCAGAAAGGCGTTGGTGAGCAGGCCGCCCAGAGTATTTAGCCCTTGAGCGGCCATCTTCATCGCCTTTGCGGGGTCAAGTAGATTATTAACCATCTCTTTGGAGATTTCGATCCCCATCCCTGCCAACCAATTTAGAAGATGGGCGGTCTGCACCTCAAGCTTTGTCTGGTAGTTAGGCAGTTGTGCTGAAAAGTCATCCACAGCACTTCCAACCAGTGCCCCCATCAGCATGCCAACCCCCACCACGCCAGCAATGACCAGTGTGAGTGCCAGTCCTTTTGGGATATGCCGGTGTTGCAGAAAGACCAGTGGCGGCATGGCAATAACGGCAATAAAGGCTGAGAGCAAAAAAGGCACCAGTATAGGTTGTGCTTCACGCAGACCCGCAACGAGGATAACAAAGGCGGCGGCAGTGATTAGAAAGGTGGCGGATGAGGGTAATTTCTGTGGGTGATGCATCAATCAATACCTGTGGCTATCTGTCCAGTGGTAAAACGCGCATCTTTGGAATGGTTATGAACGCCGGCATTTCACTAATGAGATACCAACGTTTTGCATTTTTATCATATTCCCACAATTGGTGATCTGTGAGCGTCTTCTCTTGTTGTCGATCCTGTTCAACATAGCTTATAAATACAACTTGCCTTGCAATATCGTTTTTTGCACTGTCAATAATGGCAGGCTTCAGAACCTCATATTGAGTGACTTTAATATTTTCCAGCCCCTGAGGAATCTCAATGTCTTTGAGTTGTTCGGGTTTTTTAAGGCTATAGGCTTGGCGGAGATAACTCCAGCGTATAGCGGTTTCATAGGTACGCAGTGCTTTGTCAAGGGTGTTTTGCTGCTCTTTAGTCTCAATGACTTGGCAGCCTGGAAGCAACATAACCAC
Organism: Gammaproteobacteria bacterium; assembly: GCA_024276875.1. Lineage (GTDB taxonomy): Bacteria > Pseudomonadota > Gammaproteobacteria > Chromatiales > Chromatiaceae > WFXD01. The sequence goes on from JAJRWL010000178.1 coordinate 3,477, forward strand.
CATCGAAAGAGTAAGACAGCATTTAAAAAAGCGGAGCATGATATGTCCTTATCAGCGGGGGATAGATTTGAGCCATGTTATGGCATCCAGAGTGGGTTGCGTCAAGCTGTGTGGATTTTTGTTCTGCAATCGCTTATTTGACCACAGGAGCCGCCTACATCCTGCTATTATATGCCCTTCCCATTTAGCCCCGATTTAAAATAAAGCCAAAAGATGAGTGATGAACAGGAACCTATAGTCAATATCCAGATAGGCAATAGTCGCATTACCTTGCTGGGTACGGCTCACGTCTCACGCGCCAGTGCAGAGAAGGTGAAAGAATTACTATCAACGGATGAATATGATGCTGTAGCGGTTGAACTATGCCCCAGTCGATTTAACTCACTCATTGATCCTGAATCGCTTGCGCGTATGGATCTGTTCCGCGTGATGCGTGAAAAGAAGGTGCTCATGGTGATTGCCAGCCTGGCATTGGGTGCATTCCAGCAGCGTATGGCAGAGCAGTTTGATATTGAACCTGGCGCTGAGCAGCGTGAAGCGATCAAAGCTGCGCAGGATAGCCATCGATCAATACTGCTGATTGATCGTGAGATTGGTGTCACCCTCAAGCGAGTTGCTCATAATGTTCCCTGGTGGCAGCGTTTTGCACTCTTTACGGGGCTGATTGCCAGTGTCATCTCCCATGAAGAGGTATCAGAGGAGGAGATTGAACGGCTGAAAGAGGGTGATATTCTTGAAACCACCTTTGCCCAATTTGCCGATGAGCAAGAAGCACTTTACCTGCCGTTGATTGATGAGCGTGATCAATACATGGCGGCGCGGTTGTTGGAAGAAGTGCTGCGCGATGGACATGAAAATGTGTTGGCTGTTGTCGGTGCGGGACACCTTAAAGGTATTCAAAATTATCTGGAAGCTGGGGTTAAGAATCCCCGTGAAAAAATTAAAGAATTGGAGCAGATGCCGATCCCCAGCCGGTGGCCAAAATTGCTCCCTTGGTTCATTGTGGCACTGGTTTTTGTAGGCTTTGGTATCGGTTTTGCACGTAGCCCTGAATTGGGCTGGCAACTTATCTCTGACTGGGTGTTGATCAATGGGGGGCTATCAGCGCTGGGTGCATTGGTTGCAGGTGCTCATCCGCTGACTGTTATCACCGCTTTTTTGGCGGCTCCCCTGACCTCGCTTAATCCAACCATTGGTGCCGGCATGGTGACAGCGGCTGCAGAGATCTATCTGCGTAAACCCGAGGTGGGTGATTTTACCCGTTTGCGTAAAGACACCGTTAATATCAAAGGCTGGTGGAAGAATCGAGTCTCTCGTATCTTGCTGGTTTTTGTACTGAGTACGCTGGGTTCAGCCATTGGAACCTATGTGGCGGGATTTCGTATCTTTGATCGGTTGGCGGGTTAGCACTAATAGTGCGCCTGAATATAGGTGATCAGCTCTTTCATATGCTGAAAGCGGTGATCACCTCCTTCAAATATTATCAGCTCCCCTGTATTACGATACATATTGGCGGCTACTTGGTAGTCGATCGTCTCATCGCCCTTGTCCAGAAATAGGGTGGTAGGAACATGATCGTTGACGGTTTTAATCGCATAATCGCGGGTCTGTTGAATATCCTCTTTTGTGAGAATATAACGCTCGCCGGTGACAAAATTCTGTTGTTCCCCCTCCCGTCGATGCAAAAGCTCCCAGGGTTTGAGCGCAGGATTAATCAGTATCAGACGAGCAACCGGAAATTGGCGCGCCAGATATTGGCCGTAAAATCCCCCCATTGAGCTGCCAATAATAACCAGTTTTGAATCCTTGCTGATTAATCGTTGGATTAACTGGCTTAGCTCAGCCACGGCCTGTTTTGGACGATGTGCAGGATAGGTGGGGCTGGTAATCGGGATGGGAGCCAGCGACTTGCGTAGCGTTACAGCTTTGCCTGCCGTGCCTGCACTATTAAGCCCGTGGAGGTAGAGAATCATCCGTCGATCTACAGTGATTTAAAATCAAACAATGCACCATCGGCCAGGTGTGAGGGGGCGACATTCTGCATGGCACGGAAGATGGTTTCGGTGCGTCCTGGGTACTCTTTCTCCCACTCCAGCAGCATATGTTTGATATTTTGACGTTGTAAATTCTCTTGTGTGCCGCAGAGATTGCACGGGATGAGGGGGAACTTCCGTTGATTGGCGTAGCGGATAATCTCATTCTCATGGCAATAGGCCAGAGGGCGAATAACGGTCAGTTCACCATCGTCCGTGCGTAGCTTGGGTGGCATACCCTTTAGCTTGCCGCCAAAAAACATATTCAGAAATAGCGTCTGCACGATGTCATCTCGGTGATGCCCCAGTGCGACCTTATTAGCCCCCAACTCCTTGGCCACTCGGTAGATAATCCCTCGGCGCAGACGGGAGCACATGGAGCAGGTGGTTTTTCCCTCCGGTACCTTCTCTTTTACAATTGAATAGGTGTCCTCTTCAATAATATGGAACTCAATGCCCAGGGTGCTAAGGTAACCTGGCAGCACATGCTCGGGAAATAGCGGCTGTTTTTGATCCAGATTCATCGCAATGATGCGGAAATCAATGGGCGCACGTTTCTGTAGATTTAGCAGTACATCCAACATGGTGTAAGAGTCTTTACCGCCACTGAGGCAGGCTAGAATGGTGTCCCCCGCCTCAATCATGTTGAAGTCGCCGATGGCCTTGCCGACCTGGCGTTCCAGACGCTTCTTTAGTTTATTGAAATTGGTTGATGTTTTTTTGGGCGATTTTTCTGCTTGCGGCATGTTGATATCCAAAATTTCTACGGGTTAACGGGGCATTTTACAATGGGAAGCGTGGTATGGCTTGCTTTCTATTGATGGAATAGCGCGGATTACTGTGGGGTAAGCCCCTATTATTATAAACGGCAACGTGCAAGACTTGCCGTCCAAATTCCTAAGAGACAAAGAGCCTTCTGTGACGACTAATTTTTCAATCCTGCCCCTTTCAGCAGAGATGCTGGCCAATCTTACATCGCTGGGTTATCAGAGAATGACTCCAATCCAAGCGGCCAGTCTGCCTTCACTATTGCAGGGCAAAGACCTCATTGCTCAGGCAAAAACGGGCAGTGGCAAAACGGCGGTCTTTGGTATTGGTCTGCTGAATAAATTAGATGTAGCCAAATACAGAATCCAGGCACTGGTGCTCTGTCCTACGCGAGAATTGGCAGATCAGGTAGGTAAAGAGGTGCGGCGACTGGCGCGTTGCACGCCTAATATCAAGCTGATCAGCCTCTGTGGTGGCAAGCCATTTGGGCCGCAGGTGGGCTCACTGGAGCATGGGGCGCATATTGTGGTGGGTACGCCAGGGCGGATCTTGAAGCATCTGCAAAAAGGCACACTTGAGCTGCGTAATGTCGAAACCTTGGTTTTGGATGAGGCGGATCGGATGCTTGATATGGGCTTTTATGATGACATTTCAATGGTTATTCACCATACCTCGAACAAACGCCAGACCCTGCTTTTTTCGGCCACCTATCCTGATTCAATCAAGGATATGAGCAGTCAATTCCAGCGTGATCCAGTCATGGTTACGGTGGATGCAACCCATAGCGATACGCATATCAAACAGTATTTTTATGAGGTAGAGAAGGGGCAACGGATCAACACAATGACGGCCTTGCTGGTTCAGCATAAACCCGAGTCAACCGTGGTTTTTTGCAATACCCGTCAGCAGTGCCAAGAGGTGGTGGATGAGCTACAACAGCGGGGCTTTGAAGCGCTGGCGTTGCATGGGGATCTGGATCAGAAAGAGCGTGATCAGGTGTTGGTGATGTTTACCAATAAGAGCTGCCCTGTTTTGGTGGCCACGGATGTTGCCGCCCGTGGGCTGGATATCAAAGATTTGCAGGCGGTGATTAATTTTGAACTCTCGCGTGATCCAGAGGTACATATCCATCGTATTGGTCGTACCGGTCGAGCGGGTAAAAAGGGGATAGCGATCAGCCTTTTTGTGGCCTCTGAAGCATATCGGGTCAATGCACTGGAAGAGTATCTCAAAAGCACCATAAAGATTGAAGCCTTGAGAAATAGTGAGATTGAAGAGGGCTTTAAACTCCAGTC
>JAJRWL010000179.1 GCA_024276875.1 Gammaproteobacteria bacterium
ATGGTTACCTTGGTCTTGTCCCCATCATTTAGGAAACGTATCAGGTTGCGTAGTTTTACCTGATAATCCCCCTCGCCCGTCCCTGGTCGGAATTTAACTTCTTTTATCTGAACCTGTTTCTGCTTCTTCTTGGCCAGCTGTTTTTGCTTTTTCTGCTCAAAAACAAACTTACCAAAATCCATGATACGACAAACTGGTGGCTCCGCATTTGGCACAATTTCGACCAAATCCAGGCTACATTCTTTAGCCGTGCTTTTCGCCTCCGCCAGAGAGACAATCCCCACCTGTTCTCCATCCGCACCAATCAAACGTACATTTGGCACTGTAATTTCGTCATTCAGGCGATTCTTGTTTTTCGCAGCGATATCAGGTTCCTCCAAAAAGAATATAACTAGCCTGCTAAACTATGGAGTCCAAACGTGATCAAACTTCCAAGCTTATACAGACGCTTAAGTTGCAATTCAGTTGACAAGATTCGTCACCTCTTGCTGAATCTTCAGTGTAAAGTCTTCCAACGACATGACACCTAAATCTCCACCCTTACGGGTACGCACGGCAACAGTCCCATCTTCCATTTCACGATCACCCACTACTAAGAGGTAGGGGACTCGCTCAATGGTATGCTGGCGGATTTTATAGCCGATCTTCTCGTTTCTCAAGTCCGAATCCACTCTAAAGCCCTGTTTGTTCAAATTATTTGCAATTTTTTCTGCATATTCGGCCTGTCGATCCGTAATATTCAATACAGCAACCTGTTTTGGCGCCAGCCAAACAGGCAGTAATCCTGCGTAATGTTCAATTAATATCCCTATAAATCGCTCTAATGAACCCAAGATAGCCCGATGCAACATCACCGGCACCTGCTTGCTATTATCTTCCGCAATATAATTTGCACCCAACCGTTCAGGCATTGAAAAATCCAATTGAATTGTACCCAGCTGCCAAACCCGATTTAAGCAATCTCTCAGGGAAAACTCAATTTTTGGCCCATAAAATGCGCCCTCGCCTGGCTGAAGCGTCCAATCCAGCTCTTTTTGATTCAGCACGGCTTCTAACGCGTTTTCAGCTTTATCCCAGACGGCATCCGAACCCACGCGCTTTTCTGGACGGGTTGACAGAATCACCAACACGTCATCAAAACCAAAATCACGGTAAACCTCAAATAATAGATCAATAAAATCTGAGACTTCAGCCGCTATTTGTTCTTCTGTACAGAAAATATGTGCATCATCTTGTACAAAATTTCTCACACGCATCAATCCGTGCAGCGTACCCGATGGCTCATTGCGATGACAGGAGCCAAATTCTGCCAGACGTAGCGGCAGATCTCGGTGACTCTTTAAACCATGATTGTAAATCTGAACATGTGCAGGACAATTCATTGGTTTGATGGCGTAATCACGACTCTCAGAGTGCGTGGTAAAAATCATGTCGCCAAATTTGTCCCAATGCCCTGACTTTTCCCACAGGGTACGATCAATGACCTGGGGGGTATGCACTTCCTGATACCCATTCTGGCGTAGTTTGTTACGAATGTAATCCTGCACTACTAAATAGATATTCCAACCTTTCTCATGCCAGAACACCATTCCTGGCGCCTCTTCCTGAGTGTGAAATAGATCCAGCGCCTTGCCTATCTTACGGTGATCCCGCTTCTCTGCCTCTTCCAATCGGTGCAGATAGGCCTTTAGCTCTTTCTTATCTTTCCAGGCTGTACCATAAATACGCTGTAACATCTCATTATCAGAATTGCCTCGCCAGTAAGCACCTGCCAGCTTCATCAGCTTAAAAATCTTGAGATGACCTGTGCTAGGCACATGTGGCCCCAAGCAAAGATCAGTAAAATCGCCCTGCTGATAGAGAGAGAGCGTTTGATCAGCCGGAATATCCTCTATAATTTCAGCCTTATATGTCTCTCCAATTCCACGAAAATAGGCCACCGCCTCATCCCGCCCCATCGTTGAGCGTTTAATAGGGATATTGGCCTTAACCAGCTCCTTCATCTTGGCTTCAATGGCCTTCAGATCATCAGGGGTAAAGGAGCGCTCATAGGAGAAGTCATAGTAAAAACCATCGTCAATCATGGGGCCAATGGTCACTTGAGCCTGAGGAAAAAGCTGTTTAACTGCCTGCGCTAACAGATGCGCTGTGGAGTGACGGATGATATTAATGCCTGCTTCATCCCTTGCGGTAATAATGGCTAACTGCGCGTCCTTATCTATTAGATAGCTAACATCAACCAGCTCATCATTAACAGATCCTGCAATGGCGGCTTTAGCCAAGCCAGCGCCTATATCAGCTGCAACATCATAAACAGTGACAGGGGTTTCAAAGCTCCGCTCAGAGCCATCAGGAAGAGTAATTACAGGCATGCTTTTCTCCAGTGGTGACCCACACGAAAGGTCACATGATCCCATGCAGCTACAAACTGCGTTTTAAATTCAAATAGAAAAAAGCTGCGAGTCGCGATGCAACTTGCAGCTTTTTAGTATTGGTAGGCACGAGTGGATTCGAACCACCGACCCCCACCATGTCAAGGTGGTGCTCTAACCAACTGAGCTACGCGCCTGCGTAGGCGGCGCATAATACCGGCTCTCTCCCGTGCATTGCAAGCCATAAATATTAAATATGTAAAAATTAGTGCACTGGACTTACACGCTTAAGCCTTTCTAGCGCAATACACTTAAAAAACATATAATATAGGGCTTTATGAATCCCCAATATTGGGTTACCTAACCAAGGGTTCGCGGGGCATGTCAAAAATAATAGACTTTATAATCAATAAGTTAAAATCAGAAGATGAAACATCCATCTCTTTAGCTCTGAATGAAATAGAGCAGCTTACAGACATTGCTGATGATGACAAAATAGCGCTGACCTCAAGCCTTACTCAGCTTTTTTACCGTGACCATACCGGTATGGCTGAAATGATCTCCCTAACCAATAGGGCTGAAAAACAGATCAGTCGCTTTGGCTCCGTTGTCATCCCTTTTCTTATCGATGAGTTGGCAAATGCAGATGCAGAGTCCTGCACGCATCTTGGCAGAGTCATTGCTGTAAATGGTGCAAATGCCATTACGCCATTATTGGATGCCTGGAATAATAAACGATCAGATCAATACGCCCTGATTAATCTAACCCAAGCACTAACCTATTTTCGAACACCTAAAATCCTACAAACCTTACCCGAGATTTTGATCGCGGTTGAATCAGATAACTACCAACTTAGCTCCAACGTAATTAATGCCACAGGCAAGCTGGTTGTGCGCATTGACCCCAACCAATTTGATGAAGCACTCAGGCAACAGATATTTGACGTAAGCTTCTCTCATCTCACCGATAGCCACTCACTGGTTCGCATGCAAGCTGCCAGAACACTGGGTAAGCTGATGGGAAAGGGACTGCTAACCAACACCCAAAAAGAAAATCTTCGGGCAGCCTATAGCGCAATTTTAGGCCAAGATGAAAATCATGATTGGGATCATGCCTATATCGTGCGCCACGAAGCAAAACGTTATTTACCCCACTTAAAAACCACACCGACCTCTGTGGCACACTACCAGCAAAGCTTCAAAATCCTCTCTAAAAAAGAGCTATGCCCCAAGACCTTTCACTATGTCATCGAAGCGCCGCTTATTGCACGCAAGCTGCAAGCGGGGCAATTCATCATGATTAGGCCTCATGAACTGAGCGAGCGTATTCCTCTCTCCATCTGCGGTTGGGATAGCGAAAAAGGCCAGATTGAAGTCGTCATCATGTCCGCAGGCAAAACCAGCATTCAAATGAATGATATGAATGAGGGCAACTGCTTTAAGGATATTGTGGGGCCACTGGGCGAACGATCTCATGTTCGACGCTATCGCGGCACATGCGTGGTGATTGGGGGGGGATTTGGCACAGGCGCTATCATCCCCACAGCGCGTGATCTAAAAGCGCTGGGGAGCCGCGTTATCGGCGTGGTGGGTGCGCGCAGCAAAGATCTGCTTATATTGGTTGATGAGCTGAAGGCCGTCTGCGATGAGGTCATCACCACCACGAATGATGGCTCTGCCGGCATGCAAGGTTTTGTTACTAATGCGCTTGAACAGATCATTAAAGATGAACCACGCGTCAGTCACGTACTGGCTATTGGTCCCGTTCCAATGATGCAAGCCGTCTGCGAACTTACCCGCCCCATCGGTATCGAGACCATGGTATCCCTTAATGCCCTGATGGTTGATGGCACAGGCATGTGCGGTGCTTGTCGTGTTTCTATTGATGGGAAAACAAAATTTGCCTGCTTCCACGGGCCTGATTTTGATGGGCATAAAGTAGACTTTGACCAGCTAACAAAAAGACAAAAAATGTTTGTTGCCGAAGAGAAACAAGCAATGGAAACACTATAGGAACGCTTCATGTCCGAAAAGCCTACCCAGAAAAACACTGGCCTCAGTAATAAAGAGAGAATGGCGCTCTCCTTTCAGGAGATGTCGCTCCTTGCGCCAGAAGAGCGCATTCAAAATTTTGAAGAGGTTCCCGTAGGCTACTCACTTGAAGAGGCCATTGCGGAGGCCAAACGCTGCATCCAGTGTAAAAAGCCAGACTGCGTTGATGGCTGCCCTGTAGGCATCGACATCCCCGCCTTTATCAAGCTCATTGAAAATGGCGACATGGCCAATGCAGCAAAAAAAATCAGGGAAAAAAACTTTCTACCTGCTGCTTGCGGACGCGTCTGCCCCCAAGACAAACAGTGCCAAGCGGTCTGTGTCGTGGGCAAGAAAAAAGAGCCTGTGGGTATCGGCAGTTTAGAGCGCTATGCGGCTGATTACGAACGCCAACATGGCACTTTGGAATTGCCAGAGATTCCACCATCAACCGGCAAACGCATTGCAATCGTGGGGGCAGGCCCCGCTGGACTGACGTGTGCCTACGAGCTGCGCATCCGAGGCCATGAGGTTGTCGTCTTCGAGGCCTTCCATCGTGCCGGCGGTGTATTGGTCTATGGTATTCCACGGTTTCGCCTGCCTATGGAGATTATTGATGAGGATATCGATTTTCTCGAAAACATTGGCGTACAGTTTGTTTACAACATGATCATTGGCAAAATCCTCTCTCTCGACGACCTGCTCGAGCAGGAAGGGTTTGATGCCGTCTTTGTCGCCTCCGGAGCCGGTCTACCAAAAATGCTCGATATCCCTGGCGTTAATGCCAATGGCGTTTATTCTGCCAATGAATATCTGACCCGCATATACCTTATGCAAGCAGACAAATTCCCCCAATACAGCACCCCACTCTACCAAGGTAAAAAAGTAGCCGTTATCGGCGCAGGCAATACCGCCATGGATGTCTTGCGCACGGCAAAACGACTGGGGGCAGAGACAACCTGCTACTATCGTCGCTCCCGCGATGAAGCACCGGCTCGAACAGAAGAGCTAGAACATGCAGAGCAAGAGTTTCTAAATTGGCGATGGCTGGCCAACCCTGTTGAATTCATTATTGATGAAGAGAACTTTGTTAAACAGATCAAATGCGAAAAGATGGAGCTATCTGACCCTGACACATCGGGTCGACGCAAGCCGCTTCCCACCGGTGAATACTTTACCGAAGAGGTAGATACCGTCATTCTCTCACTGGGCTGTGATGTTAACCCTATGATTCCGGCAACTGACAAAGGCGTTAAAACGAACAAATGGGGCATCATCATCGTTGATGAAGAGACCTGCCAAACCACCAAGCGCAGTGTCTTTGCAGGCGGCGATGCTATTACGGGTGGAGCCACGGTCATCCTTGCCATGGGGCAGGCAAAAACAGCCGCCAAAGCCATTGATAAATATGTGCTTGATTTAAATTAAAAATATTGGGTAGGCAAACGCTTTAATTTCAGCTGTTGTGATCAACTAATCCCAGAGTGGGTTACAGATTAGAGTGCTGTTCACGGAGATCCTCAAGCAGACCTTTAGCCGCCGCCTCGACCATATCAAACACCACCTCAAAGCCTTGTGAACCGCCACAATACGGGTCTGGCACCTCGCGCAATCTTAAGTCAGGCGCATAATCCATTAACAGCTGTAGTTTATCCTCCATACCTTCTGGGCAAATCCCACAGAGTGCATGAAAATTATCCTGATCCATGACCAAAACATAATCATACTCTACGAAGTCACGGCTCTTTACCTTGCGCGCTCTTTGGTGACTAATATCCAAACCCCGTTTTAGTGCTGTCTCCTGTGCGCGCTGATCAGGAGATTTTCCCACATGGTAGGCATGGGTTCCTGCTGAATCCACCTCAATACGGTGAGTCAATCCCTCTCGTTCAACTAAGACTTCAAATACACCATGCGCCGTTGGTGACCTACAGATATTGCCCATACAGACAAATAAAATCTTAATTTTTTTCATGGTGCTGTATCCACTAATACACATACATTATTCATCTTATGGCAACTTGCTTATTAGTGCTGCTAGCTGTTTCTGCAGCTGCTGCAGCGCTTTCTCTTGTGCCTTTACGGTTTTAGATAACGCTGGCAAGCGTTTTATATAAGCCAACTCTTGAAAGGTTTGTCGCTTAGCCTGAGCCGGCATGCCAAATACAACAGCACCTGCTTCCACATCTTTTATAACAACACTCGCACCGCCCACCTGCGCATTTTCACCCACACTTAAGTGATCTGCAATGCAGGACTTTCCTCCAAAAACGGCTCGATTTCCAATGGTTACACTGCCTGAAGAGCCAAACTGACCCGCGATAATGACATCTTCACCAATATCATTATTGTGTGCAATATGCACCTGATTATCAATCTTGGTGCCACGCCGTATGCGGGTCACCCCCATGGTTGCGCGGTCTACGCAGCTGTTGCAGCCAATCTCTACATCATCATCAATCTGCACGGATCCCAATTGAGGTACTTTATGATGGTGATCCTTCAGCCAGGCAAAACCAAAGCCTTCACCACCAATCGTTGCCCCTGCATGAATAACCACCCTATCCCCGATCTGAATGTTTTTCATCAATACGGCATTAGCACCGATGTAGCAATCGGCTCCAATAGCCACATCCACACCAACATATGCACCCGCTTCAATAATAGTGTGTGCGCCTATGTTGGCTCGATCTGCAATAACAGCACATGCACCGACTGAAACTGTCTTGTCTAAATTTGCACCACCCGCAATACTCGCTTTTGAGTGAACCCCTGTCATCTCTAATGGAGTCACAAACATCTCCATAATCTGCATAAAAACAAAGCGTGGATTGGAGACTCGAACCAAATTGCATCCAGGCAGATCGGGGAAATCCTCTGCCACAACAATGGCCGCAGCCTGTCCCGATGAAACCTTATCAAGGTATCGATCATTTTCAGCAAAGGTGATCTCAGCCGTACCTGCACCATCCAGGCTGTTCACACCTTGGATTAAAACGTCTCCATCCCCTTCCAATCTACCTTGAACATACTCACATACCTCATTAAGGCTATATGCCATATCTACATCTCCTCACAGATATTGGGGTTGTCCACCCATTTCCAGACCAGGCCAAAAGCCAAAAATGAGACCATTGCTGAAACACCATATGTGACGGTTGCTCCTGCGGCTGACCAAAGAAAACCACTATAGAGGCTTCCAATAGCACCACCAGCACCAAAGCTTAGGCTGCTATAAAGCGCTTGCCCTCGGCCTTGGTGTCGCCCCCGAAAATAGTGATGTACAAAATGCATGGCTGCGGCATGAAAGGTTCCAAAGGTGGCCGCATGTAAAATCTGTGCAAACAGCAGCAAGCCGAGACTATCAGGAAAATTGCCAATCAAGACCCAGCGCAGTGTGGCCAACAATAGGCTCGCCATCAATACCTGCCGAACATTAAAATGGTTCAATAATCGGTGCATTACGATAAATATCAGCACCTCAGCAACGACACCCAATGCCCAAAGCTGCCCAATAACAGTGCTGCTGTAACCATGCTCACCCAAATAGATAGAGTAGAAGGCATAGTAAGCACCATGCCCCATCTGCATAAAAAAAGCCGCCGCTAAAAAGGCCATGATGGCGGGGTGGCGCAATAGCTGCCCCAAAGGCACTGGTTCATCAACATGTAACGATGCCTTTTTTTCAGGCACAACCAAGCTCATCAACCAGATCAAAAAATAGAGTGAAAGCACCACGGGTAAAATAATAGCGGCATCATGATTGTCTAACACCACTCCCAATCCTGCCACGCTGAGAATAAAACCAATGGAACCCCAAAGGCGAATGCGGCTGTAGTAACGTGTTCGACCTGCAAGGTGGCTCAATGTAACAGCTTCAAATTGGGGCAGTGAGGCATGCCAAAAAAAGCTGAAGCAGACCATGGTTAATGCCAGCGGCCAAAACCCCTCAACCCAAAATAGCCCCATAAATATAAAGAATGCAAGCAGCGAGGCCAGACGCACAATAGCCATGCGCCGACCGGTATGATCTGCAATCCAGGCCCAAATATTAGGTGCTATAATCTTGCTTGCCATCAAAAGCGCCATCAACTGACCAATGGCAATCGAATCAAAACCAAGCGACTTAAGATAAAGCCCCCAATAGGGGATCAGCGCGCCCAGGGCTGCAAAATAGAGCAGATAAAAACCAGAAAGTCGCCAGTAAGGCATTGAATCAGCTACAAACTATCGATTGGATAAATTTAGAAAACTTCAGTATTTAGCATTAATTCTAATTGTGGCCTGCGGGAATCACAGGGGTTGCAGATTTAACATCCATATTTTGTGCGCGATGGCGCAACATATGATCCATTAATACAATCGCCAACATCGCTTCTGCAATGGGTGTCGCACGGATACCGACACAGGGATCATGCCGCCCTTCTGTAATAACCTCAGTTGCATTGCCTTTCACATCAATCGTGCGCCCAGGGATGCGCAAGCTGGAGGTTGGCTTTAACGCCATGCTTGCCAGGATATGCTGTCCACTTGAGATCCCACCCAATATGCCACCCGCATGGTTGCTTAAAAAACCATCGGGAGCCATCTCGTCTCGGTGCTCGGTGCCTTTCTGCTCGACACAATCAAAACCGGCACCAATCTCTACCGCCTTGGCTGCATTTATGCACATCAATGCTTGGGCAATATCCGCATCCAGCCGGTCAAAAACCGGCTCACCCAGCCCAGGTGGCACACCCGTTGCTACAACATTGATACGTGCACCCACAGAGTTACCCTCTTTGCGCAGTTCATCCATGTAGGCTTCCATCTCTGGAACCTTATCGGAATCTGGGCAGAAAAAAGGGTTCTGCTCCACTTGATCCCACTCCAGCTTTTCAATCTTGATCGGCCCCAATTGCGCCAGATAACCGCGTATCGCTATGCCATAACGCTCAGCAAGATATCTCTTTGCAATAGCACCGGCAGCCACTCGCATGGCCGTCTCCCGTGCTGATGAGCGACCACCGCCACGATAGTCCCGATGACCATATTTTTGGGTATAGGTATAGTCTGCATGACCCGGACGAAAACGATCCATGACGCTGGAATAATCTTTTGAACGCTGATCCTGGTTGTAAATAATCAACCCAATCGGACAGCCTGTCGTTTTACCCTCGAAGACACCCGAAAGAATCTGTACCTGATCAGGCTCTTTTCTTTGTGTGGTGTGACGCGATGTGCCTGGTCGGCGGCGATCCAGATCCTTTTGTAGATCTTCTGCTGTTAATGTCATCCCTGGAGGACAACCATCCACAATACAACCCATGGCAGAGCCATGGCTTTCACCAAAGGATGTCACAGTAAAGAGTTTTCCGATGCTATTTCCAGACATAAGCGTATTTGTTAGCTAGTAGATAAGGCTTGCGCCAGAGGCGGAATATTATTACATCAATAGAAGGAGCTGTGCGAATCCAATCTCTGCATTAAATCAATATAACGTCGGCTAACAATCTCCCAATCAAAATTTTTCAATACATATTCTCTGCCTGCCTGCGTCACTTGTTCGCGCAACGCTTTGTGCTCTAAAAGAGAGATGATCTTCTCACTTATCGCTGCACTGCTCTTCTCTCTTACCCTGAAGCCGGTCACATTGTCGATTATTATGTCCGCAATCGCAGGAAGGTCTGATGCAATAACAGCGCAGCCTGAACCCAGTGCTTCAACAAACACAAGCCCAAATCCCTCAGAATCACCACTTTCAGCCACAACTGAAGGGCCAATAAATAGATCAGCCGTTGCATAATATCTTGGTAACGCTGAATTAGGTACTGCACCCACAAAAATAACATCTTCATCAGTGAGGCCAAGGTCAGCGGCAAAACATTTCAAATGACAATCCTCTTCACCGTATCCGACAATGATGAGTTTTACATCAGGGCATCTCTTTAAAACCTCAGGCATTGCCTCAATGAGATAGCTCACCCCCTTCTTCTCTGTTAGTCGACCAGCGAATAGAAGCATTGCACCCGTTATGCCATATTTCACCTTAAGGCTGTCATCATATTTATCTGGATGAAAACACTTAAGATCAACACCCATAGAGATTACTTCTACAGGAATATTTTTAATCACTGCAAGCGCTTCGACCTGTTTTTTCAGTGCATGACTCACAACAGTAATGACATCTGCCTGATTCATAGTCCATCGTTTAATCCACTGCATTACATTAGATTGCAGCCCTAATATATCACCACCATGGCTTGTCATAATGATATGAATTTTTCTATTGCAGAGCACCTTATAGATCGCAGCAACAACCCCCTGTGGAATTATCCAGTGTGCATGAATGGTATCTATATTTAACCGATGGATTATTCTATACGTTGCAAGAAGCCCAAACAGGAAAAAAAAGGGCACTTGTAGATAAAAGAATTTATTGCTTTTTAGATTTGGGAGGATTGCACCATCAGTAAAAAGTCTTTTAGACGGGAAAAATTTGTATCGGTGAATATGTACACCACTCATTAGCTCGTACTTCATGCTCCCATGTGAATGAGGCACGAGCACATGCACTTCAAAGTCAGAGGTCACTCTTTTAGAAAGTTCATAAACAAAAGGCGGCGTCGTATCCCCTACAAATTTTGGGAATGTAGATGCCGTGACTAAAATTCGTTTTTTTGAATGATCAATCACGCATTGCACCTATCGTACTGATTCAAACAACTCTTGATACTGACGAACCATACGGGATAATGTAAATTTTTCCTCCACCTGCACGCGATTAAACTCCCCCATACTACGGCATAATTGCGGTGCATCTATTAAGTTTATAAAGGCTTCAGCATACTGTTTCAGCTGGCCAATTTCACATAAAAACCCACCTTCCCCATGCTGAATCAACTCAGGGATTGCTGAACAATTATTGGCAACCACAGGCAACCCACTGGCCATTGCTTCAGCAATAGAGAGTCCAAAACCTTCCCGCACCGATGGCACAAACAGCGCATCTACCGAATGATAAAGTTCATGCATCTTGTGATAAGAGCACTCTCCCAGAGCAACAACTTTGCCTGTACCCATATCACAAGTATTTAACTCTCCCCCACCGGCACAATGTATTTCAAAATTAGAACCCAGCATTTTTGCTAAGGGGACAATCATATCTGCCCCCTTTTTTTTTGTTAGCTTGCCACAAAATAGAATACGGAAAGGCTGCTTTTTTCTGGGCTGAGAAAACCGAGGCTGGAAGCGCGCTTCATCAATTCCATTATAGATAACCTGAATGCCCGCAGGAGTTTGCATATGTTGTTGCAGTTTATCTGCCAGATACTGGCTGACAGCTGTCACTCGATCTGCCACCAGCAACGATCTCTCTACAAACCAACGTAGATCTGTACGGTAATGAAGACGCTGCAAAAGTGACGAATAAGGTGCTAAAAAAGCATCCAACAGATACCCATGAGCCGTCGCAATAAGAGGCATATCTGGACGCTTAAAAAAGCAAGCGTAATTTAGTTCAGTATGAATCAAATCAGCCTGTCGACCCGCTGTAACCCAAGGCAAACTAATAGGCGCTAACGTACGCCAAGGAGAGTAGTTACACACATGGTAGTCGGGCAAAGATGCCGCAAGTTGGTTATGTACCACACAAGCACCATTACCACTTGGCATAGGACTTAAAATATTCAACCCCTACCCAACTGTAAACTCATTAAAACCTCAATTTAATTATTTATTAAAGTACGGCATTAATAATACCGATACAGAGAATAATACATATACTTCTTTTACCATCTTAATAAAAGCAGCCGTTGCATGGCTGCTCTCAGGTTCGCTAAATACATCTATTTTTAGGAAAAAACATCGTAATGAAACATATCACATTATTTTTCCTATTCATCACTCTATCTGCATGTGGTGCCAATATTGAGATTCACAAACCCATCCCTGGCAAGCTCATTACCGATAGCGAAAAAGGGGGCTATGCCCTGATAAATATTAGACCAGGAGAAACAGGAGCATCAAATAATTTTATGGGTTCACTCTCCAATAACTTACAACAATATCTATCAGAGCTTTCGTTGTACCCTAAAAAAAATGCCTCGCTGAAGGTCTATATTCAAATTATTGGATATGATATTAAGGAGGGAGCCTCCCGTGAAGTAATGGGGACACTGGCGGGCGCAGATGAAGTTAAATCAAAAATCCAAGTTATTAATATAGAGACCAATGAGGTTGTTGGAGAGTCAATCGTTTTAACTAGCAGCTCAATGGCTTATGGACAAAAAGCCATGGCATGGGTACATGCAGATGATATTGCAACCTTTCTCTCTACGCCTAACCTATAAACGAGTTTGACTACTCACCATAAACAACCTTTGGCAGCCAGGTAGCAAGCCCTGGTTGCCAAGCCAACAGACCCAGCATAAAGAGCTGAATCGCAATAAAAGGGGCAACCCCACGGTAGATCTGCCCTGTTGTAATCTCTGCTGGAGCAACACCTCGCAGATAAAAGAGCGCAAAACCAAA
>JAJRWL010000180.1 GCA_024276875.1 Gammaproteobacteria bacterium
ACAGAGGCAAAACGAACATAGGCCACCTGATCCAAACTACGCAGCTCATCCATCACCCACTCTCCCACTTGATTGGTGGGGATTTCACGCTCCCCTGACGCAATCAGTTTGCGGCGAATACGGTTCATTGCATCATCTACCTGCTGGGTACTCACAGGCCGTTTCTCTATTGCACGCGCAATACCTGATGCAATCTTTCGCCCATCAAACGGCACTCGGCTACCATCTCTTTTAACCAGATGCGGCAGATTAAGCTCAGCTGTTTCATACGTCGTACAGCGCTCTTTGCAGACCGTACATTCTCGACGGCGGCGCACCTGATCGCCGTCACCCGACAGACGAGAATCAATCACCTTGGTATCTTGAGCACCACAGAAAGGACAACGCATGATTTATTTAGACTCAAAAAAGCAGGCATCTGGAGAGCCGCCAAATGCCTGCTACTTAATCAGATTACTTATAAACGGGAAACCGCTTACACAGTTCAGCCGCTTTGGCCTTTACCTGTTCGACAATAGCCGCATCACCCTTGCTGTCGATCACATCACACATCCAACCTGCCAGATCACGCACCTCATCTTCACCGAAACCACGGGTGGTTGCTGCCGGCGTACCAATACGAATACCACTGGTTACAAAGGGGGACTGCGGATCATTCGGCACAGCATTCATATTTACGGTGATATTGGCGCTGCCCAGCCAGGCATCCACCTCTTTGCCGGTCAGTCCCGCTTCAATAAAGCTCACGAGAAATAGGTGATTATCCGTACCGCCAGAGACGACATCATAGCCTCGCTCAATAAAGACGTTGGCCATTGCCTGGGCATTGGTCTTCACCTGCTCTTGATAGATCTTGAATTCAGGTTGCATCGCCTCTTTAAAAGCCACGGCCTTAGCCGCAATAACATGCATCAGCGGGCCACCCTGTGTGCCAGGGAAGACCAGTGAGTTCAGCTTCTTTTCAATTTCGGGGTTGGCTTTAGCCAAAATTAAACCACCGCGTGGGCCACGCAGGGTTTTGTGGGTGGTGGTGGTGGTCACATCAGCAATCTGCACGGGGCTGGGGTACAAACCTACGGCAATCAACCCAGCAACATGTGCCATGTCAACAAACAGGTAGGCTCCAACTTCGTCTGCAATGGTGCGAAATCGCTGCCAATCGACTACACGAGAGTAAGCAGAAAAGCCCGCCACAATCATCTTGGGTTTATGCTCACGAGCCAATCGCCCTACTTCGTCGTAGTCGATCTCGCCGGTCTCAGGATTGAGTCCGTATTGAACCGCATTGTAGATTTTGCCTGAAAAATTTGGCTTTGCACCGTGCGTCAAATGGCCGCCATGCGCCAGACTCATCCCCAGCACCGTATCACCCGGCTGACAAAGCGCCATATAAACGGCCGCATTAGCCTGCGAACCCGCATGTGGCTGCACATTGGCATAATCTGCACCAAACAGTGCTTGAGCACGATCAATGGCCAGCTGCTCAGCAACATCAACAAACTCACAGCCACCATAATAACGCTTGCCCGGATAACCTTCAGCATATTTGTTGGTCAGCACGGAACCCTGTGCCTGCATCACTCGGGGGCTGGTGTAGTTTTCTGAGGCGATCAGCTCAATATGATCTTCTTGGCGTTGCTCTTCAGCTTGGATGGCCGCCCAGATTTCATCATCAAAACCACTAATCTGCATCTCTTTACTAAACATTAAAACCATCTCCAACCGAGTAATTAAAGCAGCATTTTAACCTAAAAAATAAAACTTAGGCGGAAGATATCAAGAGGTAACTCACAAGACGGGGGAGAAAGAAGGCCATACTATGGGGAATAAATTCTCGAGGTTTTTAAAGAAAGCAGTTATGAATCAAACTCTCCAGATACAACTACGGCGGTTAAGCAAAGCCTTAACCGCCGTAATTTCAGCCGCATTTCTTTAAAATCAATGCTGTTTGCGAGTACGCCCAAACCCGATTAAACCAACCAGGGCACTACCAAATAGCCAAACAGCGGCAGGAATAGGAACTGGCGCTAGATTTCCATCATGAACAGCCCACGCATAGAATGAATCTGCTTTTGAACTCCCACTTTGATACCCGTCCGACATATCGAAGTAGAGTGCTTCAGTGCCTGATAACTCACTGCCTGACCAATACTTATCAGCTTGCAAACTGCTACCAAAGATACTCAATCCATCGCTACCATAATTTGCCGGCATACTAAAACCATCATATTTACTGGAATAACCTAAATTAACATGAAACATATAACCTAATTCAGAGGCCACATGGCTATTACTGTAGCCATTATCTGATGCTCCATCATAAGAAATTGACATATCATAAACACTACCATTTAACGGACTTATGGTTGGCAAACGCCAATCCGTGTAGCTTTGATAGGTTAAATTTCCAACCCATGCTTGAGCATCACTCCAAGTCATTGCGCCATTAGTATGGTTAGCATTTTGCAACCAGGTAACATCCAGCACATCATCGTATATAAGACCTGCGCCATGATCGACCAGTGCGGCTTGTACCGTCGTGGATAGACCAATAGTCAGTAACCCTGCACACAACACACCTAAATGACGTTTATTCATACCTGCCTCTCTTAATATTATTTTCAAAGCAATGCCTAATCTATTTCTATGCACCCGACGTAACCAACCCTACTCTACGAACGCACAGCTCTCAAAACCCAACCAAATTCTATTAACCAAACAGCATTCAAAACACAATTTATTCCGTTACCGATGTACAACTCTATAGAATTTACTGGCACGAATACCCTTACTACCCGCAATATTAATCCAGATGGCTCTTCTTACGCAATGCATAAGTATCAATTAACTGGTTAATTTTATCCTGTTCATAAGGCCGAAGACCGCTTAACACCATCATTTTACGCCCTCTGCCCACAACTTCACCAGACTCTTTTAAACAAAACTCAAGTGTTACATTGCCTCTTTTTTTAATAATTTCCAAATGGGAACCCACCAGCTCAAGCTTAGGATTTAACAGATCAAGCCGATCCAATTCAAATGACATGCCTTGATACATGACTAGAGGGCGATCAGGATTTATCATAACCCCATGCTCGACCATGAGCGGTACTAAAATATGAGGGAAAGTATGCCCTGAGAATTCTATATAGCTACGGGTAAAGCGGCTAATTAATGCTTGATTAAGCGAAGTGTCGCCACTGCGGTTAATATTTAGATACTCTTTACCCGCATCACTGACAATCGAGATATGGTCTGCATCTACAGCAGGAACCCGCAACGACACCTCATCTGTCACCATGCCAGAAAAAATAAACGCCATCTTGCAACTTAAACCGTACTTAGCCAGCAGAATCCCAAATAGCAGATCACCTGGCACGCAAAAGCGTTTGGCATCTACATCATGGATGGGATTAAAGTCATCAGCAATATTTTTAGCAAAATCACTTGCTTGCTGACGTGAAACATGGATTTTATGGCCTGTCTCTGAATAATATTGTTTTACTAGCATTTATATAGTCACACCAAAAATAGAGTAATAAATCGAATAATTATAAACATTAAAGAATGACATCTCCTGTTATCCCTTTTACTTCAATAGTAATGTGCGTCACCTGAGGTGCAACCTTCTGCAAGCTCACTTCAAGCTCACCAATAATCTGCTCTGTACGCGCTAACGTGCCCTGCACGGCAGCACGAGCATCTAAATAACGCTTCACTTCAGGCAGTGCTTGACGGTGAGCCGGTATCTGCTGCATCATTTTTTCAACGTGCTGATCAATAAGAGCGTGCAATCCAGGGACTATCGCCTCCTCCCGCAGCTCAATCTCTGCGATTAAAACCGTATTATTTTCATCCAGAATAATTGAACGTAGATCATGATAGCGCTCCACCTCTGTGTGCCGTCTCACCACTCGGACAAATGCAGCTTCTGCACTTTTGTCTCGCATATCTGCAAGAAAGCGCATGTTGACCATTCCCAGATAAAAAGCGATACCGCCCAGCATAACCGCAATAAGTGCAGAGAAGCCAACATCCCACAGCGCATTGCCTGTAAGCGCAGTCAGGCCAATACCCGAAACGGCAAAAGCCAACCCCAACATAGCCACTGAATCTTCCAGCACCACCGCAATCAGCGTGGGGTCTTTTGATTTAAGCAGGTAACTAAAGGGGTTGGAGAGACCATCCCTGCGCATGGCCAATATGAACTCTTTGAGCGCAACGATGAATGAGTAACCTTCAATAAGAAAAGCGATGCCAAGCACGATCAAAGCCAAACCTAACGGATCAAAAAAGATCCCAAACAGCTCAACAAGCGCCGCTTCATTTGCTAGATTCAGATTGTGCCAAGCATGCCATGCATGAGCCAATCCCAGCCCAGCACCAATCGAAAATAGTCCAATAGCACTCCATAGATTCCAAAGATATTTTTTCTGCACATGACCAAAGGCGCAGTGTTGATCAGCCGGCCGATCTGCCTCCGTTAAGCCACGCAATAGAAACCCCTGATTAAGGGTATCCATCAAGCTGTGAACAGCTTCATTCATCATTGAGGGCGAACCGCCCGCAAAGGCGGTAAGAAATTTCAATACCGTGACAACAGCATTGGCGACAATCGCTGTCACCACTGCTTTTTTAGAGCCATGAGCCATGGTTGTTTTTACTTAATCTTAAAGTGGATTAACAGGGTGGGCAGACTACCAAAATGGCACTGCAAAATCAGAGCTTTTTAAAAAACACCTTGGCATTGCGCCGATAGTTGTAAAGCTGGCGTTTTTTTATCGGTAATTTTTGCAGTGGCAGCATGTCAAAACCCCGCTCCCTAAACCAATGTGTCGCTTGAGTCGTCAACACAAATAGCCCAGCAATACCCAGTGAACGCGCTTTGCTCTCCATATGTTGCAATAAAGATTCACCACGCTGGTTGTTTTGAAAATCGGGATGCACGGCAAGACAAGCCAGCTCTGCCAACTACTCTTTTTCATAGGGATAAAGCGCCGTACAGGCCACCACCATGCCATCTCGTTCTACCACGGTAAAGCGATCAATCTCTGTCTCGAGCAGATCCCTCGAGCGACGCACCAGCTTGCCCTCTTCCTCTAGTGGTGCCAATAGCTCCAAAATGCCACCCACATCATCAATACATGCCGTGCGAACATCCTCATACGGTTCTGCTGTAATCAACGAGCCAGCGCCATCACGGGTAAAAAGTTCCCGCAGCAAAACACCATCCAAATCCCGTCCCAGTAGATGAATGCGTTTCACCCCTCGACGACAGGCATTAATGGCCGCTCGCACATGTTGAACCGCATCCTCAGGCAGCGTTTTCCGGCGTGCCAACATTGCTTCCGCTTCACGCGCAATGATGTGGGGGATCAACTGATTGCGACTATCAACCAGTCCCTTGCCCTCCATCAACATAATCAGTTTATCTGCACCCAGCGCCGTCGCAACAGCCGCGCCAAGATCAGCGGCACTGAGGTTAAACACCTCACCGGTAGGGGAGTACCCAAGCGGCGGAATCAGCACCATAGTTTGCGCCTCTAGCTGTTGACATATTGCATCCGTATCAATGCGTCGAACCTCACCTGTATGGCCGTAATCCACGCCATCCCTCACCCCTAACGGGCGTGCTGTCACAAAATTACCTGATGCGACTCTGATTCGCGCCCCAGCCATAGGCGAGTTTGCCAACCCCATCGAAAGAAGCGCTTCAATCTCAACCCGCACCATCCCCGCCGCCTCTTTAACACACACCAGTGCAGCGTCATCCGTTACACGAAGACCATTGATATATTGTATCTGGGCATTTTGTGCATTTAAGCGCTGCTCAACCTGAGGGCGTGCACCATGGATTAAAACCAGCTTGATACCCAGCCCATGCAGCAGGGCAATATCATGAATCAGGTTAGGAAAGGCGTTATCTGCAACCGCCTCTCCACCAAAGACGATGACGAAAGTGCCGCCTCGATGGGCATGAATATAGGGGGATGAACGACGAAACCAATCTACAAACATATCTGGTTTTGATTTTTTTATGGGCACAATTTTTCTCTTAGTAACAGAACCGATGCACCAGTGACTGTATTAACTGAATACTGGGTTTAATGTGGCTCATCTCTAGATACTCATCTGGCTGATGAGCCTGTTTAATCTCGCCCGGCCCCATAATTATAGTCTCCATTCCTAACTCAGTCAGATAGGGACCTTCTGTGCCATAACAGACCGCCTCTGCATTAAAGCCCGTCAGTGCCTCAGCATATTGAACAATGATTGAATCAGCGGCCGTTTCCATTGCGGGTGTACCATGAAACAACGATCTCATTTTAAACTGTAGCCCACTACCTTGGAGCGCTGTGGCGAGGCGCTTTTTCAACGCCCCCCGCATATCATCAAGCTGCATGCCTGGCAGGGAACGCATATCGATATGTAATTCACACTGCGCACAAATGCGGTTAGGATTATCCCCACCTTGAATATGGCCCAGGTTTATTGTTGGCGTCTCAACCTTAAACATTGCGTTACGATGACAACGCGCTAACTCTTCGCGCCACGCTATAATCTCGCTCATCACCCTGTACATGCCATCCAGCGCATTGATACCATGTGCAGGGTCACTGGAGTGCCCCGAGCGCCCCGTCAACTGTATCGCTTCCATTGCAATACCTTTATGCATGCGTATGAGTCTCAGCCCTGTTGGCTCACCAATGACAGCATAACGCCCCAGACGCTGCTGCCTTGCCACCAAAGCGCGAGCGCCACTCATTGAACTCTCTTCATCGGCGGTGGCAATGATCGTTAAAGGTTGCGTCAGCCTACCCAACGGCATCGCCTTAATTGCCTCAATAACCAAAGCAAAAAAGGATTTCATATCAGCCGTGCCCAACCCATACAACCGGTCGCCTACTTCTGTCAAAACAAAGGGGTCATAACGCCAGCGCCCTTCATCATAAGGAACCGTATCACTGTGTCCTGATAGCACCAAGCCATCTTCACCAGAACCGATTCGCGCAATCAGATTGGCCTTACCAGACAATCCTGGTATGGGCAGCACATCCACATTGAATCCAAGCCCATCCAACCACTGTGCCAATAGATTTATGATGGTGGTGTTTTCATGATCCCAGCGTGAATTAACACTGCTGATGGATGGCGTTGCAATCAATTGTTGCAACATCGAGGTAAGATTAGGTGGATTCATGCTATGCATTATCTGTAATAACCCTAGATTACGAAACAGTTTTTATCTGTACACTCAAACAACAGCCTGGCGATTACCCACCTTACGTTAAATTAAGCTTAAAACCATGAAAACCCGATATAACAGCATTACCCCTTACCAAACCAAAGATGATTCTCTCATCCGAGAGTTACTACACCCAGCTCATCATAATGTTAAGAATCAAAGCCTTGCAGAAGCTACTATACTGCCAGGATGCTCAACACAACTGCATCAGCACCATCAATCTGAAGAGATTTATCATATAACCGCTGGGGAAGGATGGATGCAACTTGGAGATAAAGAACTCAATATTCAGGCCGGCGACAGTATCTGCATTCCGCCCAAAACCCCTCATAAAATAAGCAACAGTGAAAAATCCCCCTTAATCATACTCTGCTGCTGCGCCCCTCCCTACTCACATGCAGACACTGAAATACTAAATGAAACATAGCCCCTCTAACAAACACTTAAAAATCAAAACAAACTAATATTTTCTTAACCAATGCCGATAATGGTTAAGTTACCCGTACTAACCATTAATAACCGATGGAAATAGCCAGCCATTATCTTATCTTTGCTGCTGAAGTGTTTATCACAACACTTGGGCTACTTATTGCTCTGATATATTTTTATATCCGATCCGACAACAGATGGCAGCGTCTTGTTCATGATATTCAAGATGAACTACTCAAATTTAGAAAAAAATATCGGGATGAAAAAGAGCGAGCCGATACCATTAGAGCGCTACTACATGATAAAAACATGGCTTTGGAAAAAATAGAACATGAACTTCTGGAAGTTAAAAAAGGCGAGAAAGCACTTTTAACAGAGATAGCCAGACTCAAAGAAGAGATTAAAAACCTACATCAATCAGAAAAATTACGCAGTGAAATAGTCAATCAACTCATAACAAGCAAAATACAAAATGAAAAACTAACCGCAGCGCTTGAAGCAAGTCAAAAAGCGGCTGAAACATCCCATCAACAGATCCATGAACTCGAGCAAGAAATCCACGCACATCAACCAGCCGATGCTACATCAAGCGGTGAAAACAGTGAGTCAACTTACAATTTACATACCACAGGTGAAATAGAACTTGAGCAACTCAAAGCAAAAACAGACAAACAGGTAGAAACTATTCGTGAGCTAGAGCTGGAATTGATGAGGGTGGGTTACAAAAAACCTTCCGAACAGGCAGCACAAAATGAAGTCACTAGCGAACCTAAAACAACTCAAGGTCTGGAGCACAAGCTGAATGAGTCTGAAACCTGTGTGAGGTTATTAGAAAATGAACTCTCTGAACTACAAAATAAAATACGCATGCTCGAAAATGAGGATCAAATCAATCTAGATAACCCACAAAGCAACCATGATATTCAACGCTTAGAGCAGATGCTCAAAGAGTCAGAAACATGCAACACGTTGCTTGAAAATGAGCTCGATTCACTGATGCAAAAAATGCGTATTTTAGAAGGTAAAGAAGAGCCACCCTCTCAGCATTATGATATATAAAATTACAGCAGCTAATTAAGTAGTAACCTCCACATTAACCGCATCTACTCTTTGAAAGCCTCGTGGCAGCTTATTACCACGCCTGCCCCGCTCGCCCTGATAATGATCAAGATCACTGCTTTTAAGCACAATATGACGCTTCCCTGAATAGGCAACCAACCGCCCACCCTCTGGGACACTGGCAATGGCCACCACAAACTCCTCCCGCGATACTACCCGCTTGGATGGGATACTAATAATCTTATTGCCCTTGCCGCGTGCCAATGCCGGCAACTCAGCCGTCGGAAAGACCAACATACGTCCCTCATTGGTGATAGCAACCAAGCGATCTGTCGCCGGATCAGTAACGGGGACGGGGGTCATAACAGACGCCCCCTGCGGCAAAGTGAGCAGCGCCTTGCCGGCCTTATTCTTGGTCACCAACTCATTGAGCTGCACCCGAAAACCATAACCGGCATCTGAAGCTATCAGATACCATTGATGAGGATCACCACCCAGCGCCGCCACAAAGGTTGCACCCGACGGTGGATTAAACCGTCCTGTCAGCGGTTCACCCTGCCCGCGTGCTGAAGGAAGGGTGTGTGCCAACAGGGCATAACAGCGCCCCGATGAATCAAGGAATATGGCCTGCTGATTACTGCGCAATCGGGCTGAACTGAGGTGTTTGTCACCGGACTTATAATTCAGTGTCGCCGCATCAATCTCATGCCCTTTCGCCACCCGCACCCAGCCCTTTTCTGAGAGCGCAACCGTCACTGGCTCACTGGGGGTCAGATCTGTCTCTTGCAACGCCTCTGCTGCACTGCGTGCCACAATGGGGGAACGACGTTCATCACCATAGGCTTCGGCATCCGCCTGTAGCTCTTTTCGGATTAAGGTTTTCAGGCGTTGTTTTGACCCCAGAATTTTCTCCAACTTATCCCGCTCAACAGCCAGCTCCTCCTGCTCAGCTCGAATCTTCATCTCCTCCAAACGAGCCAACTGACGCAGCTTGGTATCCAGCACATAATTGACTTGTGGGTCAGTCAGGCTGAAGCGTTCCATCAAAACAGGCTTGGGTTCATCCTCTGTACGGATGATATGGATCACCTCATCCATGTTCAAAAAGGCAATCAGCAAACCATCTAACAAGTGCAGTCGTTCCAGCACCTTATCCAGACGATACTGTAAACGTCGGCGCACAGTTTCTGTCCGAAACACCAGCCACTCATTGATCATCTCCCACAGGTTTTTAACCGCAGGTCGCCCATCCAGGCCAATCACATTCATATTGACCCGATAGGTGCGTTCCAGGTCAGTTGAGGCGAACAGGTGAGACATCAGCCGCTCCACATCCACTCGGTTGGAGCGCGGCACAATGACCAATCGGGTGGGATTTTCATGATCGGACTCATCCCGCAGATCTTCTACCAATGGCAGTTTTTTGGCCTGCATTTGCGCTGCAATCTGCTCCAATACACGCGCACCTGAGACTTGGTGCGGCAAGGCATGAACCACAATCTCACCCCGATCCCACTCATAGCGGGCGCGCATACGCACACTGCCATGACCGGTTTGATACATCTTCAACAGATCTGCCTTGGGGGTGATAATCTCTGCATCCGTGGGATAGTCTGGCCCCTGCACATGCTCACACAACTCTTCCAATGTGGATTTTGGATATTCCAGCAGACGAATGCAGGCGCTGGTTACTTCGCGCAGATTATGCGGTGGCACATCCGTTGCCATGCCGACGGCAATACCCGTCGTGCCATTCAGCAGCAGATTAGGCAGACGTGCCGGCAAGGTGCACGGCTCTTTCAATGTACCATCAAAATTAGGCGACCACTCAACCGTACCCTGCCCCAATTCAGACAATAGCACCTGGGCATAAGGGGTCAGCTTTGCCTCGGTATAACGCATGGCCGCAAAGGATTTTGGATCATCCTGCGCACCCCAGTTACCCTGACCATCCACCAGCGGGTAGCGATAAGAGAAACTCTGCGCCATTAGCACCATCGCTTCATAGCAAGCCGTATCGCCATGTGGGTGAAACTTGCCCAATACATCGCCCACAGTACGCGCCGATTTCTTATATTTAGCCGTTGCCGACAACCCCAGCTCCGACATGGCATAAAGAATGCGCCGCTGCACCGGCTTGAGACCATCACCAATGTGTGGCAAGGCGCGGTCAAGAATCACATACATGGAGTAATTTAGATAAGCCTGCTCAGTAAAGCGGGCCAAGGGCTGCTGTTCAATACCCTCTGCGTTCAACTCAATCTGGTCTGTCATTTAGATTTTAAATCCACACATTCAATTCTGTTTATTAGCCGCCACATCAGGTTACACCTCTGCCAAATCACCTTTCTCTTGCAACCACTGCTTACGATCACCCGCCCGCTTTTTGGCCAGCAGCATATCCATCATGCTATTACTAGCATCACCCGCCTTAATCACAAGCTGCACCAGCCGCCGAGTGTCAGGATGAATGGTGGTTTCACGCAGCTGCAATGGGTTCATCTCACCCAACCCTTTAAAGCGTTGCTCACTCACTTTACCTTTGATCTTTTCTGCCTTGATGCGATCCAAAACGCCCCTCTTTTCACGATCATCCAAGGCATAAAAAACCTGTTTGCCCACATCGATACGGTAGAGCGGTGGCATAGCCACATAGACATGCCCCTCCTGTACCAGCTTACGAAAATGACGCAGGAACAACGCACACAGCAAGGTAGCAATATGCAACCCATCCGAATCAGCATCCGCCAGGATACAGACCTTCCCAAAGCGAAGTTTCGATAGATCATCAGATCCCGGTTCAACACCAATAGCGACCGAAACATCATGCACCTCTTGCGAGGCCAGCACCTCAGCTGAGTCAACCTCCCAGGTGTTGAGAATTTTGCCACGTAGCGGCATGACGGCCTGAAACTCTTTATTTCGTGCCTGTTTAGCAGAACCACCGGCAGAGTCACCCTCTACCAAAAACAGCTCGCTACGGCGTGGATCAA
>JAJRWL010000181.1 GCA_024276875.1 Gammaproteobacteria bacterium
ACGCGTGATGGTCGTCCTGTGCTGCTTAAAAAACGGGTGATTGTTACGGGTGATCAGATTACCAATGCTTCCTCTGGTTTAGACCAGCGTTCAGGCAGACCTGCTGTATTTGTGAATCTTGACGGCCCTGGTGCACGACGCATGCGCAATGTGACCTCAGATAATGTCGGCAAACCGATGGCTGTGGTGTTCATTGAGACACGATATGAAAAATATCAGGATAAAGATGGCAAAACGCTTAAACGCAAACGAAAGATGGAAGAGGTTATTAGTATTGCCACCATTCAAGAGGCCTTTGGTAAACGGTTTCAAACGACAGGATTAGATAGCACAGAAGAGTCGCGAGACTTGGCGCTCTTATTGCGTGCGGGTGCATTGGCTGCCCCCATTGAGATTGTGGAAGAGCGTACCATTGGCCCCAGCCTGGGTGCGGATAACATTGAACAGGGATTTAATTCGGTTGTTATTGGCTTGATTCTTGTAATGGTGTTTATGGCAATCTACTACCGAGTCTTTGGTTTGGTTGCAGATATGGCGCTGGTGGTGAATTTAGTTTTAATTGTGGCTGTGCTCTCAATGCTACAGGCCACACTCACTTTGCCTGGCATTGCGGGTATTGTATTGACGGTGGGTATGGCGGTTGACGCAAACGTGCTTGTTTTTGAACGTATTCGTGAAGAGATAAACAATGGTAATACGCCGCAAGCTAGTATTCATGCGGGTTATGAGAAGGCATTTTCGACAATTATGGATGCCAATGTTACAACGCTTATTGCAGCAGCGGTACTGTTTGGGTTTGGTACTGGGCCAATCAAAGGGTTTGCGGTCACATTGTTTATTGGCATTTTAACCTCGATGTTTACTGCAATTATCGGCACACGTGCGGTAGTGAATTTTATCTACGGTGGTAAACGTGTGAGTAAGCTTTCAATATAGTGATTTTGAAGAAGATGTAATAATTTTTATTATTTGTTAAGCGTTGTTGGTTTACTTAACCTCTGAATATAGAAACTGAAAATACAATCATGCAGCTATTTAAATTAAATCGTGCAGTTGATTTCATGGGCATGCGGAAGTTTGCAGTAGCCCTGTCAGCAATTGCCATCCTTGTGGCTATTGCGTCAATTGCCATGCGTGGAATGGATCTTGGAATTGATTTCACAGGTGGAACCCTGATTGAGGTTGGCTATCAGCAGTCAGCTGATTTGGGTCAGGTGCGCAGTGCATTGGCAGAGGCTGGTTTTCAAGATGCAACAGCACAGCATTTTGGCACAACAAGAGAGGTGCTGGTTAACTTGGCTCCTCGTGCCGGTATGTCCAATGCAGAGTTGAGTGATCAAGCTTTTAGCGCCCTTAAGCAGGTGGCGGCTGAAGGTGAGGCTGAATTGCGGCGGGTAGAGTTTGTTGGTCCTCAGGTGGGTGATGAGCTGACAGAAGATGGCGGCCTCGCCATGCTTTATGCGCTGATTGGCATTTTGATCTATGTGGCCATGCGCTTTGAGTACCGATTTGCGGTAGGCTCAATCGTTGCGCTGGTGCATGATGTATTGATCACTATGGGTATCTTTGCTCTCTTTCAGATCGAGTTTGATCTGCCGGTGCTGGCGGCGGTGCTGGCAGTGATTGGTTATTCCCTGAACGATACTATCGTAGTCTATGACCGCATCCGTGAAAATTTTCGTAAGATGCGAAAAGGAACACCGGCCGAAATTATCAATGCCTCTCTGAATCAGACCTTGTCACGTACGATGATGACCTCGGTTACCACATTGTTGGTGCTCATCGCGCTATTTGTGCTGGGTGGGGAGATTATTCACGGGTTTGCATTAGCGTTAATAATTGGTGTGGTGGTTGGAACCTATTCATCCATCTATGTTGCTAGCACCGCTGTCTTAATGCTGGGTATCAGTAAAGCTGACATGATGCCGGTAAAGAAAGAGGGAGCGGATGATGCAAATGCAGATGCCCGCCCCTAACAGGTGAAGTCTATTAGTTGTAGCGTTGTTTTTTTGCAGAAAAATCGATGATCGCGGCCTCTAAATTGTTCGCTTTTTCTATTGACGTAAGTTTCTTGCGTTTGCGTGGTGGATGGATATCAATGATCTCAAAACCGGCATTTCCAGGCTTTTCATAAGCGGCTTCAAGTAGACACTCTTCCATGCCGTTCAGTACTTCACGCATAATTGTTTCCAGTGCGCGGTTACTGAAATCTGTAGTGTACTTTTTATTGCTTGCCATCGGATTACCATGGGTTCAGAGTTATTTAAGTCTCTAAACTTAGCGGTAATAACCGATAAAAATGAAGGGAAAATGGTTCCTGAATGTTAGAACTTTAGTTTTTCATTAAGGTGGGGGCGAATGGCGTTCAATATAGCAGCGTGTGCTTTAAGTCCACCTGCAATAGTGTTTCCGCTATCAAAATATTGATTGCCACCGGCTAAATCGGTTACTGTGCCACCCGCTTCACGCACAATAAGTGCGCCTGCGGCGAAATCCCACTCGGCTAATCCAAGTTCCCAGAAGCCATCTAATCGACCCGCTGCTACATAGGCAAAATCCAGCGCAGCAGATCCTGGGCGGCGAATCCCTGCCGTTTCCTTTGAGAGGTCTTTAAACATGCCTAGATAGGCATCAATATGGCGCTGGTCACGGAATGGGAAGCCTGTACCAAGTAAAGCACCTTTTAAATTAGGGCGTGCAGTAACTCGAATACGGTGGTCGTTTAGATAGGCACCAGTCCCTTTGCTCGCAGTAAACATCTCTTCACGGATGGGGTCATAAACGACTCCGTGCTCTAGTTCACCACGGCGTTTTACTGCAATTGAGATAGAAAAATGTGGCGAGCCGTGGAGGTAGTTTGTGGTTCCATCCAGTGGGTCGATAATCCACTGGTAGTCATTGCCTGGATGAGCTCCGCTCTCTTCGGCGAGAATGGCGTGATCGGGGTATGATTTCTTTATTACCTGAATAATGGCTTGTTCCGCAGAGCGATCTACCTCACTGACAAAGTCATTCAGTCCTTTAGATGTGACGGTAAGCGTGTCAACTCGGTCAAAATTGCGCAGTAGAATGTTACCCGCGCTACGGGCTGCTCGAACAGCTATATTAATCATTGGGTGCTTGTGCATGGGCGGCAAAGATACAGCAAGCGGTTCCAAGGATAAAGGATATTTTCAATTGACCCGACCGTAGTGACTAAGTACCCTGCTTTTTTTTATCAATTTTGCCTTAAAAAATAGTGAAAAATGATGAGTTTAGATAACATTCGCATTGTGTTGGTTGGTACTACCCATCCTGGAAATATTGGTGCGGTTGCTCGGGCGATGAAGAATATGTGCTTAAGTCGGCTTTATTTAGTGCAGCCTAAAGAGTTTCCGTGTGCAGAAGCTACTGCGAGAGCTTCGGGTGCTGATGACCTGCTGTATAACGCCAGGGTCTGTAATAGTTTGAATGAGGCTCTGGATGGGTGTCATTTGGTCGTAGGCGCGAGTGCCAGGCTGCGTCGTGTAGAGTGGCCTCAATTTGCCCCTCGAGAGTGTGCCTCGCAGTTATTAAGTGGAGCAAGACAAGGGTCTGTTGCCCTCGTTTTTGGGCGTGAAAATTCTGGCTTAAGCAATGCAGAGATGGATCGTTGCCAGTACTTGGTGCATATTCCAGCCAATGAGGAGTACCGCTCCTTAAACCTCTCTATGGCTGTGCAGGTACTCGCCTATGAATTGCGGATGACATCGTTGGAGAAGATTGCTCCAGAGCTAAAGGCTGATCGCCAAGTCGCTACAGCTGATGAGATGGAAGGGTTTATTCAACATTTGAAACAGACCATGCAGGATATCCATTTTTCAGATCCTCGCCAGTCCACTCGGCTGTTGCGAAGATTGCGTCGTTTATTTAACCGTGCGCAACCAGATAATGATGAACTCAATATTCTTCGTGGCATTTTAAGTGCGGCACAGAACTGCAAATTATAAAATTGTTGATTTCACCGCGCCTATTTTTAGGCAGTTGGTGTGATTGACGCTGAAAATAATATGCTGGGTCAGTCTGAAAATATAAAAAATTAAAGTTATAATTGCTATTAATATCAGGCACATAAAAATAACCAGTGAATTTGTAGGAAATTTAACGCGCACATTTTATAATTATCGAGTAAAATACTCGGAAATTATTAAGTGTCGTAGGTGAATTGATTAATGTTCTCTCGTATTAGAGAAGATGTTGGATGTGTTTTTACGCGAGATCCTGCTGCGCGTAATGTTTTTGAAGTTATAACGACTTACCCAGGCATTCATGCAGTCTTGTTTCATCGTGCGTCACACTGGTTGTGGCAAAATAAATTATGTTGGGTAGCTCGCGTACTATCAAATGTGGTGCGTTGGGTAACAGGCATTGAGATACATCCAGGTGCCATTATTGGACGACGCTTTTTCATTGATCATGGGATGGGAGTTGTGATTGGTGAAACAGCCGAGATTGGTGATGATTGCACACTTTATCATGGTGTAACACTAGGTGGTACAAGCTGGGATGCGGGGAAACGCCATCCAACACTTGGGAATAATGTTGTAGTGGGTGCAGGCGCTAAAGTGCTGGGGCCTATTCATTTGGGCGATGGTGCTCGAGTTGGGTCAAATGCTGTAGTGGTTAAGTCGGTGCCTGAAAACGCAACGGTTATTGGTGTTCCAGGTCATTTAGTGGGTCTTCATGCTGAGGTCTCAGCAGAGAGAGAGGCCATTGCTAAAAAAATGGGGTTCGATGCCTACGGCACTTCATCAGATATGCCGGATCCTGTCGCACATGCAATCAACCATATGCTGGATCATATTCATCTTATGGATAAGCGCATGGAGACTATGTCAGAAAAGCTACAGGATGTGGGAGGAGAGGATAACAGCCAGATAAGGATGCCGGAAATGGAGTGCTGTGAGATTGTTTCAGAGGCGGAAGAGCTGCTGGAAGCTTCGTCTGTTAAAGCGGATGAAATAGAGCGTTAATGCGTAATTTACAGAATATAAAATGGCTATAAAAACGGTTGTTTTTTGAGATAAATTTTGAGGCACTAAACAATGAGGCTGACAACAAAAGGTCGCTATGCTGTAACAGCAATGTTGGATTTGGCACTGCATCATAAAAAGGGACCCATTACGCTGGCAGATATTGCTGAACGCCAGGGGATATCCCTATCTTATTTAGAGCAGCTATTTTCTCGGATGCGTAAACAAGGGCTGGTTTACAGTGTTCGTGGCCCAGGTGGCGGCTATAGTCCGGCACGTGCAACGGCTGAAATATCCATAGCAGAGATCATTGCAGCTGTTGATGAAAGTGTTGATACCACCCGATGCAACGGGGCGCATAACTGTCAAAACAATGAGGTTTGTTTAACGCATAATCTTTGGGAAGATTTGAGTAACCGCATCTACGATTATCTGAAAGAGGTTAGTTTGGAGAGTTTAATGGCTACCCAGGGGGTGCAAAAGGTTTCGCAACGTCAGGATGGGGTCTGCAATACTGATTTAGCAGTGGATTTGCCACCCAATCCTGGGGCAACCAATTAATACATTACCCGTACAAATTATAGAAAATAGTGAGTGGAGCAATAGATGAAGGCACCTATTTACATGGACTATTCAGCGACCACTCCGGTTGATCCGCGCGTTGCAGAGGCAATGTGTCGGTATTTGACTCCGGATGGTGACTTTGGAAACCCAGCATCTCGGTCGCACCACTATGGATGGAAAGCAGAAGAGGCAGTAGATAAAGCGCGCCGTGATGTGGCAGACCTTATCAATGCCGATCCTCGTGAAATTGTCTGGACCTCTGGTGCAACAGAGTCAGATAACCTTGCACTAAAAGGCGTTGCCCATTTTTATAAGAAAAAGGGCAAGCACATCATCACCTGCAAAACAGAGCACAAAGCCGTTTTGGATAGCTGCCGTCAGCTAGAACGAGAAGGCTTTGAGGTGACGTATCTTGATCCTGAATCTAATGGCTTGATTGACCTTAAAAAATTAGAAAATGCCATGCGAGATGACACGGTTTTGGTCTCTATTATGCATGTCAATAATGAGATTGGTGTCATTCAGGATATTGCAGCCATTGGCGAAATGACCCGATCACGTAAGATTTTGTTCCATGTTGATGCGGCACAGAGTGCGGGTAAGATTCCAATTGATTTATCAGAATTAAAAGTGGATCTGATGTCACTCTCTGCGCATAAGATTTATGGACCTAAAGGCATTGGTGCGCTATATGTGCGACGCAAACCGCGTGTGCGTATTGAGGCTCAAATGCACGGCGGTGGTCATGAGCGGGGGATGCGCTCAGGTACGCTAGCAACGCACCAGATTGCAGGTATGGGAGAGGCTTTTCGTATCGCCAAAGAGGAGATGGAGAGTGAAAATGCCCGCCTTATGGCTTTGCGAAACCGCCTATGGGATGGTCTCAAAGAGATGGAAGAGGTCTACCTCAATGGTGATTTAGAGCGCCGAGTCGCCGGTAATCTCAATGTCAGCTTTAATTATGTTGAAGGCGAGTCATTGGTGATGGCGCTAAAAAACATGGCAGTCTCCTCTGGTTCAGCTTGTACCTCAGCAAGTTTAGAACCCAGCTATGTGTTGAGAGCGATTGGCCGTGAAGATGAGCTGGCACATAGCTCTATCCGCTTCAGTATAGGCCGTTTCACGACAGATGATGAAGTGAGCGAAGTGATCGCAGACCTGCAAAAACAGGTGACCCGGCTGCGTGAACTTTCACTGCTGTGGGAGATGCACAAAGATGGCATTGATCTGAAAGAGATTGACTGGGCAGCTCACTAAGCATAAGGCAATGGGATTCTTGATCTTAAAACCAGGAACTCCGAGTTTGGGCTATTATCTAAATATAAATAATCGAGCAAGTGATGCGCATTATAGTTGAATCGGTTTTGGCTAAAAGAGCATAGGAGTTTGAATCATGGCATACAGTGAAAAAGTCTTAGATCACTACGAGAACCCGCGTAATGCAGGTGTTCTTGATAAAGAAGATAGCGATGTAGGTACCGGTATGGTCGGTGCTCCAGCCTGTGGCGATGTAATGCGTCTACAGATTAAGGTTAATGATGAAGGTATCATTGAAGATGCCAAATTCAAAACCTACGGTTGTGGTTCTGCTATTGCCTCCAGTAGCCTCTTAACTGAATGGGTAAAAGGTAAAACCCTGGAAGAAGCAACCAAGATCAAAAATGTTGACCTAGCTGAAGAACTAGCGCTGCCGCCGGTAAAGATTCACTGTTCTGTATTGGCAGAAGATGCCATCAAAGCAGCGATCAGTGATTACACTGCGAAGCAGGACAAGAAATAGCTATGGCGATTACACTGACTGAAGCCGCTGCAGCTCGCGTTAATAAGTTTATGGTAAGCCGAGGGAAGGGTATTGGTGTCCGTTTAGGTGTACGCACGTCGGGATGCTCTGGTATGGCTTACGTATTAGAGTTTGTCGATGAGATTGAAGAGGGCGACTCCGTCTTTGAGGATAGGGATATCAAGGTATTGGTTGACACCAAAAGTCTCCTCTATCTGGATGGCACCGAGCTAGATTTTGTAAAAGAGGGATTGAGTGAAGGTTTTAAGTTCAACAACCCTAATACCAAAGAGTCATGCGGCTGCGGCGAAAGCTTCTCTGTCTGATGGTTTTCTGCCATATTGATGCTGGCTGATATTGAAAATATACTTTAATTCTGTTTAGCATCCCTATGGTTAATAACGTTAAACTGGTGTTCTCCAGGTGTTCTGATTTCGATAGCTAAATAAATTATGTTGGATTTCTCGAAGAATTACTTTGAGTTGTTTGGTCTACCTGTTGGGTTTGAGGTGGACAGTAACAGGCTCGCAGATCGCTATAGGGAGTTGCAACGCGCTATTCATCCCGATCGATATGCTAATGCAACTGGGCAGGAGAAACGTCTCTCCATGCAAGGCTCAATTCGCCTCAATGATGCACTCAATACACTGAAAAAACCGCTGCTGCGGGCGCAGTATTTGTTGGAATTGAAGGGTGTAAATCTGGAAACAAAAGGCGCTAGCATTACAGATGGTGGATTTTTGATGGAGCAGATGGAGCTGCGTGAAGAGTTAGCAGGAATTAAGCAGCAGGCTGACCCTTATGATGCAGTTGCCAGCTTGATGAATCGTATTAAGAGCAACATCCAAGGCCTGCTTCGAGAGATAAGTGAGCAGTTTGAGACGGATACACCGCAAGCTTTAAAGCAGTCTCAAGAGACAGTCAGTAAACTGCAATTCCTGTATAAACTTAGCACTCAGGTTGAAGAGCTTGAAGAGGAGCTAGATGAGGCACTTTGAGTAAAAGCTAAACCTGAACTATATCCGCCTTGGTTTTTAGATAAAAACTTGCACAAAATTATGGCAAATCATTAATTAATAACTGATTAAATCTATGGCACTTTTACAACTTTCAGAACCGGGTCAATCGCTGGCACCACATCAACATAAACTGGCTGTGGGTATTGATTTAGGCACAACTAACTCACTGGTTGCCACGGTACGGAGTGGTCAGGCAGAAACCCTGCCAGATGAGCAGGGTCACCACCTATTACCTTCTGTTGTGCGCTACCTGGATGAGCAGATCGAGGTCGGCTATGAGGCGATCTTGGCAGCAACGACTGATCCATTGAATACCATCGCCTCAGTAAAGCGGCTGATGGGGCGCAGCATTGAGGATATAAAAATCCTCGGTAATCGATTGCCCTATGAGTTTCAGCAGCAGGAGACCGCTGTTCCACGCATTCATACAGCAGGTGGTGATGTCAGCCCTATTGAGGTCTCTGCTGAGATCTTAAAGGTATTGGCCAAACGCGCCGAGGCCAGTTTGGGTGGTGAGCTAAATGGCGTAGTTATCACCGTCCCTGCCTATTTTGATGATGCTCAGCGCCAAGCTACTAAAGATGCAGCCCAATTAGCCGGTCTTAATGTACTGCGACTGCTTAATGAGCCAACAGCCGCAGCGGTAGCTTATGGGCTTGATCGTGGCCAGGATGGTCTGCATGCTATCTATGACCTGGGCGGTGGCACCTTTGATATCTCTATCTTGCGGCTGAACCAAGGTGTGTTTGAGGTGCTTTCCACTGGCGGTGATTCTGCCCTGGGTGGTGATGATTTTGATCGCATAGTCGCAGGTTGGATTATGCAGCAAGCAGGCATTAAAGATGATGCGGGTCATGCCATGCTGCGTCGATTGATGCGAGATGCTTGTGCAGCAAAAGAGGCACTGACTGATGCAGCAGTGGCACAACTCAACATTGAGCTTGAAGATGGAAACCATTGGCAAGGGGAGTTGGATCGAGCCACCTTTAACCAATTGGTTGAGCCTCTGATTCGTAAAACCTTGGCTCCTTGCCGCCGCGCGCTGCGTGATGCCGGTTTGACGGCTGATGAGATTGAAGATGTGGTTCTGGTGGGGGGCTCAACACGCGTGCCCTATGTACGTGAGATGGTCGGTAATTTTTTTGGTACACCACCACTTGTGGATATTGACCCTGATAAAGTCGTGGCACTGGGTGCTGCAATTCAGGCCGACATTCTGATTGGCAACAAGCCAGAAGATGAAATGCTGCTGCTGGATGTGAATCCGCTCTCCCTGGGCATTGAGACAATGGGCGGTCTAGTAGAAAAAATCATTCCCCGTAATACCACTATCCCAGTTGCTCGTGCGCAAGAATTTACGACCTTCAAAGATGGGCAGACAGCTATGGCGATTCATGTCCTGCAAGGGGAACGCGAGCTGGTTGCTGACTGTCGATCACTGGCGCGTTTTGAACTGCGCGAAATTCCCCCGATGGTTGCCGGTGCGGCACACATCCTCGTTACTTTTGAGGTTGATGCCGATGGTCTGCTGCATGTAACCGCCAAAGAGCAGAGCAGCGGTGTAGAGACACGTGTTGAGGTCAAACCCTCTTATGGCCTAACAGACAGTGAGATTGAAGGCATGTTGCGTGCCTCTATGGCTCACGCTCAAGAGGATATGGATACTCGTCGATTACGTGAGCAGCAGGTGGAGGCCAAGCGTGTGATTGAGGCACTGGCTTCTGCGCTGGCTGCAGATGGCGAGCAACTGTTGACGAAAGAAGAGCGGGAGCCGATTAAAAAATCATTTCAGCATCTTGTCACATTGAGTGAATCAGATGATCATGAGGCGATTAAAGAGGCGATTGAAGCACTTGAAAAGAGCTGTGAATTTTATGTTGAGCGGCGCATGAACGCCAACATCCATAAAGCGATGGCTGGACAAAAGGTGGAGAACTTCAATGACTAAAATTGTATTCCTTCCGCATGAAGAACTCTGCCCAGAAGGCGCAGTAATTGAAGCAGAACCCGGTGAACATATCTGCGAAGCGGCCGTGAGAAATGGCATTGAGATTGAGCACGCCTGCGAGATGTCTTGTGCCTGCACTACCTGTCACGTCATTATTCGTGAAGGTTTTGATTCGTTAGGCGAGTCGGATGAATTTGAAGATGACATGCTGGATAAGGCCTGGGGGTTGGAACCCGAGTCCCGCCTAAGCTGCCAAGCCATTATTGGTGATGAAGACTTGGTGATAGAGATCCCAAAATACACCATCAATATGGTGGCAGAAAATCATTAGGAGCAAGCCATGAGCTTAAAGTGGACTGATTCACTGGATCTTGCCATTGCACTGGATGATGCCCATCCTGATGTCGATCCCCATCATCTTAATTTTGTTGATCTCAGAAATATGATTATGGCATTGGATGAATTTGGCGATGATCCAACACACTGTGGTGAACGTATTTTAGAGGCTGTGACCCAGGCCTGGATTGATGAGAAAGATTAAAGGATACCTTTATTAATTTATGGCGGGGCATCTTGAGTCTAAAATATCCAATAGCTGCATTGCTAAGCACTTAGCATCTTGCTCTTGAATATTTTGAATCTCAATCTGCCTCACCCAGAATTAATAGAGGTGATCTAAAATATAAAAAAGCAGCTAATCTGCGCACAGGCGTAGAGCGTGTGGAAGATATGATCTCTATGTGCTCTGCGTCTTTTTAGGTTTTACCGCTAATTAATCGGCTGCTGGGAGAAATTGCCAACTATGGGTCGTTACCGTCTTCCTCAACCACCTGCATCGCTATATATTACAGCGGAAGGCTATGACTCTCTTCGTGTTGAGTTAAAAGCACTTTGGGTGCGGCGTGCTGAAGTCACTAAAGCGTTGGCAGCGGCTGCAGCAGAAGGTGATCGCTCAGAAAATGCGGAGTATATCTACCGCAAGAAGGAGTTGGGTGGGATCGACCGGCGCATTCGGTATCTACAAAAAAGGCTGCCTAATTTAAAGGTGGTGATAGAGCCACCGAGCGACCCTGCCCGTATTTTTTTTGGTGCCTGGGTACGTTTGGAGGATGAGGCGGGCGAAGAGGTGATTTATCGCATTGTGGGTCCTGATGAATTTGATACAGAAAAAGTCTTTATCAGCATGGATTCCCCCATGGCAAAAGCACTGATAAAGAAAGGTATTGACGATGAGGTAGAAGTGTCAATACCCGCAGGAAAGGCTATTTATTATGTGCTGGATGTCAGTTATCAACCGCTCCTTTGATGAGATTTGCACCCCTGCCAATGCTTTGAAACAATGCGCCCACTTTAAATTTTGTAAAACATGAGAAACCACTATGTCCCTGATTAAACCCTTTGCCGGCTTGCGTCCAGTCCGTGAACGCGCTGAAGATGTAATGGCTCCCCCCTATGATGTCCTGAGTAGGGAAGAGGCAAAACAGAAGGTTATTGGACATCCCTGGAGTTTTTTGCATATTTCTCGCCCCGAGATTGGTTTGCCCGATGAGGTTGATCAATATGCCCCACAGGTCTATGCCAAAGCGGCGGAGATGCTGGTGTCTTTACAAAGTGATGGCACCCTATCTACAGATCCACAGTCCTGCTATTACGCTTATCGTATCTGGGTGGACACACATGTTCAGACTGGCCTGGTCGCCGTTGCTTCAGTTGATGCATATGATGCGGGGCGCATTAAACAGCATGAACTCACTCGTCCAGAAAAAGAGGATGACCGCGTG
Source organism: Gammaproteobacteria bacterium (assembly GCA_024276875.1). Lineage (GTDB taxonomy): Bacteria > Pseudomonadota > Gammaproteobacteria > Chromatiales > Chromatiaceae > WFXD01. Next base: position 12,084 of record JAJRWL010000181.1, read on the forward strand.
CGTCAGATGGATGCGGTCAATGCCCAAACTAGCCCTGTACTGATGACCTACAAAGCAAATGAGACGCTGGATACCATTTTGGCCAGAGCAGCAGAATCTCCGCCTGATGTTAATGCGATTGCTGAAGGCAATGTCATGCATCAGCTCTGGTTGATTACCGACCAGGTAACCTGTGACACCATTACTCGCACAGTGGAGGCAATGCCGTCACTCTATGTGGCAGATGGTCATCACCGTGCTGCCGCTGCCTCAAGAGTCGCTGCCAAACATAAAGCGGCTAACCCTCATCACACGGGAGAAGAGCCCTATAACTATTTTCTGAGTGTGATGTTTGCCCATTGTGATATGCATATCTTTGAATACAATCGAGTGGTGCGAGATCTCAATGGCCTGACTCAGCAGGCATTTCTCGACAAGCTTGAAGAGGTTTTTCAAGTAACACCTAGCCCCCATCCCTACCGCCCGACCTGCAACGGTGAGTTTGGCATGTACCTAAAAGGGCACTGGTATCGCTTGGCACTTCACTCCCGTCATACTTCCACAGATCTCGTTGCAAAATTGGACGTTAGTCTGCTCACTGAGCATCTGCTCAATCCCATATTAGGTATTAAAGAGCTGCGATGTGATGACCGTATTGGTTTTGTGGGTGGGATTCGGGGCCGAGCTGGCTTGGAAAACCCCGTGGATAGCGGTGAAATGGCCGTCGCTTTTTCGTTATTTCCCATCACAATGGATGAACTGATGGCCGTTGCCGATGCTCATGAGATTATGCCGCCTAAATCCACCTGGTTTGAACCCAAATTGGCTGATGGGCTGGTGAGCCATTTGCTAGACTGAATCATCACGCGTTATATGAGCTAAAGCAAAACAGCTATGGTTAGTGTCACATCCAATCTTCCAACAGATGAGCAGTTAGATGAGCGTGCGATAGATGCCTGGGTGCACTCTATTAGTCAGCGTTTTAATCAACAGCAGCGTGATCTACTGCGGGATGCCTGTGAGCTGACATTTCGAATCCATCAGGGAGAAGTGCAGGAGTCGGGTGAGTGCACCGTGCGTCATCTGCTCTCTGTGGCCGATATCCTGGCGGGACTGGGGATGGATCATGAAACGCTGGCGGCTGCCCTATTGCATGATTCACTTGAATCTAAAGTGATTGATGTCGAGCTGCTGCGTGAACGTTTTAGCAAAGGCGTGGCTGGAATGGTCGAAGATATGGCGCGCATGGGATTGATAGCCGGCATTCAAAAGAATGTAACCCAAGGGGCAGATAGCCAGCATGCAGAAAACCTGCGGCGCATGCTATTAAGTATTGCAGATGATGTACGAGTGGTGTTGATTGTCTTGGCAGAGTGTCTGCATGGGCTGCGTACAGTAAAGACGTTCCCTGATGATGTGCGGCGGCGAGTGGCGCTTGAGGCGCGGGAGATCTATGCGCCACTGGCTAATCGACTGGGTGTTTGGCAAGTCAAATGGGAATTAGAAGATCTTGCGCTACGTTATCTGGAGCCAGATGCCTACCAAGAGGTGGCAAGCAAACTGGATGGGCGACGGGATGAGCGGGAGCGCTTTATCGCTGATGTCATCAAGATGCTGGAAGCGAAGTTTCGCGAAGATGGAATCAAGGCTGAAATCAGTGGGCGACCCAAACACATCAACAGCATTTGGCGAAAAATGCAGCGTAAAGCCGTAGATTTTGACCAGATATTTGATCTTCGTGCTGTGCGAGTTTTAGTCGATACGGTAGCTGATTGTTATGCGGTGTTGGGCATTGTGCATGGGTTTTGGCGGCATATTCCTGGTGAGTTTGATGATTACATTGCGACCCCTAAAGCCAACATGTATCAATCACTGCATACCGCCGTAATGGGGCCGGGTGGAAAAACCATGGAGGTGCAGATTCGCACGCATGCCATGCACCAGCATTCAGAGCTGGGCGTAGCGGCGCATTGGGCCTACAAAGAGGGTAAAACACAGGACAGTGAGTTTGAACGACGCATCATTATGATGCGCAACTGGCTTGAATTAAAAGAGGAAGAGAGTGGAGCCGAGGACTTTTTTGACCGCTTTAAATCAGAATTTGAACCGCTACAAGCTTACGTGTTGACCCCTCAAGGCAAGGTCATTGAGCTACCTAAGGGTGCGACTCCTGTTGATTTTGCTTATGCCATTCATTCAGATGTGGGGCATCGATGTCGTGGCGCTAAAGTGGATGGGTCTATTGTACCGCTGACCTCCCAATTAGAGAGTGGCCATACGGTCGAGATCATCACGGCTCGTGAGGGTGGTCCCAGCCGAGACTGGCTCAGCCCTCATCATGGCTATATTAAAACAGCCCGCGCCCGTAACCGGGTGAGGCAGTGGTTTCGACATCAGGATTTTGAACAGCATGTGCAGATGGGGCGCTCCAGTTTAGATCGTGAGCTCAACCGGCTGGGTGTGGAAAAGCCTAATCTTGATAAGCTTGCAGCCGTGTTTAACTTGCAAAAGGGTGAGGATTTGATCGCCGCAGTAGGCCGAGGTGACATCTCTCCCATTCAGGTTGCAGGTGCAACGGGTGAGCGCAAACATGCCACACCCAGTAAAAGAAAACCCTCAAGCAGCAAGCACAAAGATAACGCAAGAGGCGAGATCGTTGTTGATGGTGTGGATGATTTGATGACTAATATTGCACGTTGCTGCAAGCCTGTACCTTATGATTCAATCGTCGGTTATATTACCCAGGGAAGAGGGGTGACCGTGCACCGAAAAGATTGTGCCATGGTTAATCGGCTGGACATGCCGAAGCAGGAACGTTTGATTGACGTGGCCTGGAGTGATCAGGAAATCAGCTCAACCTACCCAGTGGATGTGCAAGTTAACGCACAGGATCGCAAGGGGTTGCTGGGAGAGATCTCATCTATTTTCACCAATGAAAAGCTTGATATTGTTGGCGTTGTCTGCCGATCTAATCGTAAAACCGATACAGCCAGCATGCAGTTTACCGTCGAGATATTAGATATTTCCCAGCTTAGCCGAGTCTTAAACCAAATTGCCCAAATGCCAGCGGTGTATGAAGTACATCGTAAGGTGTAGTTTAAACAAATGAAATGCATCAACCGTTGGATTTTGTTATTCTCATCCGTGAATACGCTCGATTCGCAATGCGTGAGCTTGCGGTTTAAATCTGCACATTGATCTCAAGTAACTCCCTAGTATGACAACACTTTTTGTAGACAGCCTGACTGTTATCGATTTCTCCTACCTGCATTCAAAACGAGGTTTGCTGGGCGAAAGCTGGCTGTTGGATATTGAACTGGATGGCTCACTTGATGCCCAAGGCATGGTGCTTGATTTTGGTGAAGTGAAGCAGCAGGTTAAGCAGATGGTTGATGATGAATTTGACCACAAGTTGCTGATTCCATGTGGCTACCCTGGAACAGAATTGCAGAAAAATGGATCATGCCAGGATGTTCTTTACCGTTATCAAACGGATTACACAATTCGTCATAGTGCCCCAAATAGTGCCTCTTGCCTGCTTAAGACCGATGAAATCACATGTGAGTCTGTCGCTACCGCTATTGAGCAGCGGCTGCAACCACGGTTACCTAAAAATGTGGTGCAGATAAAAATCAGACTGCGGGCAGAGCAGCGAGAGGGTTATTTTTACCATGTCAGTCATGGATTAAAACACCATGTGGGCAATTGTCAGCGCATTGCTCACGGTCATCGCTCCTATATTGAGATTTTTGAGAATGGGAACAGGTCAGCTGCATTAGAGGCAGAGTGGGCGGCTCGTTGGCGTGATATTTATATTGGCACACAGGCTGATCTATTAGAGGAGAGCGAGCTAAATAAGGTTGCTTATTATCGGTTTAGTTATCGCTCAGGTCAGGGGGTGTTTGAGCTTGAGCTACCGAAAGCCTGTTGCTACCTCATTCGCTGTGATTCTACGGTGGAGAACCTGGCGCAGCATGTGGCGGATCTATTAAAGAGTGAAAATCCATCATCTCATTATAGGGTGCGAGCCTTTGAAGGCATTGAAAAAGGGGCTGAGGCTACAGCATGAGTACCGTTGGTTTAGAGGATGGACGCTTTGTGAACACTGTCAGCAATGCAATATTGCAAGAAAGATGGTACTCCCTAGGGGAATCGAACCCCTGTTACCGGCGTGAGAGGCCAGCGTCCTAACCGCTAGACGAAGGGAGCAGCAGAGAACCTTAAAGAGGTGCTATTATACTCAGCTTAACTCATGCTACAAGTCAGCAATGACAGGAAAATAAAAATAGTTACTCCAACCATTATTCCGCGTGCGGAACATATTATTTCACGCGCTAATATCAGTGAGAATGCTGTTAAAGTTCTCTATCGTCTAAAAAAAGCAGGTTATCAAGCTTATTTGGTTGGCGGTGGTGTGCGCGATCTACTACTGGGGCGAGAGCCTAAAGATTTTGATGTCGCTACTGATGCCACGCCTGAGGATGTTAAGCATGTATTTCGTAATTGTCGCCTCATTGGTCGTCGCTTTCGTTTGGCTCATGTTCACTTTGGGCGTGAGATTATTGAAGTGGCAACCTTTCGGGCAGGGCATGAGGTCGCTTCAGATCAGGCGAAATTGGATGATAAAAGTGGCATGCTGCTGAGAGATAACGTGTATGGCACGATTGAAGAAGATGCCATGCGGCGTGACTTTACCGTCAATGCCCTCTATTACAATATTGAAGACTTCTCTGTTGTTGATTTTGCCGATGGCCTAAAGGATTTGCAGGCGGGCGTGCTTCGCTTGCTGGGTGATCCCGAGCAACGCTATCGTGAAGATCCCGTAAGAATGCTACGAGCAGCGCGGTTTGCTGCTAAGCTGGGATTTACTATTAATCCTGCATGTGAAAAACCCTTGCTGGAAAATGGGAATCTGTTGGATGGTGTCCCTGCGGCACGTCTGTTTGATGAGCTATTGAAGCTATTTTTGGGCGGATCAGCACTCTACTCCTTTGAGAAGCTGCGTCACTTTGATCTGTTCAGGCACCTGTTTCCTGAGACTGATGAGTGCCTGGCTCATGAAGAGCAGGGTTTCCCCATCACCTTCGTTACTCGGGGTTTGGAAAATACCGATACCCGCATTCGTGAAGAAAAACCCGTCACGCCCGCTTTTCTATTTGCAGTTTTACTCTGGGAGCCGGTGCGATTACGTGCGCAAAAACTAGAAGCGAAAGGTGAATCCAAACATGATGCCATGCTCGAAGCTGGGTCAGCGGCCATCAGTCAGCAGGTCAGGCGAGTCTCTATTCCCAAGCGTTTTTCACTACAGATGCGTGAGATCTGGAATATGCAGCATCGACTGGAGCAACGCGGCAAGCGGGCATTGCGTCTGTTGGCGTATCCACGTTTTCGAGCAGCCTACGATTTCCTGCTACTGAGGGCAGAGTCTGGAGAGATAGATACGGCATTGGCAGCGTGGTGGACGCTGATACAGGAAGTCAGTGAAGATGAACGCATTAAAATGGCTACTGCAACGGGCGGTGGAGGTAAAACACGCCGCCGCCGAAAACCCCGTAAGCGTCCTGCCGCAGAATAAAAATGGCTGTCATTGTCTATATTGCCCTGGGCAGTAATCTTGATGATCCGGCAAGCCATGTTCGGCGTGCTTGCCAGGAGCTGAGTGCGTTGCCGCAAACGTGCTGTTTACAATACTCATGCCTCTATCAGAGTGCCCCTCATGGCTCCTCGAATCAGCCCGACTATATCAATGCCGTTGTGGAGCTTGAGACAGCACTGCCCCCTAATGAACTGCTGTCAATACTCCAGGCATTAGAGCAGTCACATGGCCGTGTTCGCACCGGAGAGCACTGGGGGCCGCGCCCCCTGGATTTGGATATCTTGCTGTACGGTGATCAGCAGATTGATGGTCCTGAATTGCAAATTCCTCACCCCTACATGGCTGAGCGAGCCTTCGTACTTTACCCACTTGCAGAGCTGGTTTCTGACTTAAACATTCCTGGCTTTGGCTTATTGAGTGAACTGTTGCAATCCTGCTCAGCAGAAGGGCTGGAGCCTCTGAATGACCTGCATAACTGATCTAAAACCACCCAGTTATGTTGTTGTTGAAGGGCCGATAGGCGTAGGCAAAACCAGTCTGGTAAAGCGTCTGGCCGAAAGTTTTAATAGTGATACGCTGCTGGAAAATGCAGAAGAGAACCCGTTTTTAGAACGCTTTTACCAGGATGGTCAGCAGGCAGCATTGCCAACCCAGCTGTTTTTTCTGTTTCAACGTAGTAAGCAATTGCAGGCATTGCGGCAGAAGGATATGTTTCGTGCCGCATTGGTGGCCGATTTTATGTTGGAGAAAGATCCGCTATTTGCCCGCTTGAATTTGGATGAGGAGGAGTTAAAACTCTATGAACAGGTTTATGCTCGATTGACCATGGATATTCCTCTTCCTGATTTGGTGGTCTATCTACAGGCTCCGGTAGAGATATTGCTGCAACGCATTAAAAAACGTAATCGTAAGGTAGAGCGCAGAATAGAGGCGGATTATTTACAGCGATTATGCGATGGTTACACTGAGTTTTTCTACCACTACAATAGTTCACCGCTTTTGATTATTAATGCCACAGATATTAATCCTGTAGAGCGAGATGCAGATTATCAGCTGTTATTAGAGCGCATCTGCGCTACAAATTGTGGTAAACATTATTTTAACCCTGCACCATTGCTGCTGTAGGGTTAACTGCTACTGGATTGAGTTCCCATGTCAGACATCACCATTACAACACTGCAACAGATGAAAAAGCAGGGCGAGAAGATCGCTGTGCTGACGAGTTACGATGCCAGTTTTACTCGTCTTATTGAAGAGGCTGGAGTAGACGTATTATTGGTAGGCGATTCGTTAGGCATGGTGATTCAGGGACAAGAGAGCACACTGCCTGTGAAGGTTGATGACGTGGTCTATCACACACAAAATGTGGCACGCGCCCGTCGTAAAGCCTTGATTGTGGCCGATATGCCCTTTATGAGCTACAGCTCAGCGACTCAGGCACTGGATACGGCCGCCCGCCTGATGAAAGAGGGGGGGGCACATATGGTAAAGCTGGAAGGAGGGGCAACACAGCTGGATACCGTGCGTCATTTGGTCGCCCATGCTGTGCCTGTCTGTGCTCACCTGGGGTTGTTGCCTCAGTCGGTGCATAAATTAGGTGGCTACCGTGTGCAGGGGCGTGATGAAGAGGCGGCTACTGTTATGAAAGAGGATGCTCAAGCACTGCAAGAGGCCGGTGCTCAAATGTTGGTGCTGGAGTGCGTGCCCAGTGCGCTTGCGGATAACATTAGCCAGATGCTAAACATCCCTGTGATTGGCATAGGCGCTGGTGCCGCTTGTGATGGTCAAGTGTTGGTTTTGTATGACATGTTGGGTGTGATCTCTGGCTATCTCCCCAGGTTTGTTAAGAATTTTCTGGCCGAAACAGAGTCGATCCCTGCGGCACTGGCAGCCTATGTACAGGCGGTGAAGGAGGGGCGTTTTCCTGCGGCAGAGCATAGTTTTTGATGGATAGAGTCAACAGCATAAAAGAGCTGCGTCAACAGGTCACTGCTTGGCGCGTAGCGGGTGAACAGATTGCTTTTGTGCCGACGATGGGTAATCTGCATGCAGGCCATCTTGTGTTGGTAAAGCAAGCGCAGCAGCGTGCTGATCGGGTGGTTGTCAGTATCTTTGTCAACCCGATGCAATTTGGGGCGGGGGAGGACTTCGCAAGTTACCCAAGCACGATAGCGCAAGATGTTGCACAGCTGGAGCGGATAAAAACAGATTTATTGTTTACCCCCTCCGTTCAAGAGGTCTATCCCCGTGGGCAGAAGGCGCAGACAGTGGTCACCGTGCCAGGTATCTCTGACACCCTCTGCGGGGCATCACGGCCTGGCCACTTTGCCGGGGTGGCTACCGTTGTTTGTAAACTGCTCAACATGGTGCAACCTGACCTTGCGCTATTTGGCAGCAAGGATTTTCAGCAGTTGTTGGTTATCCGGCAGATGGTGGAGGATCTATGCATCCCAGTAGAGATTGCTGGTGTACCCACAGTGCGAGATGCAGACGGGTTGGCACGCAGCTCACGCAATGGTTATCTGACGGCTGCTGAGCGAAGCCTTGCGCCCACTTTATATCGTACGCTGTGTGCAACGTCTGCGGCAATTACTGGGGGTAATAAAGATTACATAGCATTAGAATTAGAGGCGATGCAGACATTAGAAGTGGCTGGTTTTAAACCCGATTATTACAGCATTCGAAATGCAGCTGACCTTTTGCAGCCAGATAAAAAAGGTCATCGCTTGGTGATTTTAGCTGCCGCCTATCTAGGGCGTGCGCGATTAATTGATAATCGGGTTGTTGATAAATGTTGATTGTGGGTAGAATTGATTACAATTTGCGAATAAAGCATAATGTGCCGCCTTTTTTGTAATATGGAGCGTCAAACAAAAATGCAGTTGTCCGTTCTTAAATGTAAATTACACCGCGCTTGCGTGACCCATGCAGAGCTGGATTATGAGGGGTCTTGCGCTATTGATCGCGATCTATTAGATAGGGCGGGCATACTGCCTTACGAGCAGATCCAAATCTACAATATCGCTAATGGTGAGCGTTTTACCACCTATGCTATCGAGGCTGAAGCAGGTTCACGCATAATTTCCATTAATGGCGCAGCCGCTCATAAAGCAGCACCTGGGGATCGCATTATTATTTGCGCCTATGCGGGTTTGGATGAAAAAGAGCTGGCTAACTTTAAGCCCTCTTTGGTCTATCTGAACGAGCATAACCACATCACGCGCACTGGAGAGCAGATTCCAACCCAGGTGGCGTGATCGTCAATTGATTTTGATGTAAAAAACGGAGATTTTATGCTCCGTTTTTTATGCCTACTTGATTGGATTAGGTGTGGGGCTAAGAATGGCTTTGCGGTAGAGATCAACATACTGAATGGCACTATTTGGCCAACTGAAATCTCGTCGCATACCTGTTATAGCCAGTTTTTGCCACCAGGAAGCGGGACGGTGATAGAACTCAATGGCGCGTTCAATAGCCTCCCACAGGGCGGGAGCTGTAGGGTGGTCAAATACAAACCCTGTTGCGCTTGTATCCAATAGGCTTTGAGGTGTGACATCAATAACGGTGTCAGCCAGGCCGCCGGTGCGGCGCACAATGGGGACAGTCCCGTAGCGTAGGCTGTAAAGCTGGTTCAGACCGCAGGGCTCAAATCGGGAAGGCATCAGGAAGCAATCACTTCCAGCTTCAATGCGGTGAGCCAATTGTTCATTGTATCCAATATGAATGGCCATTTTGCCAAGATAGCGTTCGCTGGCATCACTCAGCGCCTCTTCAAATTGAGGCAGACCACTGCCTAGCATGGCAACCTGAAGATTTTCTACCTGTGCTAATTTAGGCAGTAGCTCTAATATTAGATCAATCCCTTTTTGCTCTACCAAACGCCCTATATAGCCCAATAGGAAGGCACTTTTATCTTGAGGCAGCCCCATCTCTTTTTGCAGTTGTAGCTTATTGGTCTGCTTTAGTTCAAAAGAGTTACTGTCAAAATATTGATGGATATATGCGTCAGCCGCTGGGTTCCAATATTGGTAATCAATGCCATTGAGTATGCCAGAGAGTCGATCATCTCTATGGCGCAATAGTCCTTCAAGCCCATACCCAAATTCAGTTGAGCATATTTCATGGGCGTAGGTGGGGCTGACAGTGTTCAGTCGGTCGGCAAAGGCCAGCCCACCTTTGATGAAAGAGAGTTTGCCATGAAATTCCAAACCATCATGGCTCCAAAGTTCGGATGGGAGCTGTAGCTTTTGGAATGTAGTGCGGTCAAACAGCCCCTGATAGGCCAGGTTGTGAATAGTAAAGAGTGTTGCTGGTCGGTTTCCTTCATGGTGAAGGAGTGCGGGAACCAGACCGGTTTGCCAATCATTGCAGTGGATGATGTCAGGTTGCCAGTTTTGCCCTGCCTGGTTTAGTGCCATTGCAACAATGGCTCGGCAAAAAAGCGCAAAACGCTGGGCATTGTCAGGCCAGTCATGGCCATCTGGGCCAACATAAGGGTTGCCGAGACGGTCAAATAGTCCTGGCGCATCAACCAGATAGAGTGGAATATTTCCAGAAAATACACCGGAAAGTAGGCGCACAGGCTCTGAGTGTCCACTGAGGTAAAGTGTTGCCACCTCTTTTAGTGGGATCGCTTTCTCTACCACCTCTGGATAAGCCGGTAGAATAAGACGAATATCATGGTTTAAATGGCGCAATACTGGTGGCAGACTGCCTGAAACATCAGCAAGACCACCTGTTTTTATTAAAGGCTGTGCTTCGCTGGTGGCAAAGAGTACCTTTAGAGGGGCTTGTGATTCTGTGAGGGAGAAATTAGTGATGCTATCCATGCTTTACTTCTTGTGACAACAACATGAAATATCCGAGCTGGGTTAAAGGTAAATTTGCGTATACTCTAACACATGTCAGGAGCGCACCGTTGTTGATGTTGTCTAGCAGCATTCAACGGTTTTTTTTAGGTTAAATGACTGAAAATTTAAATTATGACCATACTGAATCAGACGGAAGAGTGGCGTGCGTTAGAAGATCATTGGAGAAAGATCTCTACTACACAGATGAGGGATCTTTTTGCACAAGATCCGGAGCGTTTTGAGAATATGTCGCTAAATAATTGTGGCATGTTATTGGATTACTCCAAAAATATTATTGACCGCAAAGGGCTGATGTTGTTGATGGAGTTGGCAAAGGCTGTAGACCTGAAAAGCTGGATTCGGCGCATGTTTGCGGGTGATAGCATTAATAATACAGAGCGTCGTGCCGTACTTCATGTGGCATTGCGTAATCGAAGCGATCGCCCTATTTGGTTGGATGGCGAAGATATTATGCCAGGGGTGCAGAGTGTACTGGCTCATGTTGCAACATTCTCTGAGGCTGTACGCAGTGGCGAGTGGCGAGGGCATACAGGGCAAAGAATTACGGATGTGGTTAATATTGGTATTGGTGGTTCAAACCTTGGCCCACTGATGGTGACTCAGGCGTTACAGCACTACCAGTCATCACAACCACGAGTACATTTTGTCTCTAATGTGGATGGTACTCATATTGCTGAGACGCTTAAACAGTTAGATCCTAAAACCACGCTATTTATTATTGCCTCCAAGACATTTACCACCCAAGAAACCTTGACTAACGCCCATACGGCGCGAGAGTGGTCTCTTCATGCTTTAGTGGATAAGGTGGCTGTTGCTCGTCATTTTGTGGCAGTTTCAACCAATACAGAAGCGGTCAGTGAGTTTGGCATTGATCCCGCTAACATGTTTGGTTTTTGGGATTGGGTGGGGGGACGCTATTCACTTTGGTCTGCTATTGGTCTCCCCATTGCCATTGCAGTAGGCATCGATAAATTTGAGGAGCTATTAGCAGGTGCGCACGAAATGGATGAGCATTTTCGTACGGCAGAACTGTCAGAAAATATGCCGGTGATGTTGGCATTGCTCGGGATCTGGTATGTCAATTTTGCTGGGGCGCGCACCCATGCCATCCTCCCTTATGACCAATATCTACGCTATTTGCCCGCCTATCTGCAACAGCTTGATATGGAAAGTAACGGCAAACGAGTCACGCGGGATGGTAAAATCGTGAGATATGCTACGGGGCCTGTGGTGTGGGGTGCGGCGGGCACAGATGGCCAACATGCCTTTTATCAGCTGATTCATCAGGGAACCCAGATGATACCGGCAGACTTCATTATCCCCCTGAAGAGCCACAATCCAGTGGCTGATCAACATCAAAAACTAATGGCTAACTTTCTAGCGCAGACCGAGGCGCTAATGAAGGGGCGCACGCGAGATGAAGCACGAGAGGCGCTAGAGCAGACAGGGCTGGATGCTGAGCGTATTGTCGACTTGCTGCCACACAAGGTCTTTCCAGGAAATAGTCCAACCAATAGCATATTGATTGATCAGCTAACACCGCGTCGATTAGGATCGTTGATTGCGCTCTATGAACATAAGATCTTTGTGCAGGGTATTATCTGGAATATCAACTCATTTGACCAATGGGGTGTGGAATTGGGCAAGCAGCTTGCGGGGGTTATTTTGGGTGAGCTGAAGGGTGAAACAGAGCCTGCGGAGCATGATGCATCCACAAGTAATTTGATTGGTTACTGTAAGCTGCATGGCTCATTTTGAATTACGAAAACAACAAAGCCCTGCAAGTGCAGGGCTTTGTTACAGAGGGTAGGCCGGTTTTGCTAAATTAATCTAGCTTGTGGCTCTATCCCCCCATCAATAGCAAACCTTCCATTGGGTTTGGTATTGATTAAGATTTACGTCGACGTGATGCAAATCCTGCTAAGCCAAGGCCGAAAAGTGCAAGTGTGGCTGGCTCTGGTACGGTACCTTGGCCAGAGCTGCCTTTGCGGTCTGACAGTAGTGCGTAGTCAAAGCCATAAAAATCACTTGAACCAGCACGATCAATGACAACATCCAATTTGCCAGAGGTGTTGATTGAATCCAGTACGTTTTGTGCCAAGTCAAAGAAACGAACCTTTGTTGTTGGGAAGCCATCGTTGAACGCCCAGTTTTGAGCGATGCCGTTGTAGGTCACGCCTACTGCGCCAAATGTACTGGCTTGGAAATCGGCCATATCAAACCACATGCTACCTTCCGTCCAGCCATTGCCTAGGCCGGTAAATGAAAACGTTGCAGTGTCGCCTGGCTGTGGCGCAAATCCTGAGTGTGTTGTGCTGTAGGTGTCTGTGTATTGAGCACCGTTGGTGGCTACTTTTTCAGCTGCACTGCGGCCATCGTAGTTGGCACTTGAGCCATTAAAAGTGTGATTGGCATTATCAGGGATCCCCATTCCATACCCATCGTCATCACCGATCATCCAGGTGGTTGCTAAAACTGGACTTGCTGCTAGTGCCAAAATTGCGGTGGCAAGTAATTTTTTCATTTCTAATTAACCCCTTGTAATAAAACTCTACATTTAATGAACTGAAATCCAATGCAGGTCAGGCTTAAATAACCAGATTGAATAAGCATAAAAATATGCACTTATCAGTAAACATGCATATCTCATGCCAGTGATTCAATCAATTATAAGTCAAACTTGGTAAGTCTAGTTAATAGAAGGTAATATTCTATGTAAACAATATGTTAGAGGATATTTTTACCTTGATTATTTGCTGGCTTTAGCCGCTATGAAATGCAGGTTTATGTCTTAAATTGCCAACAGAATATGTTTTTAAAGCCCAAGTGTAAAAAAAGCTGACATCAAGTTAATAGCTTCTTTATAAATGCAGGCTCAAATAGGGCGGAATTATTAACTTACCAGGCTGAACAAGCCTAAAAAACGTCCATTAACGAGTGTGCGTACTTCATGCTAGTGATCCAATTAATCAATTTAAGCTGAACTTAGTGAATCCGGCTAATTTAAGTTAATATTCTATGTAAACAATCTGTTAGAGAGTGTTCGTATCTTGGTTATTTGCTGGTTTTAGCCGCTATAAAATGTAAATTTTTATCCTAAACGGCCAACAAAATATGCCTTTAAAGTCTAAGTGTAAAAAAAACTGACACTAACGTTACACCCACAAACAGTTTGATTGATTATTACAAATAGCACCGCTAACTTAATAACGACACCTGAGGCATGTTTTTAAGGAGAGGGTGTGAGCCGTTATTACACAGGTTGCTATCTTTTTTGTGTTATTTGTGAAATAACACGCAACCGCAGTTTTGGCTCTCTAATTTTGTTATTAAGTAGATGGGGATAATTTGAGAGCATGCGTTTTCTAGATTCAATTGAGTAGGAGCAAAGAGATAGCCATGAATATTACTGACACCATCCGCCAACAGATTGCGAGCAACCCCGTCATGATTTATATGAAGGGTACGCCTAATCAGCCTCAGTGTGGCTTTTCAGCCAATGCTGCGGCTGCATTAATCAGTACAAATCTGCCATTTTCTCATGTGAATATACTGCAAGATATGTCGGTTATGCAGGCGCTACCAACGGTTTCAGAGTGGCCAACTTTCCCTCAGATCTTTATTGATGGTGAGTTGATTGGGGGGGGGGATATCGTTATTGATCTTAATCAGAGTGGTGAATTGAAGCCTATGATGGAAGCGGCCATTAGCAAAGCTGCGGTGGTTTAAAGATGAAGCAAGAAGAGGTCATTGCGCTGATTAAAATAGATTTCCCTGATGCTGAGATTTTAGTGGAAGGGGCAGATTGTAATTTTTCCTGTGTTGTTATTTGTTCAAAATTTGAAGGTTTGGGGTTGCTGCAAAGGCAAAAATCGGTGTTGGCAACTGTAAAGGAACAGATCATATCGGGTGCATTGCATGCTATGTCTGTCAAGACATATACGCCGCAGCAATGGGCAAGGTTTTCAGGTTGAGCAATTACGCGCTGTTAGATTATCAGAACGGCTGTTCAATGCTTAAAACTTGAATCTTGTCGCTTTTTTAGTTGGAATTAGGGGGGGTCACAATAGCCTGGCTGCAAAGTAAAAAGAAAGAGAAATCAGTATGGTGTCCCCCTGATCTTTTTACTGCACTACAGTGCGTTACTACCTGTACTATACGTGCATCAGAAAAACATAATGACAAAAACGACACATAGACAACGCAGTAAAAAGCCCCGTTCTCTGAGTATTGGCTTAATAATCCCCATTTTAATACTGCTACTCATTGCTCCCCCTTTAATCCTGCTAATCGCCATCAGTGATTCCTACGCATTGGTTGAAGAGACAGAAAAACTCGATAGTGGCAGTATCATTAAGGCAAAAAAGAGTGCAAAACAATTCTATAAAGGATTGATGGATGATTCTCCAAATCAACGCTCTGAAATCACAGTTTCAGAAAAGGAGATCAACAGCATCATTATCTTGGCCATGCGGGGCATCAAAGGACTTAAAGGGCGAGTAAACATTGCGCCCTTTGGAATCAAAGCTGCCCTTACATTTCATGTACCAAGCAATCCATTTGGTAACTACATCAACTTAACTGGAACTATCATCCCGTCTACGCAGGGTCTATTCATCAATGATGCCTCTATTGGAGCAATTGAGCTAGCAGGGGAGCGGGTGTTATCCATCATAGTGACACTCTTGAACCAACTGCTAGATGGCAAGGCAACCGGCACTGCATTGGCTAACTCTATTGAGTCAATCCAGGTCAAAGATACGACACTCTCTCTTATCTACCATCCCGTTCCCAATCTACGTAGGATCATTGATGGGAGCAAGGCGCAAATTAAAGAGATACGTGATGATCTTGAGCTATTGGGTGACCCAGCGACGACTAAGCTCTATTATCAACAACTTTGCAAATTTCACAGCCAGATAAGTGGCTTTGGTGATGTATCATTGGGGTACTATCTAAGTGCTGCATTCTCTTTTGCAAAACAACGTACTCTGATAAGTGAAGCACCAGTACAGGAAAATCAGGCGGCCATATTAGCGCTGGCTATATTTCTTGGTTCAATTGATTTTAACAGCATTATTGGCGCTATCGATAAAGCGACATTCCAGGATTGTCCTTCAGTAGGTGATCATATTGTACTGGCTCACCGTAATGATCTACGGCTACACTTTATTTTCTCTAGTGCACTTAAAGTCATCTCAGATAGCAACATCAGCTTTACCATGGGTGAATTTAAGGAGCTGCTTGATTCACAGCAAGGCGGCTCTGGCTTTAGCTTTGCTGATCTTGCTGCTGACCGAGCCGGCATCTATTTTACTGAACAGGCATTAGATAAAAACAGTGCCTTGCATATACAGCGAATGGCATCCGATCTTATTAATGAGGCGCTGTTTTTCCCCTCAATATCTGAACTACCTGAGGGGATACCCCAGCATACCTTTGCCGCACATGGTGGCATTGAAGGCGACTATTATAAAGAACAGTTAGCCATCATTAATCAGCGCATCAAGAACCTTTTGCTATACCCGCATTAACCTAAAAGAGCATAGGTGAGGCACAATCCAGTTGCCACAGTGCATAGTTGAGTATCCCGCCGTTTAGGAAGTAACTCCACTCCTTGGCGGTATCAACGTTTTCTGGTTCCCACGCAGGAGCAAGGGGATGAGAGGATGATCATGTTGGGGCTCACCCCAACCTACGCGCTCAATCGGCCTCACCCAGAATTAATAGCGATGTCCTCGAGGCTTAGATTTTGCAGCGCTTTTAATTGATCCCTAGCCTTTGCAGCCTCTTCAAATTCCAGATCCCTGGCGTGGCGGTACATCTGATCTTCAAGTTGTTTGATGCGTCTGGCCATCTGTTTGGGTGAGAGTGCGGCATACTCGGCCATGGCTTCAGCCACCTGAGCATATTTTTTTGCGGTGGTGGGAGCGCCGGGGCGTGCGCCTTCCAGTATATCTGTGATCGCCTTTTTGATGGTTGTGGGGGTGATATTGTGGGTCTTGTTATAGGCGATCTGTTTTTCCCGTCGGCGCTTTGTTTCGTCTATTGCTCGTTGCATGGAGCCGGTGATCTTGTCGGCGTAGAGGATGGCCTTGCCGTTGGCGTTACGGGCGGCTCGGCCAATAGTTTGAATCAATGAACCCTCTGAGCGTAGAAATCCCTCTTTGTCGGCATCGAGTATGGCGACCAGTGAGACTTCGGGCATATCCAGTCCTTCGCGCAGTAGATTGATACCGACCAGCACATCAAATTCACCCAGTCGTAGGTCGCGGATGATCTCGATCCGTTCAACGGTGTCGATGTCTGAATGTAGATAACGCACTCGTACGCTGTGTTCGGTGAGGTAGTCGGTCAGATCTTCTGCCATGCGTTTGGTCAGGGTGGTGACCAGCACCCGCTCGTTGATTTTGGCGTGTTGGTTGATCTCTGAGAGCAGGTCATCCACCTGAGTGGCAACGGGTCTGATCTCCAATTCAGGGTCAATCAGGCCGGTGGGGCGCACGACCTGCTCCACCAGCGCGCCGGATTTTTCCAGCTCGTAGGGTCGGGGGGTGGCAGAGACATAGATGGTTTGAGGTGAACGGGCTTCAAACTCTTCAAAGCGTAGCGGTCGGTTATCGAGGGCAGAGGGGAGGCGGAAGCCATATTCGACCAGTGTCTCTTTGCGTGATCGATCACCTTTGTACATGCCACCAACTTGAGGGATGGAGACATGGCTTTCGTCAGCTACCAGCAGGGCATTGTCGGGTAGGTAATCGAACAGGGTGGGGGGTGATTCACCTGGCTTGCGGTTGGAGAGATAGCGTGAGTAGTTCTCAATGCCGGAGCAGTAGCCCAGCTCATTGATCATCTCGATATCAAATTGGGTGCGCTGTTCCAGCCGCTGGGCTTCGACCAGTTTGTTGTTATCGCGCAGCTGCTCTAATCTCCCCTTGAGTTCGATTTTTATCTGCACTACCGCTTTTAGCAGGGTCTATCTGGGGGTGACATAGTGAGATTTGGGGTAGACGGTGTAGCGGGGCACTTTGCGCTGGATCTCGCCGGTGAGTGGGTCAAATAGGGCGATGGATTCAATTTCATCATCGAATAGTTCGATGCGCACAGCATCACGGTCTGATTCTGCGGGGTAGATGTCGATGACATCACCGCGTACACGGTAGGTAGCGCGGTGCAGTTCGACCTCATTCCGAGTGTATTGCAGCTCTGCTAGTTTGCGGAGTAGGGTGCGTTGTTCCAGCATATCTCCACGATCCAGATGCAGCACCATGCTGAGGTAGGCACGGGGGTCGCCCAGGCCGTAGATGCAGGAGACGGTGGCTACAATGATGGTGTCTGATCGTTCTAACAGCGCTTTGGTGGCAGAGAGGCGCATCTGTTCGATATGTTCGTTGATGGAGGCATCTTTGTCGATAAAGGTATCAGAGGATGGGACATAGGCTTCAGGCTGGTAATAGTCATAGTAGGAGACAAAGTACTCCACCGCATTGTGAGGAAAGAATGCCTTCATCTCACCATAAAGTTGAGCCGCCAGGGTTTTGTTGTGAACCAGCACCAGTGTGGGGCGTTGGATGGCCTGGATCACGTTGGCAATGGTGAAGGTCTTGCCTGAACCCGTTACGCCGAGTAGAGTCTGGCTGGCTTCTCCTGCGTTGATGCCATCAATCAGTTGTCGTATTGCTTCGGGCTGATCGCCAGCAGGCTCAAAATCAGCTTCTAATTGAAATTTTTTTTCCATTAGGGGTTTCTGTCACCGTATCTGATTGGATATTATTACATCCTTCTATCTTTCAAATTTGATTTAACCATATTGGATCTACCATGAGCATCAATCTTTCAGGACGTGTTAAAGCCGTCAAGCCATCACCCACACTTGCCATTACAGCACGCGCTGCTGAGATGCGAGCCGCAGGTAAAGATGTTATTGGACTGGGCGCAGGCGAGCCGGATTTCGATACCCCAAATCACATCAAAGAGGCTGCGATTCAGGCCATTAATGATGGTTTTACCAAATATACGGCGGTGGATGGGACTCCCGCTCTTAAGCAGGCAGTTATAAATAAATTCAAATCTGATAATGGTTTGGATTATACACCAGAGCAGATTTTGGTCTCTTGCGGGGGTAAGCAGAGTTTTTTCAATCTGGCACAGGCACTGCTTGATCCCGGTGATGAGGTGGTTATTCCTGCCCCGTATTGGGTGTCCTATCCTGATATGGCACTGTTGGCAGGTGGTGTACCTGTGTTTATCAATGCAGGCGCTGATCAGCATTTTAAGATTACAGCCGCTCAGTTGAAGGGGGCAATTACCGATAAGACGCGTTTGTTTGTTATTAATAGTCCTTCAAATCCAACCGGTATGGCTTATACCCAGGCAGAACTGGCTGAGATTGGTGCGGTGTTGCTTGATCACCCTAAGATTGTCGTCGCGACCGATGATATGTACGAGCATATTCGTTGGTCAGATGAGCCTTTCGTTAATATCTTGAATGCCTGCCCTGCTTTGGCATCACAAACGCTGGTGCTAAATGGTGTATCCAAGGCCTATTCGATGACGGGTTGGCGGATTGGTTATGCAGGCGGCCCTGCCAATATTATCAAGGCGATGAAGAAGATCCAATCGCAGAGCACCTCTAATCCTGCCTCTATCTCTCAGGTGGCAGCCCAGGCCGCACTGGAGGGTTCACAAGCATGCATTCAAGAGATGCTGGTCGCTTTTAAAGAGCGCCATGATTATGTATTGGATCGTCTGAATAAGATCCCTGGTATTGATTGCCTGCCTTCTGATGGCACCTTCTATCTGTTTCCCAGTGTCCAGGGTGCATTAGCGGCAATTGATGGTGTCAGCACTGATGTGGAGCTGGCTGAATACCTGATTGAAAATGCAGGTGTAGCGGTAGTGCCAGGTTCTGCTTTTGGGTTGGCGGGCCATATGCGACTCTCGATTGCGACCAGTCAGGACAATCTTAAAAATGCACTAGATCGCATTGAAAAAGCATTAAGTAATTAGCTGTTGTTTTAGAGTGTGGGCGCAGAGCAGAGATGCTCTGCGCCTTTTTTTATGCGGGTTAGTCATTAAGCGGAGAAGCCAGACACCACAATAGGATAAAACTTACAAAGCGTCTTTATTATTGAGGGTATTTTAAGAACCACTTAATAATTAAAAAAATATGCATATGGATACCCCCTTTCTTTGTCGTGCCTATCGTCAATCAGGCTTTACCCTTGTTGAACTGCTTACAACTCTTACTGTTATGGTTGCTCTTATGGCTACAGGGGTTCCTGCTATGCAGCGATTTTCTGCCAGTCAGAAAATGATGGTCGCAGTTAATAGCATGACTTCTTACCTTCATTTAGCACGCAGTGAGGCTATAAAGCGAGGGCTGCGTGCGGTGCTATGCCCTAGCCTGGATGGGAAGAGATGTTTAAAAAGCATACAGTGGCAACAGGGCTTTATTTTGTTTGTTGATAAAAATGCAAATACAAAGCGAGATGCGGGCGAAGAGTTGTTGAGACAGTTTCAACCCAATAGTCCAAAGCTACAAATTCATATTACGACAACGAAAGGCCGACGTTGGATTCGATATCAATCAACAGGTGAAGCACCGGGCAGTAATCTGACAATGACTTTTTGTGATTCCAGCGGTTTTGTTGATCCAAAGGCCGTGATAATTTCAAGGACAGGCCGTCCCAGAATATCTACTTTAAAATCTGATGGAGCCCCTTTGGATTGTTAGTATGCTATTCACTTATCCCTGCTAATATTGAATTGGAGGTGATGGTAATGAAAATCTATACAAATATATTAGTTGCCCTGGATTTTTCCCCTACAGCTGAAAAAGTGGTTAAGCGAGCCAAAGAAATGGCAGAGCAGTTGCATGCTACATTAATGCTTATTCATGTATTTGAATATATTCCGCCGATAGAACCTGTTGGCGACATGATGCTGGGAATTGATTGGGGGATCAATGAACAGGAGTTGCTTGAGCTTGCAAAAGAGCGATTTGCTCAGTTGGCTGACCAGCAAGGGATAGCTGATTGTAACCGATGTGTCATTATGGGGAATGCAAGAACAGAGATTGCACGATATGCAGAAGAGCAGGGGTGTGATCTTATTATTATCGGATCACATGGGCGATCTGGTTTGGCTCGACTGCTTGGATCAACAGCTAATGCTGTATTGCACCATGCTCATTGTGATGTGTTGGCTGTTAGAGCTGATGAATAGTGGAGGCGTTATTTATTGAGATGTTGTGCTTAATTACAACAAAACGGATATAAGCCTGCTATTATAAAAATAGCCTAATTTATTAGAGGGATAAGTTTTTAAAAAACATGGGGTTATCGCTTGAAAATGATGTTTTGTAGTTATGGGTGATCTTCATCAGCAGCTGGTTCAGATGGTGGATAAGATGCCTGCTTTTCCAGGCAGTGTTAATAAAGTCCTTCAAATGACATCAGCGATTGACTGTGCCCCCAAGGATCTGGTTCAGGTTATTGAGCATGATCCGGTCATGATGGCAAAAATACTAAAATTGGTAAATTCCGCCTACTTTGGGCTATCACGCGAAATCACATCTATTAAACATGGCGTAGTGTTTGTTGGTCTTAACACCATTAAAAACCTTGCAATAAGTATTGCCACCATGGGTATGCTTCCCAAGACTGGGCCAGCAGGACTTAGTATGAATGAGTTTTTATTGCACTCATTAGGCACGGCTTCAATTGCAAAACTGCTGGGGAAACAGCTGGGCGTTACATCAGATAAAGCGACTGATTATTTTGTAGGTGGTCTATTGCATGATATTGGAAAGGTCGTCTTTACCCAATTTATGCCGCAAGAGATGGAGAGGGCATTAAAGAGGGTTGAGGTTGAAGGTATCTCTTTACCGGTGGCTGAGATGATAGAGATTGGGGCTGATCATGCTCAATTAGGGGGGATGCTAGCAGAAAAATGGCAACTACCACATGCCCTCGTTACCTGTATTAAAGAGCACCACAGTGCTGAATTAAAGGATGATTCAAATAAGGTTCTAGATTGTGTGATAGCCGCCAATATTATTGTTAAGCAAGTGGGGTTTGGTAGTGCAGGAAATTTGATTGAAGATAGATTGCCTGATCACGTTTCAGCACGATTTGGAATGGGGCTGGATGAACTTCAGGATTCGATAAGGAACCTTGATGAAGAACTGGAAAAAGCAACTGCGTTCATACGCGTATAATAATATGCTTGGAGTTGGCTAATGTTGCAATTCACATTTCGTGGTGTGCGTGGATCAATCGCCTCACCGGGTTCGAAAACAGTCAAGTACGGTGGTAATACAACTTGTATTGAAGTTCGTGCAGGTGATGAGCTGATTATACTCGATGCGGGCACGGGTATTTTTCCACTCTCTCAAACGCTATTTCCTGAGTTTCCTTTAACTTGTCATATATTTATCACCCATACACACTGGGATCATATACAGGGTCTTCCCTTTTTTATTCCAATGTTTGTAGCGGGTAACAGCATAAAGATATATGGCGGTCAAGATCCGGTAACAGGTAACAATGTGCAGGATGTTCTCTCTAGACAATTAGAGTATGCCTTCTTCCCTATTCGGGAGGCAGAACTGAGCGCAGACCTGGAATATATTTCATTATCAGAAAATCAGGTGACCAATATAGGCAATGTTGAGGTCGTAAATGTACTAATGAATCATCCGGCGATTGATTATGGTTATAAAGTTACCTGCGGTAATAAATCACTGTTTTTTACTGGTGATCATGAGTGGCCGTATAATATTTATGATCCCGAGGATGATGATTACCGGCTATTTGAAGATCATATTGCACAGAAGCGAAAATCTATCATTGATATGATCAAAGAGGTGGATGTACTGATTGTAGATACAGCCTATACCGATGATGAATATCCAGCAAAAAAAGGCTGGGGTCACGGCTCCTTTTCATCTTCGATAGCAATGGCTCAAGAGGCTGGGGTAAAACATTGTTTTTTTACACATCATGAGCCTACCCGTAGTGATGAGAGCCTAGAAAAAATATTTAAAGAAGCTTTGGATAAATGCCCTAATAAACCT
The DNA here is from genome assembly GCA_024276875.1 of Gammaproteobacteria bacterium. Lineage (GTDB taxonomy): Bacteria > Pseudomonadota > Gammaproteobacteria > Chromatiales > Chromatiaceae > WFXD01. The sequence continues at coordinate 34,609 of JAJRWL010000181.1, forward strand.
GAGTACCCAAAATTTTATCTTGCTCAGGAAGCATTTACATTTAAGATATAAATTGAGTTGTACTCATCTTTTTGTTACTTGAGCGTTACTATCAGCATTGCGCTCTGTGAACCCTTTACTTCCACCTCTATTGACCTATACTGGCTGCATGTAAGGCTGTTTTATGCCCTCTGGATGGCTGCATGACTGCTAAAATACAGAGGGGCAATCTCTATAAATCAAACATTCAGTTGGCCATGGAAAAAACTACCGAATCAGTCCTGTATGGGGCAAATCTTACCTTTGTTGCTGAACTGTATGCTCGGCATCTAAAAAACCCGCAGAGTGTGGATTCCAGTTGGAGTTATTTTTTCTCTCAATTGGGCGATGATGAGGCTGCAATATTGCAGGATTTGTGCGGAGCCAGTTGGGCGGCTTCCTGTTCAACCGTTGTTGAAACCGATGCTGAGCCTGTTACTTTGGCGGTTCCTGCACAGGCTCCAACTGAAGTTGAATGCTCTAATCGAAAAGCGACACTGCACTCAATTCGAGCATTAATGCTGGTGCGTGCTTATCGTGCACGGGGGCACTTGAATGCCACTTGTGATCCGCTTGGATTGGGGGATAAAGAGATTCATCCAGAGTTGGATTATAAAAGCTATGGCTTCACCGATGCAGACCTGGATGAATCTATTTTTATAGATCATGTACTGGGCTTAGAATATGCAACCCTGCGGGAAATTATCCAGGTTCTGCAGGAGACCTATTGTGGCAATATTGGTGTTGAATTTCTGCATATTCAAGACCCTGATCAAAAGGCATGGATTCAGCGCCGCATAGAGGGTATTCACAACCACACATCGTTTACTGAGAAAGGTAAGGGTGCAATCTTAGAGCGCCTGATAGAAGCAGAAGGGTTTGAGCAATTCCTGCACACCAAGCACACCGGCACTAAACGCTTTGGTCTGGATGGTGGCGAAGCCCTGATTCCGGCGATGGAACAGATTCTTAAGCGCGGTGGGCAGCTCGGTATTAAAGAGGTTGTGATTGGTATGCCGCACCGTGGCCGACTCAATGTGTTAGCTAATGTGATGCATAAACCCTACAAGGCAATCTTTGCAGAATTTCTTGGACGATCCTCTCACCCAGAAGAGGCTCAAGGCTCTGGTGATGTAAAATATCATCTGGGCACTTCAGCTGACCGTGAATTTGATGGCAACCTGATTCACTTGTCACTAACGGCCAATCCTTCACACCTTGAAGCCGTTAATCCGGTTGTATTGGGCAAGGTGCGAGCAAAGCAGGTGCATAATAATGATACTGAACGGCATCATACGATGGGGCTGCTGTTACATGGTGATGCCGCATTTGCAGGCCAAGGGTTGGTCTCTGAATCACTGGATCTTGCGCAATTAAAGGGGTATCTGACGGGCGGAACTATCCACTTTATTGTCAATAATCAGATTGGCTTTACCACCAGCCCGACCTATTCACGCTCATCACCTTATCCTTATGATGTGGCGAAGATGACACAAATCCCTATTTTTCATGTTAACGGTGATGACCCAGAGTCAGTGGTTCATGTGGCTAGAATTGCGACAGAATTTAGGCAGGTGTTTAAACATGATGTGGTGATCGATATGTTCTGTTATCGACGCTATGGTCATAATGAAAGTGATGAACCCTATTTTACTCAGCCGATCATGTATCGTGCAATTGATAAACATAAAACGACCAGCCAAATCTATGCTGAACAATTGATCGGTGGAGGGACGCTAACCCAACGACAGATAGATAAAATGGTCGCTGACTTTAAGGCGCGTTTAGAGCAGGATTTTGCAACAGCTGATGAGTACCAGTTAGATAAGGCCGATTGGTTGGAAGGGCAATGGGAAGGGCTGAGCATACTTCAGGAAGAGGAGGAGTTTCGTAACGATGCAACGGCCGTGCCGATGGATCAACTGCAACAAATAGGTGCTGCACTGATTCGGCCGCCTGAAGATATCGTGTTACATCGTAAAATTCTTCGGCTGTTTAAAAACAAACAGAAGATGTTTGAATCAGGAGAAGGTTTTGACTGGGCGACAGCTGAGGCGCTGGCCTTTGGTAGTTTGCTGTGTGAGCAGGTTCCCATTAGATTATCAGGTCAGGATTCAGGTCGTGGTACCTTTTCACATCGTCACTCAGTATTGGTCGATCAAGAAAATGAACAGCGTTACCTTCCACTGAATAATCTTGCCGATCAGCAGGCACATTATGAGGTGATTGATAGCCCGCTATCAGAGGCGGCTGTGTTGGGGTTCGAGTATGGATATACCCTCTCTGAGCCAAATGCATTGGTAATCTGGGAGGCGCAGTTTGGTGATTTTGCCAATGGTGCTCAAGTGATCATTGATCAGTTTATCAGCTCTGGTGAATCAAAGTGGTTGCGCCTCTCTGGCTTGGTTATGTTGCTACCACATGGTTATGAGGGGCAGGGATCTGAGCACTCATCCGCTCGACTGGAGCGCTACCTTCAGCTCTGTGCCGAAGATAATATTCAAGTGGTTAACCTCTCTACACCTGCGAACTATTTTCATGCCTTGCGACGACAGGTACACCGCAATTTCAGAAAGCCATTGATTGTAATGGCACCCAAGTCACTATTACGGCACAAGCAGTGCGTCAGTACATTGGCAGAGATGGGAGCCGATTCCGCCTTTCATCGGGTGATAGGCGAGAGTGAATCTTTGGTAGCAGATGAAAAGGTTAAACGAATCGTCCTCTGTTCGGGCAAGGTCTATTATGATCTGCGGCAAGTACGTCAAGAACAAGGCATTGATGATGTTGCTATTGTCCGAGTAGAGCAGCTCTACCCCTGGCCACGAGATAGCCTGGTTGAGGTGATTAAACGCTATAGCAATGCAGAACTGATTTGGTGTCAGGAAGAGCCTGCAAACATGGGCGCTTGGCTCTTTGTTATGCCACGCCTGCAATTTATATTGGATGCGCTTAACTGTGCTAATGACCGCCCCATCTTTGTTGGGCGTAAGGCTACAGCTTCGACTGCGAGTGGCTCCATGGCCAAACACCTTGAAGAGCAAAAACTGTTGGTAGAACAGTCATTGAGTTGGTCGCTGTCAGATCTACAACAACCTTTTCGACGCGCTACACCGCTGGCGAGTTTGGCTCAACCTTCCGCATAAAAACTTGATCGAGAGAATCATGGCTATAGAGATAATTGTACCCACCATTGGTGAATCAATAACTGAAGCGACCGTTCTAAAATGGTTAAAACCTGCGGGTGAAATGGTTGTGCAGGATGAGCCATTGCTGGAGTTAGAGACAGATAAAGTCACAGTTGAAGTCAATGCACCTGCTACAGGGGTGCTGGAAAGTATCCTTGTTGAAGAGGGTGAAGATATTGCTATAGGCAGCGTGCTGGGGATCATTGCTGAAGGTGCTGAAACAAGCACAACAATAGCGGCAGATACTCCGCCACCAGCAAAGCCTCAAGCTGTGCAGCTGACAGCTGAAGAGGAGGTGCTAATGCCCGCTGTCCGCCGGTTGGTAGAGGAGCATAAACTTGACCCTGCTGTTGTCCCGATAGCAGGAAAAAATGGGCGCTTAACTAAAGGTGATGTGCTGGCCTATATCGAATCAACCAAGATAGCGTCATCTTCTACTGTAGCTGCGGCAGCAGCACCTATTGTAGTTGATGCCAATATACCCATTGATCCACGTGAAGAGCGTGTCCGTATGACCCGGTTACGTCTGCGTATGGCTGAGCGTCTGAAAGAGGCTCAAAATACAGCGGCTATGTTGACCACCTTCAATGAAGTGGATATGACAGCTAGCATGGCAATGCGCAGCCGTTATCAAGCGGTATTTGAGAAGAAATATGGTGTGCGTATTGGCTTTATGTCCCTCTTTGCCAAGGCCTGTGTTATTGCTTTACAAGAGTTCCCTGCGGTCAATGCCCAGATTGATGGCAATGAAATCGTGTATAAAAATTATTATGACATCGGTGTCGCGGTAGGCTCAGGTAAAGGATTGGTTGTACCGATTGTGCGTGCTGTAGAGAACCTTAATTTTGCTGAAATAGAGAGTAAAATTCGTGAGTTGGCAAGTAAAGCCAAATCAGGAGAGTTGGCATTAGAGGAGCTACAGGGTGGAACCTTTACGATCACCAATGGGGGCATCTATGGCTCTATGATGTCGACCCCCATCCTTAATAGTCCGCAATCGGGTATTCTGGGGATGCACAACATTACCCAGCGTGCCATGGTGATGCCTGATGGCAATATCCAGGCGCGCCCCATGATGTACCTGGCGCTTTCATATGACCATCGTATTGTAGATGGGCGCGAAGCAGTAGGGTTTTTGGTTCGCATAAAAGAGTGCATTGAAGATCCACAGCGCATGTTGTTGGAAGCCTGATTGGGTTTAAATTATTGCGCCGCAGAAAAATGAAAATTAGAGAATGATAGAATGAGTGAAAATAGATTTGATCTGATTGTAATTGGTGGCGGCCCTGGTGGTTATGTCGCGGCTATTCGGGCAGCCCAGTTGGGGATGAAGGTTGCTTGTGTTGATAAGCGTGGTGTACCTGGTGGTACCTGTCTGAATGTTGGCTGTATTCCATCTAAAGCGCTTTTGCAATCGTCTCACCATTATGAGCATGCCACTCAACATTTTGCTGAGCATGGCATACAGAGTGCGTCGCTGAATGTAGATATCGCGACTATGATGGCGCGTAAAGACAAGGTGGTGATGGATCTCACAAAAGGCATTGGATTTCTCTTTAATAAAAATAACGTGACCTATTTTAAAGGAGTCGGTGAACTCGTCACTTCTGATCAGGTTAAAGTCACCCCTATTGATGGTAGTGGTGAAGTGACCCTGCATACCGCCAATGTACTTATTGCTACTGGCTCAACCGTTTCTCCACTGCCTGGGCTTGAAATTGATGAAGCGCGCATTGTTTCAAGTACCGGAGCACTGAGTCTTGATAAAGTGCCTGCCAGCCTGGTTGTGATTGGTGGTGGTGTTATTGGTTTGGAACTGGGTTCTGTATGGCGACGTTTAGGTTCAGATGTCACGGTTGTTGAATTTATGGATACCTTGCTGCCTGGTATGGATCAGGATGTTCGTAAACAGATGCAGCGCAGTATGAAAAAACAGAAGATGAAGCTCAAGCTTTCAACCAAGGTGACTGCTGCAGTTGCTGGTGCTGATGGTGTTCAGCTGAGTTTAGAATCAGTTAAAACAGGCGCAATTGAAACGCTACAGACAGATATTGTGTTGGTGGCGGTTGGTCGTCAACCTTATACCTCTGGGTTAGGTTTGCAGAAGATGGGTGTGGCATTGGATGAGCGAGGCTTCATTGATGTAGATGAGCATTTTAAAACCAATATTGCAGGGATCTATGCGGTTGGTGATGTTATTGGTGGCGCTATGTTGGCACATAAGGCAGAAGAGGAGGGCGTTGCTTTGGCTGAGCACCTGGCAGGTAAAGCTAGCCATGTGAATTATGGTGCTATTCCAGGTATTGTCTACACCTGGCCTGAGGTGGCAACAGTGGGTCGTACTGAAGAGAGCTTAAAGCAAGAAGGTGTTGCCTACAATGTAGGTAAATTTCCTTTTAGCGCCAATGCCCGCGCGCGTTGTAATGGAAGCACGGAAGGATTTGTAAAGATATTAGCGGATGCTAAAACTGATCGAGTACTGGGTGTACATATAGTGGGAGCACATGCGGGTGACTTGATCGCTGAAGCAGTAATGGCTATTGAAGTTGGTGCATCAGCTGAAGATATTGCGCGCATATGTCATGCTCACCCTAGTATGGGTGAGGCATTAAAAGAGGCCGCAATGGATGTGGATGGGCGAGCCATCCATGTGTAACTCCATACTGGCTAGGGATAGTGAATTAAGTTATTTAGAATATTGCTTGGGCAATGTTTTAATATAAGCAATGATATCAGCTAGTTTCGGTAGGATCTCCTCTTCAGAAAAGACCGGCATATAACTTTTATCCCAGCGATTAATGTTGGTTACATAGGCTTTGACACTATCAAATGTAAGGGTGGGTGCAATTTTTGCGGAGCCGATGGCGATAGGTTTATTGAGGGCTTTTGCTGCCATCCATCCTTTACCATCTCCTTTTTTACCGTGGCATCCAGAACAGTACCTTAAAAAATGGATTCTACCTCTTTCAAGAGGGTCATTTTGAAAGCGTTTAAGGCGTTCTGTGGGTGTAGGGCCTTGAAGAGGGCCTTGGTCAACAGCCAGAGTTCGTACATAAGCGACAATAGCCGTAATTTTTTCTCCATTCAGGTTTGAGCGCCAGCCAGGCATTTGTAGGTATGGGTACTTCTCTTCACCATAAGCAACACGGTTTATGATCTCTTTATCTGTTAAAAGAGACATATAAGCTTTGTTTGAAAGATCACCGGTCGGAACCCCGCTCAAGTTAGCAGCAGGGGCATTTGTTCCTGAACCATCAATGCCATGGCAATAGATACAAAAAGAGTTGAATAATCGTTTGCCAGCTTCAACCAACATAGGATTGGGGGTGGATGAGTGAGCGTATATGCTGCTACTGATAAAAAGGCTAACAATGGTTAGTGTAACTTTAGAGTATCTATTCATAATGAATCTCTTTGATATAGATTGTATAGAAACTTTTAGTGGCACAATGGCTTCGTTAAATGAGATTAAATATCCCATGCTAAAGCTTTTGCGCTTTATTATTCCCGATTGTTTTTATCAGGATTAAAAGACTATAGGACATAGGCCTTTAAATCAAACGTATTTGTAGCAAGTTATTTTGGTATAAAGAGTAAAATCAGAAGATGGCGTTAATATTATGGGTGATTCTAAAACCTAAATTAGACAGTAGTGCAAACTGGTAATCGAACAAACAGAGCAATCAATGGTCGTAGAGTTAGTTTAGATGGTATGTTTTATCTGTTGATCTATGCCTTATTATTCGTGTGGAGAGAATATGCTTAAAGTCATGATCATTGGAGCCGGTGCTGGTGGCACAGCGCTTCTCCCAATATTAAATGACTACAAAGGAATTGAGGTTACAGGTATTGCTGATACGGACAGCAATGCTCCAGGTTTGATATTGGCAAAACAGATGGGGATCCCAGCAAGCAATGACTTCCAGCAGCTATTAGCACAAATTGATGCCAATATTATTATAAACG
>JAJRWL010000182.1 GCA_024276875.1 Gammaproteobacteria bacterium
CTGTATTGGTTGTCGCCATGCTTCTATTGCTTGTGATGACCTTGCTGGGCATATCCGGTGTTGGGAACTCGCTGCTTGAGGAGCGCATGTCAAGCAACTTTTATGAATCCTATTCAGCCATGCAATCAGCTGAAACAGCGCTACGTGTTGCCGAAAACTGGCTGGCTAATGAAGTAAAAGCGGGGGCTGTTCAATTTGTACCGACAACAGATGCAAGCTACCAAAAATCACAAGACTGGTTTGGCATCGGCTCAACAAAAAAAGGGCTATATTCTACTCAAGCTGCACCCGGAATTTATACGCTCTGCCAAGGAAAAACACCCAGCAAATGCACCTTTAACGCCACGGATGAAGCGCATTGGTGTGCAAAAAATTGTGATACGCAGCCAAGGGGGTATGCCTCACTCGGCAGCAATGATCTTGGAACAGGAACATTACCGTCCATTGACAACAGCCTGGTCTCACAACCCCCTCGCTTCATCATCGAATACCTTGGCCGAGGTTTAGGCTCTACTCCCAGCATTGTCATGGGCGCATCATCTGCAACAGCTGATGCTCGAATGTATGCCTTTAGAATAACGGCCATAGGTTGGGGGAGTGAAACAACAAGCCGTTATGTTTTGCAAAGCCACTTTCAATTACAGCTATAGCATTCAGGATCTAATCTTTATAAAGAGTAAAAAACATGGATATTCTGAATATTTTAATGAAAGCAAAAACGCCAAACTTACTATTAACCGGCATTACTGGATTAACAGCCATATTGATGCCTCTCTCTGCATATTCCATTGAGCAAACACCCCTTTTTTTACAGCAGGGTGTGGCTCCCAATATTATGCTGCTGCTCGATAATTCAGCCTCCATGAATAAAGAGGTTTTATTATCTACAACAGGGGATTGCGGTATACCATGCTTCCTGAATTTCACCATGCGCAGATATGGTAGTTTTGAGAAAAAGGCACAATTAAACCTCTGTCCAGGCTATAACACCCTAATGTACAACCCATTAAAAACCTATACTCACTGGCGCGGGATAAATCAGGATGGCAAACCATACCAAGATGCAAAAGTCGATAGCGCATTAGAAAACCCATACCTGACAAACGCCAAAAGCTTCTGCACTGCAGGAAGAGGAGAGAGGCGTTCATACACCAATGATGGTGTATGTGATCTAACGCGAGATATGGGACAAAATAAAGAAGGCGCATTCTATTACGCATGGAATGATAAAGATGGCGATGGTCAGTATGATAAAAATGAGTGTCTATTCAACAAGAAAATATTAGTTAAAAATATGAGTGCCGCTGAGCAAACAAACTTTGCAAACTGGTTTAGTTACTACCGCAAAAAAGAGTACATAATGAAATTTGCGGCCTCTGAGATCATAGCTGAATCTCAAGATCGCATCGGCATTGCCGTCATTAATCCAAATAAAGACGGCAATGACAAATTCTTGAGTAGAAGCAACCAATTTGGTACTGAAATCACCAGCATGGCGATTGCAGAAAATAAAAATACATTATTAAAAAACCTCTCCCGTATTCAGATAGTTGGCAGCACACCTCTGCTGCAAGCATTAGACAATGTTGGCCATTACTTTGACCAAACAGATAATGACACCGGAAAAAATCTTTTTGGTTTTGAACCAAGCAATGGATCACCCATTTTGAGTAAAGCCAAAGGTGGAGAGTGCCAGCAAAATTTTGTAGTGGCACTCTCCGATGGGTACTGGACCGATAGGTCACTCCCAGCAGTTGGAAATGCCGACGGTGATAACAGCAGCATATACGACGGGCAATCTTATGGGGATAACTACTCAAACACCCTGGCAGATATAGCCATGCACTATTATGAAAAGGATTTAAGCAACCTAAACAACCCAAAAACAGATGCATTCTCCACCAAAAAAGACAACAACCCCGCACAACACCTGGTCACATACACTGTTTCGTTTGGCCTAACAGGCACTATCCCCACCAACAGTACAGGCGGCATCTGCAATCCACCCATCCCAGAAATCCCCGCCACCAAACAAGGATGGCCTAAAATCTGTAATTCAGCCTACACAGGCTCTGGATGGCCTAAACCTATACGAGATAAAACAACGACCATTGATGATATGCAACATGCTGCCTGGAATGGTCGTGGAGAATTTTTAAGTGCCACCAATCCAGACACACTAATAAAAAAATTAAAAGAAGCCATTACAGATATTGAAGAGCGCAGTGATACCGCAGCAGCAACGGCTATTAGCTTTAATTCTACCAATATGCGATCAGGCGGACATGTCTATCAGGCTGGATTTGATCCAGACACATGGTCTGGTCAACTTTTCGCCTACAAACTTACAGGAAACAAGGTAAGCAACACTGCTACATGGAAGGCACACAAGCAGCTTTCAGCGCTCACTAACCCTAACAGCAGTAGAGTAATCATCACATACAATGGGCATTCTGGCATTCCATTTTCTACTGACTCATTTCCTGCTGACTACAAAAAGCCAGACATAACCAATGATGAGATGGATTTAAGCCAAGTAAACGACTTACTGACCAATCTCACCGCCAATGCCAGCTCCGATACACTAAAGAAATATGCCAAGTCCATCATTAAATATATAAGGGGCGATTCCAGTAACGAAAAAGCGAACGGTGGCATTTTTCGCTCACGCAACAACAACCTGCTTGCCGATATTGTCCACTCAGCTCCTGTTTATGTAGGAAGCCCTAACCCCGCCATCTATCCTGACAATATAGCGGGGACTCCAGGCACAAAAAACTCATATTATTCATGGGCAACCAATGCGAGTAATGCTTCACGCACCCCAATGATCTATGTGGGTGCAAATGACGGAGGGCTACATGGCTTTGATGCCAAAACAGGTGCTGAAAAGTTCGTCTATCTTCCCAAACTAATATTTTCAGATGCTAGCCATGCAGGGCTACACTGGCTTGCGGATCCCGCCTATACCCACCGTTATTATGTGGATCAAACACCGGTCATTAACAATGTTTTTATCAATAAAACATGGAAAACAGTTCTTGTTAGTGGCCTCCGAGGTGGAGGCAAAGGACTATTCGCACTCGATGTTACCAGCCCAAGCACCTTCTCTAATGAAACAAACGCAGCAAAAAATGTCCTCTGGGAGTTTACTGACAACAACTTAGGCTACACCTTCAGCCAGCCCACATTGGCAAAACTAAACAGTGACGATTGGGTCGCCATCTTTGGCAATGGATATGACAATGGCGCAACCGGCGATGGTAAAGCTCGGCTGTTTATTATCAGGCTATCTGATGGATCACTGATTAAGTCTATTAATACAGGTGCAGGAACTGTTGCAAACAATGATTGCAGTGATAAAAACAGCCAATGTAACGGCCTATCAACACCTGCCGTTGTTGATCTTAACGGAGACGGCATAGCCGATAGAGTATATGCTGGAGACCTTCAAGGCAATCTTTGGACATTTGATCTATCCAGCACCAACAAAGACAACTGGAGCAAAAGTCTACTATTTAAAGCTGAAATTAGCGACACATCACAACCCATAACCAGTCGGCCTGCGGTCACTCTCCACCCCTACCAACAGCGACTAACAACTGCGCCTAACACCATGGTGTTTTTTGGAACAGGACAATATATCAATGCTAAGGATATTAATAATACCGACACCCAAAGTTTTTATGGCATATGGGACAATGGTAGTAGCACACCCACCCATCGTGATGACTTAGTAAAGCAGCAGATCCTAACTGATAGCAATATTCCAAGTAACATACGCATAATAAGTGACAACAGCGTCAACTACTCAACAACAGCACCCATAATACGCGGCTGGTATCTTGACTTTGATTCAAAAACAGCAGCAGAGAAAGAACGTATCATTGCTGACCCCATAATCTTTGGTGAGCTTATAGCCTTTACAACAACGGTACCTGACCCAAACCTTTGTGGCATTGCTGGTGGTAGCTGGCTTATGGTTTTAGATTCAAATAGTGGCAGCCAACCTAACTTTACCGCACTTGATAGAAACAGAGATGGGCTCTTTAATGAAAAGGATATAATTAGCATCAATGGCATAGACAATAATATATCAGGTGTGAGATCGGGCGACCTGTATTGGCAACCTAGCATTATTCAAACGGGTGCCGGAAACTCAGGCACCATCTATCTACCTAAAAACAACGAACCTACTAAAAATGGAAATAATAACGACCACCTAGATCAAATCGACATTCAGGGAATGATCTCTTCAAAAGCCCGCTCATCCTGGTCGCGGTTTAATTTTTAATGCCAACTACATTCATCACTTACAACAATGAATACTCCAACTCGATATCACAAGTTAATTAGCATGGCTTGCCTTGTAGCAACTGTTGTTATATCTACAACTCAGCTGTATGCAGGGAATGCCATGCAGCGCCCGAAGCACCAACTGCAAGATAATAAACTAACCCAAAAACTGCCCACCGGTAAATTTTTTGGCTATGATCAAGAGACAAGGATCATATGGATCAATGATTTTGCCTATTTATTAAAGAGTCATTGGCTCATCAACAAAGCTAGGGCTACTTTCAGCGATCAAATACCAAGAGAGGGTGACATTTAAAATAGCACCCAATCAAAAGCAGCCATCCACCCCCTATGTTATTGAGATCCATCGCAAATAAATGCCGGTTTATACAAAAACGAACAACACACTGCACAACAGCGGCTTCACTCTGCTGGAGCTTATGATAACCGTTGTAATTCTCTCTATTCTGGCCGCAATTGCCTACCCTTCATATATGGGACAGATTCAAAAAACTCGGCGGGTTGATGGAAAAAGCGCGCTGCTTGAAATTGCGATGGCGGAAGAGCAGTACTATACAATGAAAAAAACCTACACCGCAGATTTTCAACTGCTACCCATTAACTCTGCTTTGAAAAATAAAAAATCAAAAGAGGGCTATTACGCACTCACCCTAGCAGCGACAACAACTACGTTTAAAGTCACTGCGAAAGCAGCCGGAACACAGGCTAAAGATACTGATTGCGCAACCATGACCATGGATCAAATGGGGGTACAAACATCTTCCAGCACAACTGGGTGCTGGTAATTGCCCAGCTAATGCGGCTGAATAACACCAATACCTTGCCCCATGCAAAGCTTGGTATTGAGTTCCATCAAAGTGCTCCACTCAACAGCATCCTTTCCAAACAGCAACACCACTGTTGATCCCATATTGAAGCGTCCAATCTCTGCGCCACGGGCAAAATCCATGGGCTCCGCATCCGGCTCTCCATAGCGCCAACGTCTTACACTGCGTGATAGCGGCGCTACTGTCCCTGCCCACACCGTATCTATACTGGCGACAAAGATAGCACCTACCATAATAACAGCCATCGGTCCCGCATCTGTTTCAAATAGATTGACTACCCGTTCATTACGACTAAAAAGCCGCGGTACGGTTTTGGTGGTTGAGGGACTGACACTGAATAAACGCCCAGGTATGTGCAACATCTTTGTCAGCCGTCCTGCCAATGGAAGATGAATGCGATGATAATCTTTGGGCGAAAGATAAATAGTAGCAAAGCTGCCACCCTCAAACGCCGCCATTAGTGCTTGATCACCCCCCACCAACTCTTCCAATGAATAGTCTTGACCTTTGGCCTGAAAGATACGCCCATTAACAATCTGGCCAGATTGGCTGACCGCACCATCAACCGGACTCAATACAGCATCCGCTTCAGTCGCCAAAGGGCGAGCATCAGGGCGAAGCGCGCGCGTAAAAAACGCATTAAAACTGCCATAGGCCGTGGGGACAGGATCAATGGCAATCGTCATATCAATGCCGTACCATTTGATGGCCTGGCGGATCAACATATTCTTAAGGGGAACCCATTCACAGCGGGTAATCGCATACATCACCTGAGATAACAGGTGATGGGGCAATAGATAAAGCAGTAGTGCAAATAGCTTGTCGATTAGACCCGCATCAGAGTTAGACTCCATCACTATGTCTCAACGGGGGTATCTTCTTTATTACCCCAATCAGACCAGGAACCCGGATAGCTTTTTACCTGCAAATACCCCAAGGATTTAAGTGTGATATAGGTCAGTGATGAACGATGATTTGTTTGGCAATAGGTAATCACCTGCTTGTCCGGTGTAATACCGCGATCAGCCAACGCTTGCGCCAATACCTCACGAGATTTAATACACTGATTATTCAGTGGATCCATAATATCCTGCCAGTCCCAATGCTTTGCCCCAGGGATATGCCCACCACGGCTCGACATCATTTGGCGACCACTGTACTCATCCGCACTGCGTGCATCGATGAGCACAACATTGTCATTATCTAAATGTTGCAGAATATAATCTGCATCCGCAATCGGCTGGGTTGAATAATGGCCGACAAAAACGGCAGGGGTCGCGGCCACTACGCCTGCATCCAGCTGATGACCATTATTGGCCCACGCATACAGCCCACCACTTAACATCGACATGTGCTGATGCCCCATGATCTCAAGTGTCCACAGCAAACGGGCTGACTTGCCCCCCCCCTCATCATCATAAGCAACGACATGGGTATTCTCACTAATGCCGACAGCAGAGAAGAGACGCTCTAACTCAGCCGCCTCTGGTACTAAACCCTGCACCGGCGGATTGGCTGTAATGATCTGACTGTATTCAATATGAACCGCACCAGGGATATGGTACTGCGCATAAGTGGCTTCCTGGCAAAGATCAACAACCAACAGGTTATCCTGGGGCAGTAACGGAGCCAACTCATTGGCCTCAATAATCAACGGTAAATCAAGCACAGACATCTATCTGTTCTCCAATGTTTTATGTACAGTTGCAAGGGCACTACAGGTTTTCATCAACGATTCAAATGCACCTACGCACAGCAAAATATTCTCAGGCCGACTGCTATAGCCCATCAAACCAATGCGCCAGATATTGCCCTTCAGTGGCCCCAGTCCCGCACCAATCTCCAGGTTATAATGCTTCATCAACCCAGATCGTACCTCTGCATCATCCAGCGTCTCAGGTATTCGCACCGCATTCAATTGGGGAAGCCGCTGGTCTTTACGCACCAAAAATTCAATCCCCAACTGCTCCAGCCCCTCTTTTAGTATAAGATGGTTGCACAAATGTCGATCCCAGGAATTCTCCAACCCCTCCTCTCTCAGCATAAGCAACGCCTCATGCAGACCATACAGCGCATTAACAGGGGCAGTGTGATGATAGGCTCGCCGTTTCCCCTTGCCCCAATAGGCCATAATAAGGTTTAAATCCATAAACCAGCTCTGCACCTTGGTTTGGCGGTTTTTTACCTTCTCTAAGGCGCGCTCACTAAAGGTCATGGGGGACAAACCCGGTGCGCAGGAGAGACATTTCTGAGAACCGGAATAGACGGCATCCAGCCCCCAATCATCCACCAAAACAGGCGACCCGCCCAGCGAAGTCACCACATCGACCAGCGTCAAGCAATCATACTGAAAAGCAAGATCAGACAAGCCCCGTGCATCAGACTCAACCCCCGTAGAGGTCTCTGCATGCACAAAGGCAAGGATCTTTGCATCAGGATGTATACTCAGCGCCGCCTCCACCTTTTCAAGGTCAACCGCCGTGCCCCACTCATCCTCTACCATAATGGGTATGCCACCGCAGCGCTCCACATTCTCCTTCATGCGACCACCAAACACACCATTCTGACAGACCACCACCTTATCCCCTGGCTCGACCAGATTGGCAAAGCAGGCCTCCATGCCCGCTGAGCCTGGAGCAGAGAGCGGAAATGTCACTGGATTTTCTGTCTGAAAGGCATATTGCAGCAACACCTTAATCTCATCCATCAAATCAATAAATGAGGCATCAAGATGACCTATCGTAGGTTGAGCCATGGCAGCCAACACGCGAGGGTGAACATCTGATGGCCCTGGCCCCATTAAAGTACGAGGGGTCGGGTTAAATGACCTAATTTGCGCAGTTTTAATATCTATATTCATGGCATAAAGTAAAAAGGCATACCCACCATTCAGAGGCAAACCTTTGATAAAATTAAACAGGAAACGACCACCACGCAGCATATAACGCAGCCATGCGATAACCACACTCTGTGCTGGCCAGAACAGAGGCTCAGAGGGGGGTGAATATTACAGGATTCAGAAAGACTTTACACATATGCCAAAGCCAATAACACTTAAGGCCATTTCATCAACTAAATTTATGATGATAACCTACGCTCATCAACATCACGAATCATGTCGCGGCTGCATGCCAAAGAGCAAACACCCCTACTGCTAAAGGCCTGCATATTTTCAACAGACCAGCATGAATATAATTCCCATATTTAAAATAACGTATACAATTAACACCCTATTTGTGGCAATATACAGCTCTCTACAATTACCCTATCAAAATTGATGCATTCAAATGAAAGGTGTTTAAGACAATGAAAAAAATTAAATATTTGGCCTTACTATTATTGTTTGCACCACTCGGCGCACAAGCTGCTGCGGTGAATTTCTGGCTCAACCCACAAGATAGCGGACCCATCAATATTGGCGAGACAGTCACATTGGATATAATGGGCGAGTGGGATGCTCCGATGTACTCTGGCGCCGTCCAATTGGATTTTGATCCCGCTATTGTCCATGTTACAAATGTAACCGTAATGGTTCCATGGAATATTGCCGGTGAGAATGGGATGCCTACCGATGGCAGCCCAGCAACGACCGGAACCGTTAGCCCCATCGGCTTTACCTACATAGACTTCATAACCGGTGATGTTAATGGCCCTGGAATATATCAATTTGCAAGTGTTGAGTTACTCGCCGTTGGCGCAGGCATGAGCGCCTTAGAGCTATCGGATCCTAATAACTACTTTTTCCAGTGGACCAATGCCAATAACACCAGCGACCCCATCTCATTCAACCCCACTCCAGGTTCTGTAAGCGTCAACGCCATACCCCTACCTGCTGCGGCATGGTTCATGCTGAGCGGATTAGGTTTTCTAGCCTTTCGCCGCCGCCAAGCATAAACAGCTCATCAGCAATCCATTCCATGTAGCGGAAATACAAAACACCCTCTTTTGCATTTCCGCTACATTTTAACACCCCGCTCCTTTTTACCCTACCCTCTCTCTCTTTCAACAGCTTACCAGCCCTCCCTAAATAAACGTTCAATCAAGGCCTTCCACTGCTTTTTGGTGTAATATCCTACCCCATCATTTTTGTCCTATTTCACCCATATTTTGAGCATGCAACAACTTCCGTTAGGCATCACCCTCAAACCTGGCATCAACTTCGAGCATTTTGTCCCAGGTGCCAATCTTCAGGCACTGAGCAGCATCCAAGCTTCTCTTTTAAAACACGAAAATCCCTTTATTTATCTGTGGGGTGCGACTGGCACAGGTAAATCGCACCTGTTACAGGCCGCTTGCCATCAAGCAGATAAACTTGATCTTCAAGTCGCTTATATCCCTTTATTGCAAATCCACTCATTTTCAGCCGCCATGCTTGAGGGTTTGGATCAGTTTGACCTGGTCTGTCTGGATGATATAGAGCAGATTGCGGGGCTAACCGAATGGGAGCAGGCACTCTTTAATCTATTCAATAGCCTACGGGCTGGCAATGCACGTTTATTGGTGGCAGCCAATTGCAGTCCAACCGCTTTAGAGCTTACTTTACCTGACCTGATTTCCCGCCTCAGCTGGGGGCTGCATTACAGGCTGCATCCATTAAGCGAAAACGAAACAGTTGAAGCGCTGCTAAAAGCTGCCATTGAACGCGGTTTAAAGATGTCAGAGGAGGCCGCACACTACCTGCTCAAACATTGCCCCCGAGATATGGGTAGCCTGCTTGATATTTTAGATCAATTGGATAAAGCTTCACTTGCAGCTCAACGTCGATTGACCATCCCTTTTATACGCAGTCAACTTAAATCCGAGTGTATTGCAGCACGACGGCTCCAAACCCATACATAGCCCACCCCACTCATCACCGTGGTGGCAAATGTAACCCAGATAGCCGTTTCCAGAAAATCAGATGGCAGCGGGGCTACCCCTTTATCCAGCACCACAAGCAATACCAGCATAATCTGCATAAAAGTATTAAGCTTACTGATTAAACTAGGCTGAGCATCCAGTCTGGACACCTGGAAATGGTAGGCAGTAGCGCCGGCTACAATCAGCAAATCTCGAAATATAACAACCGCAACAAGCCAATAAGGAATATGCCCCAACCAACCCAGGACAAAAAAGCAAGAGACCAGCAAAACCTTATCCGCCAATGGATCTAAATACCCACCCAAACGACTTTGCCAACCATAGTGTTTAGCAAGAAACCCATCCAACCCATCCGAAAAGCCTGCAATAGCAAACAGCACCAATGTCACCCCGTACCACTCTTGCAACAACCCCCAGATGACGGGAATTGTGATAAATATTCGCAATATACTGATTAGATTAGGAATATCTTTGGCTTGCATCTTTATCGCTCATGGCTGTAAACGGTAACGCAGCACACTTGCTTCACTGTCCACCATCACCTCTGACGATACTGCCGCTGAAGCTTGAGACTGAATCACTTCTGACCTGTCTGGAAACAAAATGCTAGACAGTGATATTCCCTGCTCCAAGGCACGTTGCCCTCCACGAACGTGCAGTGCATAGGTGACAGCTTCCGGCTCTACAAATGTCAATGACAACTGCTCAACCACATCTTGCCCTGCCAGATATCTTTGCAGCTTAGCGTAGCTGTACAGATCATGAACGCCTGCAATACGCAAGTAGAGAACACCTATATTATTATCTACCGCTGTCGGGGCATAAATAGATGCCAGCAGATCCATGCCCGCATGAACACCCACCTCCACAGCCATGGCCAAGCTATCACCTTCGCTATCCCATAAAAACTCTTTACCTTCTAATAGGAGTGTCCAGCCTGCCCGCCATAATTCTGAATTAAATTGAACGAGACGCGCCGTCATCACAGCATCGGCTCCATAACGCTCAGAGGCTCGCCAAATAGCATCGGCAAAACCGCCCCAAATATCACTTACTTGAAGATTAGTCTGATCTTCCAAATCCATCAATGGCAAGAGAATGGGGATGCCACGTGTTTCCATCACATTAAATATGCCAGAATAGCTCTGCTCATCAGCATCCAGCGTAGCCAGACTGCGCCGACCATCCTGCTCTATTGCCAGCCAGACAAGCGTTGCAGGACGCATGCCACCCCAAACAGCGATACCATACTGACGCAGCATGCGGTTAACTGCTTGCTCATCAAAAGTAACGCGCAGCATACGCGCTTGTTTAAAATACGCTGGGACAACCGCTGCACCCTCTGACTCTACCGATGGCTCCACCACAGGAGCCACCGGCTCCTCCAGCGTCACCATCCGATAACGGTACTGCTGCACATAGCGCGAAGCACTAGAAATCTCACCCGCCAGTCGAGGGTGATGAATAATCCCTTGATTCCCTGTCACCTTGACCAAAACCTGACGAAAGGCCTCAGCAATAGCACTATTACGCTGCACTATCTCCTGCCCTTCAGTCAGCACTTCTGCGTCATACAGACCTGAAACCTGCGCGGCAAACGCAGGCAACGCCACGGTCAGCATCAACAAAAAAAGAGCATCCAACAGGATACGCTGCCAAACAAAAGTGTATTTTTGGTACATGGCGGAGACTTTAATAGATAAGGTATTCATATGGGCGCGATTCTAACCCGCTCACCCGTTGCTGTCTAAATACACCTTTTGTTCTCTCTTTTGCAGGATATTTGATTGTTCCTCTACAAAAGATGAATCAACCGATTCCCCACCTTCGCCATCATTGATAGAATCAGCCTCCCCAATATCCAAATACCCCACCGGAGCAGACTGTGGCCGCAACCAAAGATACCGATTCATCCCCTGCCCTTAGCTATCGTGATGCTGGTGTCGACATCGACACAGGTAATGCCCTGATCGAGCGCATCAAACCCATCGTAAAAAACACCTTTCGTCCCGGTGTATTAAGCGGCCTCGGTGGCTTTGGCGCACTCTTTGAGCTGCCCGTGGATCGTTACAAGCAGCCGATACTGGTCTCTGGAACCGACGGTGTCGGCACAAAACTCAAGCTAGCACTGGAACTCAACAAGCACGATACCATTGGCATCGACTTAGTCGCTATGTGTGTCAACGACATCATTGTAACCGGCGCAGAGCCGCTCTATTTTCTTGATTACTATGCCACGGCTCATCTTGAATTAGACATTGCAACCGATGTTATTAAAGGTATTGCAGAGGGCTGCAAGCAAGCGGGCGCTGCCCTGACCGGCGGAGAGACCGCTGAGATGCCAGGCATGTACAGCGATGGCGATTATGATCTGGCCGGTTTCTGCGTGGGTATCGTGGAGAAGAGCAAAGTCATCGAGCCAAGCCATGTCCAATCCGGCGATGTACTGATCGGTCTGGCCTCTACCGGCCCCCACTCTAATGGCTACTCACTCATTCGCAAGATTCTGCAAGTGAGCAATGCTGATCTAAATCAAATAATTGATGGGCAACCACTGGGAGAGGCACTGCTGACCCCTACCCGCATCTACGTTAAATCACTGCTGGCATTAATTGAAAAAATTGACGTACATGCCATGGCTCACATCACCGGTGGCGGCCTACCCGAGAACCTGCCTCGCGTGTTGCCTGAAGGAACCAAGGCGGTTGTTAATGCTAAATCCTGGCAACGCCCCGCGCTGTTTGATTGGCTACAGAAGAGCGGCAATGTGGCAGAAGCTGAGATGCTACGCACCTTCAACTGCGGTGTCGGCATGGTCATCTGTGTTGCTGAAGCAGATGCTGATCAAACCATTGAGCTGCTCAATAGTCACGGTGACACAACCTGGCGACTGGGTCACATTGAAGCCTCCAACAAGGCCGCTCATGTTGAGGTCATCTCCTGATGAGCAAAGAGGCGTTGTCTCTGGTTGTTTTACTCTCTGGCAGCGGCAGTAATCTGCAAGCCATTATTGATGCTACAGCCGATGGGCTACCCGCCAAGATTGCAGCCGTCATCAGCAACCGAGATGATGCGTATGGCCTAGAGCGCGCTGCGAAAAGTGGCATCGAAACGCGTGTGCTACACCATAAGCCTTACCCCAACCGTGAAACCTACGATCAAGCACTCATTGAACTCATCGACGGTTTTCAGCCTGACCTCATTATTTTAGCTGGTTTCATGCGCATACTCTCCCCGCTTTTTGTTCAGCACTATCAGGGGCGATTGCTTAATATTCACCCCTCTCTGTTACCCAAACACAAAGGGCTTCACACCCACCAGCGCGCGCTGGAGGCGGGTGACACTGTGCATGGTGCTAGCGTACATTTTGTAACAGAAGAGTTGGATGGTGGCTCCGTTGTACTACAGGCTCAAGTAGCTGTAGAGGCAAACGATACCGAAGAGAGGTTAGCCGCTCGCGTATTGAAACAAGAGCATATTATCTATCCTCAGGTTATAGGCTGGTTCGCTGATGGTCGAATAGCGATCATCAATCACCAGTTAGAGATGGATGGCAAACCGCTGAACACCCCCGTCATTGTCCACCCGCTATAGGGGCGCTATAAACGGTTATCCAACTTTTCATAATAGAGGTCGTGAAAATGGTCTTTAAGAACACCTTCGCTATCCAGCCGAAGGTAAATCCGCGCTAAACCAAGGCCATGTTCAGCATCACTGCTAGGGAGTTTAATGATGCCCGTTGCGTGATAACCACTAGCACAAGGTGTTATCTCCTCCACCACCGCCATTTCACAATGGCTATATATCTGTAGCTTGTGATCAAATTTCTTAAAGAATGCAACCGTCTCTTCTGCACTACTTTCTAACCTAAGATTTTCTAACGCCCGCTCCAGATACTCTGCATCTTCATGAGCAATATCTTTTGAGCACCCAGCAAAAATCTGCATTAGCAGCATTAACATAAACAATCTGATCATCCACTTACCTCACTTCTCTTTTCTAAAAAACACCATCCGTAAAAATCACCCACCAAAGCACTCAATACCCCACGCTATTTTTCATGAATATCCTTCCCATTATTAGCCCTTTTACCCATTTTAATTACTGTATTTAATTTATGGATATTGCTAGGATGAAAATTGTAACATAGCGAATAATAGCTAAAGCATCGCAAATGGAAACACCGAAAAAGGACTAATTATAAATAGATCATGATGATAGTTAATAAGGTAATTAATAATACAAAAATCCTAATCCATGGGAGGGTTAAGTTTAATGCGTAAATTACACATATCCATCATCAGTTTTTTACTGTTGGTTAGCACATCAATAACAGCATGGGGTGATATTCCTCCTCCACCTGTTAATCAAAACCTGGGTATCCCTGATACTCAATTTAACCTTCTGTATAAAGAGGTTTGCTGGCGATGCCACAAGCCTGCTGCGTTAGGTTTTGGCTCTCCACCAGTAGGGGTTCCCGTTAAAACCACCTATCTTCCTGACAGACATCACCAGCATGTCAATACCGCCATTGCTGGCGGCCCAGAGCAACCCCCTTTTATGGATGCTAATGGCGACGGCATTGAAGACACAACCTACACCTGTCTCAACTGCCATGAACTGGGACAAAACAGCACAACAAACACATTAGAACTGGTGCAGAGCTTTAGAGATTGCCTGTTCTGTCACATCGTTGATGGTGGAGAGCGTACCGTTCACCACGATACGCCTCTGGCAAAAGAAGCAAAATGCGGCACCTGTCATGGCAGTCTAATCCGCAGCCTTGATGCAGGCATGCCTCCACCCAGCTATCAGCCAAGCATCATCACCCCATGGAGAAGTAACAAGCCAAATGGTGATTCCAGCTTAACCAGCTCAGCAGGCACGCACCCTGGCAACTGTAACTACTGCCACAATACCAGAGATGGATCAACCATCGGTACGCCAGATGTACCCAGTGGATTTGGCTCCATCACGGTGTTCACCAACAAGCAGAATCACCACGGAACCGGCGTACCCACCATTACCGGATCATCTAAGGGTTCACCCTGCAAATGGTGTCACAATATCGACCAGCCACTGGAAGAGGGCATCCGTGGTTGTCAGCGCTGTCATGACATAGAGTCACTCCACAACATCGAATACGATGCGGATGGCGATGGTATTGTCCCTGGTGCAGAGACCGCCTTCAACGGCCATATTGGTAACACTGATAACTGTTGGGGCTGCCACGGTAATGATAGGCAAGTGGCCTCTCTAGCCGCAGGATTCTCTCCTGCTACAGCGACCACCCCTCAATTGGACGGCACCAACCTCTCCACCTGGGAGCAAGGTACAACATTTGAGCTGACACTGGCGGGGAGTGGCTTTATCAATCAGGGCGGCCTGTTAAATGAGCTTACCTTTAGGCCGACGGTTCAACTGACTGATAGTGCAGGCAACACCACTGTACTAACGCCTAATGCTGAATCAGTAAGCTCTGTCCAGGTAACCATTCCTGCAACACTGCCTGCTGACAACTACCGTGTGCAGATCAAGAAAGATACCGCACTCAGCAACCCACTTGTCATCAGTGTCACGCCAGCATTAAGCATTAGAAGTGCTATTTGCTACAGCCGTTTCAACCTTGTCATCCTAACCGGTACTGGTTTAAGCCAGTTCCTTCCTGGTAAAAACACAGGCACCGGTATCACAGGCGATGGAGTTGAAGCATTCCGGGTGTTCCGTTGGAAAAATGGCATGATCGCCGCCATGTTTACAACGTGTCCTACTGAAGTTGAGGTAACCAACGTATTTGATACCTCAATCATAAACCCACGGGTTTACTAAAAACCCAACCTGGTAACCGATAGGGCTCCTTCCGCCTGTCGGTTACTGCTTCTATTTAACAAGGGAGTCTATTGGCTCCCTTGTTCGTTTCCAGCAAGCAAAAAAGGTGATTGAAAATGCAAAAGAACCCGCTAATTTCCCTACTTTTTATGTCTATTTTAATGATTGGATGCATGCTCTCATCCGCAGCCATGGCGGGAGAACGACGGGTTATTGTTGGTTTTCATCAAGCATCTGGAGCAAGCGAGCAAACATTTATACGCCGCCATAAAGGCAGGCTCAGACACCAATTTAAACGCATTAAAGCACTCTCAGCAAAACTGACCGATCAAGCCATTGCTGAGCTGCAAAACGACCCTTCCGTTGCCTATATAGAGGAAGATTCTACCGTATCAGTAATTGAGTCTGAATTTGGCAACGGTGAGTATCTGGCCACCTGGGGTGTCTCACGTATTGGCAGCGAATCAGTGCATGCTGCACAAGTGCAAGGTGCAAATATCAAGATTGCCGTATTGGATACAGGCATCGATTACACCCACCCAGATCTCGATAATAACTACCGTGGTGGGATCAATATTATTGACCCTAGCCTCCCTGCGGGGCCTTTTGATGATAGCTGGAACAGCCACGGCACTCATGTAGCGGGAATCATTGCCGCAGAGCTGAATGGCAATGGTGTTGTTGGGGTCGCCCCTCAAGCCTCCCTCTATGCCATAAAAACGCTGGATAACAGCGGCGTCGGATACCTCAGCGATGTAATTGCTGGCATTGAGTGGGCCATTGCAAACGACATCGATATTATCAACATGAGCCTGGGTCTACGAAGAGACTCCCCCGCACTGGCTGAAGCCTGCGCCAAAGCCTACGAAGCGGGCATCCTGCTGGTTGCTGCTGCGGGCAACACAGGGCTTTACGGTCTTGGTGAAGTGCTCTATCCCGCACGGTACAGCACGGTGATAGCCGTTGGCGCAACCAATTCTGATGACACACTTCACTTAATGTCCGCAACCAGCCCTGATGTAGATCTGGTTGCCCCTGGCAGCAATATCTACTCAAGCATCGCTTACAGTGGCTATAATGTCTTAACAGGCACATCACAAGCCTCGCCCCATGTCGCAGGAGTTGCTGCACTTATTCTCTCCGCTGGACTTAGGGATCTAAACGGTGACCGCGCCATTAATAATCTAGATCTAAGGCTCCAACTACAAAACAACACCTTTGATCTTGGTGAACCTGACAGGGATGACATCTATGGTTATGGCCTAGTCAATGCCGCAGCCGCTACAACACTGAATCCTGCATGGATAGCATCAACCCGAAAAGCGCATTTGTTAGCCCGCGCTAAAAAAATGGCTCAAGCCGTCGGCTGCAAAACAGAGAGAAGTCGTAGAAGTTTTCGAAGCCGATGCCGCAATAACAACCGACATTTTCAAGCCCGTCTTCACTCAGCTAGCACTCGAAACAATCTGTAAAAAAATTCAGTTATTAGCGACGACTATATGACCCTACCATTTAGAATCAGCACGGTTACACTGCTATTTTTAGCCCCGCTATTAATGCTGCCTCTTCAGGCATCAACAGCTAACAGCAATGGGGGAGGTGCACGCGAGCAATCACCCCGTATTATCGTTGCAAAGGTAAATGGGCGACCTATTTTTCAATATCAAATTGAAGCAAGAATACAAAAAAGCACACACAAAGATAACCGTTTAACGCCTCCAGCCACATCTAAGGGTTCACCTGTCATCAAAAAAGCGCTACAAGAACAGGCCTTAAATGAACAGATTGCAGCCGAGCTATTCTATCAAGCAGGTCAACAACTCAATATCCCCGATGCTAAAAACAAAATTGCAGCAGAAATTGCTAAACGCAAAGCCACGCGCATTGCCAACCAGCAACAGGTTGATGATGACGCCCTTAAAACATATGTCCAGCGCCATTTTTATATCACTGAGTACATGGCAGCCAAAGATCTGATCACACCAAAGGTAACTGAGGCCGAACTTAGCGCATATTATGAAGAGACAAAGCAGGGGTATGCCAGTGAAACAGATGCCGTTCATGTGCGTCATATTCTAATTAAAGCCGATAAGAGCAGCTCTGCGGAAGAACAAAAACAAGCGCATAAAAAGATTCAACAGGTTCAACAACACATTCTTGCTGGCATGTCTTTTATCGAGGCCGCTAAAAAGTATTCTCAAGATGCGAACGCATCCGCTGGCGGCGATTTAGGCCACATCAAACCAGGCTATATGCCCCCTGAATTCGAAAAGCTGGCTTTTTCTCTAACACCAGGGCAAATCAGCCCCATCATCAAAACAAAATTTGGTTATCACCTGTTAAAAACATTAGGCATTAAGCCCAAAGGAAGTCTGCCAAAATATGAGGACGTAAAAGATTTCTTTGAGAAATATCTCTCCAACAGGCTGCTAGAAAAGAGAGTGCCTGCTCATGTACAGTATTTAAAAGAGAACGCCAAGATAGAGGTATATCCATTTCAATAAAAACAACCCATCCAATGCCCTCACCCAACTTAATTAAGTATTAGCTATATTCAATCTTATACGGCAAAATTATTCACATATCCTTAATAAAGTGACTATCTTAAAGTATTGAGTGCGTCTAAAACGGTGTTTAAATATAGAGCGCAACGGCCACATTACAGCACCGCCAAAAAACCAATATCATTCTAATTGAAAATATAAAACGCCACACAACAGCCCCAACCAATGAGGTTAGGGGCAGAGATTATGATAAAAAATATAGATCAAAAAATAAGCATTATTATTCCCGCCAAAAATGAAGCCAATGCACTTCGCGGCCTCTTGCCCGAGCTGCGCAATCTGCATCCTGAGGCGGAGATTATTGTCGTCAACGATGGCTCTACAGACGATACGGCTCAATTGAGTGATGAGGTTCCTGGCATTGCCGTACTAAACCTGCCTTATAATCTAGGGAATGGTGGTGCCATAAAGTCAGGGGCTCGTGCTGCAACAGGTGGTGTTTTTATCTTTATGGATGCAGACGGTCAACATCAACCAAAAGATGTTGAACGACTCCTCCAGCGATTTTATAAAGATGACCTGGATATGGTCATCGGCGCACGAACCCAATCATCCCAAGCCAATATTGGGCGCTCCGTTGCCAACAAGCTCTACAATCGACTCGCCAGCTGGATGTCAGGCCACCACATACCTGATCTCACCTCCGGCTTTCGCGTTGTCAACGCCGAGAAATTCAGATCATTCCTGCATCTGCTACCCAATGGCTTCTCTTACCCAACCACCATTACCATGTCTTTTTTTCGCTCAGGTTATACGGTGGGATATGAGTCAATCACCGCTGAACCACGCCAAGGCAGAAAGAGCCATATTCGCCCTATAAAAGATGGCCTGCGTTTTTTACTGATTATTTTTAAAGTTGGCTCACTCTATTCGCCACTAAAGCTGTTCCTGCCCATTAGCATCTTTACATTTCTTTCTGGGATTGGGCTTTATGCCTACAACTACATCACTGAAGGACGCTTTACCAACATGAGCGCCCTACTACTCAGCACCTCTCTACTGGTATTTCTGATTGGCATGGTATCTGAACAGATCACCAATCTGATGTTTTCGCGGCGCGAACGATAGGCTAAATCATGGGATGCAGGCTTCATGCTGCATCCCAGACACTGCCACTATTTAAGTACGGCCAACACAATGATATTGGAAGCCTGCTTTTTTCATCTGATCCGGTTCATACACATTCCTTAAATCAACAAATACATCGCCCTTCATCAAAGATTTAACCTCATTTAAATCCAATCCCCGATAGACATTCCACTCCGTCATAAGAATAACAGCATCTGCATCTTTCATTGCTTCAGCTGGACTATCACAGTAGTTGATTCCTTCAGGGAGCAGTTCAGCGGCCTCTTTTGCTCCTTCAGGATCATGCGCATTAATCGTTGCGCCCTTTTCAAACAGTGCAGGCAGTATCGAGAGCGCCGGTGAGTCACGCATGTCATCTGTTTCAGGTTTAAACGTCAACCCAAGTATGGCCAGCGTTTTACCTGATTCACTGCCACCAAGTGCCTGACGGATCTTACCGACCATTCTCGCTTTTTGTGCTGCATTGACCTCAATAACAGATTCTACAATCCGGCTGGAGGTACCATGCTCTTGCGCTATTCGCACTAAAGCCAGGGTATCTTTTGGAAAGCAAGACCCCCCATAACCTGGCCCAGCATGCAAAAACTTCCGGCCTATTCTTCCATCCAGCCCCATGCCTTTAGCTACAGCATGTACATCAGCGCCGACCTTTTCACAAAGATCTGATATCTCATTAATAAATGAGATTTTTGTTGCCAAAAATGCATTGGATGCATACTTAACCAGCTCAGCACTTTCTAGATTGGTCACATGAATCGGGGCTTCGATCAGGTTGATTGGACGATACAACTCTCGCAACAGTGCCTCTGCCCTTTCACTCTCTACACCAATAACAACACGGTCTGGGCGCATAAAATCACCAATCGCTGCACCTTCGCGTAGAAATTCTGGGTTTGAAGCAACATCAAAATCAGCATCCGGATTTTCTTCTTTAATAACACGATGAACTTGTCGAGCCGTGCCAACGGGAACGGTAGATTTATCCACAATCACGGTGTAGCCCTGTAGGTGCTTTGCAATCTCCTTAGCGGCCGCATAGACATATTTTAAATCGGCATGGCCATCCCCTCGTCTGGTGGGTGTGCCTACGCCAATAAATATCAGGTCAGCTCTACCAACAGAACTAGCAAAATCAGTGGTAAAACTCAATCGCCCTGCCTCAACACCCTTCTTTACCAAATCATCCAAACCAGGCTCATAGATTGGTATTTTGCCATTATTCAGGGCATCAATCTTTGACTCATCAATATCCAGACAGGTTACATGCGCACCAAATTCTGCAAAGCATGCGCCTGATACTAACCCAACATAACCTGCACCGATCATTGTTAATTCCATTATTATTACCTTTCAATTTGCCTAAAAACCGTCATGTGAAAATATTATTATTTGTAAAGACTAGCATACTTAAAAGCTTAGCCAGCCCATCTATTCTAATTCAAACCCCCTATCTCCACTACCGCTAGCCAAGAAAAGCCATGCATAAACAGCACAATATAGGATTGATTACACTGTAAATTGAATGGAGAATGTAACGATGACTTAGGGGTTAAAAATAATGGCTGAATTGATTCACCAATTAATAGAACAACAGACTGACAGCGCTCTTAATTCAGCGGCTCTGATCTATAAAGAGCAAACATTTACCTATGCTGAACTCTCTTCCCATGTCAGTGCTGCTGCCGCTGGGTTTGCATCACTGGGGCTCAACCCATCAGAACGCATTGCCATCTATCTGCCAAAGCTACCAAAAACTGTTTTTAGTATTTTTGGAGCGACTCAATCAGGTGGCGTATTTGTTCCCATCAACCCGCTACTAAAACCCAATCAGGTCAGCTATATCCTGCAAGACTGCAATGTTCGTATCCTTGTTACATCATCAGAGCGATTAAAGCAGCTCAGCAACATCCTCTCTAACTGCCATGACCTCCACTCCATCATTCTGATCGATAATAAAAAAGGGTCGATTAAGGTACAGCATGCCATAAACCTCTTCAATTGGGATCAATTGATGGAAGGCTCATCTCACCATACATTTCATCCACGCATCGACTGTGACATCGCAACGATTTTATATACATCGGGAAGTACAGGCCGACCCAAAGGAGTCGTACTCTCTCACCGCAACATGGTGGCTGGCGCAAAAAGCGTTGTTCAATATCTTCAAAATCAGTCCGAAGATAAGCTGCTAGCCATTCTCCCATTGAGCTTTGACTATGGACTTAGTCAGCTTACAACGGCTTTCTTAGCGGGTGCTTCAGTTGTTTTAATGGATTACCTGTTACCACAGGATGTCATTCGTACTGTTGCCCGCCATCACATCACCGGCTTAGCGGCTGTTCCCCCTCTTTGGAATCAGCTCGCACAGCTCAAATGGCCACCAGAAGCGGTGAAATCACTCCGCTATGTCACTAATTCTGGTGGAGCCATGCCCCAACCAACACTCAATAATTTACGCTCGGCATTACCAAACAGCCAATTTTATCTAATGTACGGCCTTACTGAGGCATTTCGTTCAACCTATCTGCCACCGGAAGAGATAGATAACCACCCCAATTCTATAGGCAAGGCCATTCCCAATGCTGAAGTCATAGTCGTTAGAGAGGATGGCAGCCTCTGCTCGCCAGGAGAACTCGGTGAACTGGTACATCGAGGAGTCTTAGTCGCAATGGGTTATTGGAACGATCCAGAAAAAACAGCCGAAAGATTCAAACCATTCCCCAAACAGAACAGCGCACTGACCATCCCTGAAATTGCCGTTTGGTCGGGTGATACTGTAAAAATAGACAGCGAAGGATTTCTCTATTTTATTAGCCGCAAGGATGACATGATCAAAACCTCCGGCTACCGCGTCAGCCCCACCGAAGTGGAAGAAGCAATCTACTCAAGCCGGCTGATCAATGAGGTTGTGGCACTGGGCATACCCCACCCAACACTAGGCCAGGGCATTCTGGCCATCGCCACAACCGACGAGACCTTAGATACTGAAGCCATTATCAATCACTGTAAAAAAGAGCTGCCTAATTTCATGCTGCCACACGCTATTAAAAAAGCAGATAACCTGCCCAGAAACCCTAACGGTAAAATTGATCGCAAGCTATTACGCGCTCAGTATCAAGAGATCTTCAACGCATCATAAAACCCCATGTGGAGCCACAAGTGAAAGAGAAGCCAATACACGCCCCCATGACTCAGTTTCCCATCATCAACGGAGAGCTGCATATTGGCGGTATCTCTATCACACAGCTTGCAGCGCGTGTGGGACAAACCCCCTTTTATGCCTACGATAGAAAACTCATTACCGAGCGTGTGCAGCACCTTCGAAACTCGCTGCCAAAAGAGATTCATATTCATTACGCCATCAAAGCCAATCCTATGCCTGCTGTCGTACAACACCTGGCCGGACTCGTAGATGGGTTTGACCTGGCCTCTGCAGGAGAGATGAAAACAGCATTAGACACCCCCATGCCCGCAAATAGAATCAGCATGGCTGGGCCTGGTAAAACGGATAACGAACTACGACAAGCCATCGCTGCTGGCATCACTATCAACCTGGAATCCGAAGGCGAAATGCGACGCGTACACCAGGCTGGGGAGCATTTAGGCATCACACCTCATGTTGCAGTACGTGTAAACCCCGACTACGACCTCAAATCCTCTGGCATGAAGATGGGCGGTGGTGCAAAACAATTTGGTGTAGATGCCGAGCGTGTGCCTGCCATGTTAAAAGAACTCGATACACTAGTACTAGCGTTCTTTGGCTTTCATATCTTCTGGGGGTCACAAAACCTTAAGCCGGAAGCCATCATGGAAGCGCACAAAAAGACCTTTGACCTGGCTATCCGGTTGAGTGAACAAACTTCAAATCCAATCAAATCACTCAACATTGGTGGCGGCCTTGGCATCCCCTATTTTCCCGGTGAAAAACGGCTTGATCTATCACCAATTGGAGATAATCTGAATCAGCTTTTACCTAGACTCAAGACCAAACTACCCGAAGCAGAGATCGTTACAGAACTCGGACGTTACCTCGTGGGAGAAGCGGGGGTGTACATCTGCAAAATAATTGATATTAAAGCATCACGCGGTGAAAAATTTCTGATCACAAATGGTGGGCTTCACCACCACTTGGCCGCATCAGGCAACTTTGGCCAGATTATTCGTAGAAACTACCCTGTTATAATCGCCAATAAAGCACGTAGCGCTGACACCGAGATAGTAAATATCGTTGGCGCGCTCTGCACACCACTGGATTTGCTAGCGAGCAAGATGGCGCTTGCCAAAGCAGCGCCAAATGACCTGGTCGCAATTTTTCAGTCTGGAGCTTATGGTTGCACTGCCAGCCCTGAGCGCTTTCTTAGTCACCCAGCCGTAGTCGAAATACTTGTTTAACGGATGAAAAGAGCATGCCTCCCCCTCCCTACAACTCGGAGAGCTATTAGGTTAAATAGTCAGCACTGCAATACCCATTGCAGTGAATACTCTGCCACCTGATCACGCCAAACCTGGCGCGAAAAGGTATGATCCGCCTGTGGTATATATTTGATCTCAACCGCTTTGCTCTTTAATAGTTTTTTCCAGGCCTTAGAGGCTTTAACCATGTCTTCAAACTCAGCAGCTGTCAGATCATTCCCACTAATAACAATGCCCACTCGTCCCTGAAAAGATTCCAGCCCCTGATACATCCTTTTCGGCAATGCCATCGTTGCAGCGCGTTTATTGGGACGCACTTCTTTTTCTACCCGCCTATTACCACAAAAGGCTTTCACAGAACCCCATAGAGAAACCAGAGAGTTGATAAGTTCAAACTGCCCGCTCAGCACTTTCTTCCAAAAAACCTTCTCAAATAAACGCTGAAGATAGTAGTGTTTAAGATAGGCTTTAGCTTCGCCAGATTCAGTCCATACCCAAGGGTTTAATAGCATCATCCCATGGACACGAGAATCCGTATATCCGTAAAACAAGGCTGCTGAGGCAGCATCACACAAACCCCATAGCACAACAGATTGCAATCCTGGGGATGCTACGAAAAAGGCATCAATAGCCGCATGAATATCATCCCCCACCTCTTCAAAGGTGCGAATTTCACCCTCAGAATCGCCCATACCTCGATAATCAAAACGCAAAACAGGAACTTTACTCGCCGCCAGATAACGCGCTAGCAGCAAGAATTGGCGATGACTGCCGACTCTATATTGCGGGCCGCCAACAACGATAAGCACACCCGTCGTAGCACAGCCTGCACCATGCACAATGCCCACCAGGCGCTTATCACCACACTTAAAAACAATGGTACGTTCACGGTGCTCCATGTGACTCATCTCCTTTAAAAAAAGCAACGGTTTTAGCGACTAAATCATGATTTTCTACAATGTCTACGCTATTCCAAAATGGCGCACCGATGGTGGTCTGATATTGTATCGTGACATTGGCTTCATGCCAGATTTCAGCCAAATTACGATGAGGCAAAGGAGGCAACTGCCCTTCACTTGCCACCAGATCAATCCAGTAAGTCGCGGGCAGGCTCTTGGGGTCAATATTTTTCAGTGAGGAGGATGATAAACCATCCGTTACTGCCGAAGTTAAAGCATAACCCGCCACTTCAACTACTTCGCCAGCAGCCAACAACTGCATTAAAGCGTGAGAATTTTCTCCCTGACTATCTGCCAGCATATCAGCCGCCAGGCGCAAACGCAGGAACTGCTTTAGATAGAGTGCCCCATCAACTACAGGTTGCCAAAGTACCAACTTCTCTGGTTTGGATCGTGACTTTTGTAGATAATCAGCCACCAATAATGCACCTGTCCGCATGCCCAATAAAACGTAACGATTAACCCCATAATCGTTTTGCATACTTGTAATACAGCACTCGAGCTGCTCCAGCCAACCGCTCCAACTGGCTTCGGCAAACTCACCCTCACTCTCTCCTGTGCCATAAAAATCCGGTAATATCACATGGTAGCCAGATGCTGCCAACGCTTCTGCCAGTAACGTTAACATCCGTCGGGATTGATTCATCTCCTCGGCAAATGGTGGTATCAAAACCACGCCAGAATGTGCTTTAAAAGAGTGGGGTGCTCGATGAATAACAAAAATTCGCCCTTGAGGCGAATCTATAAACATCGGGATTATGTCGAAGCGACTCAAATCTTGCTTTCAACAAATGAGACCAAGCTGCCTATCGTTTCAAATACCTCAGCACTGATTTCATCGTCCTCAATAACAAAACCGTAGTACTCTTCCAAGCGGGTTATAAAAGAGACCACAGACATTGAATTAAACTCTGGAATACCTCCTAGCAAAGAGGTGGACACAGAAAAATCGTTAACCTTATCTCCAAGCTGAAGAACCTCAGCCAAAATTTGCTTTACTTCATCCAAAACAGCCATTTAAACACCATAGGATTATTGATTTATCGCGCAGAGAAACCGTATCACGCCTTTCTAAGCACATTTTTAACCTTTAAATTCCAAAATGCCAACACTCTTCCCCGCCAGGTGTCTCTATTATAAATCCTAATGCGATACCGTTTTCGCCTATGCGACATCCAGTCCCTTTTATACGCATCATCACCGGTGAGAAAATCGATCAATTTCACACGATCAATATCAATCACTTGTCTCATAAGTGCTGCTGTCAATATCGTACCCACTGAATATTTAGCATACGCCTTGTCGTAGGAAAGCTTATATATTGATGCAATACCCTCCTTTACAAACCAAAGCTGGGCTGCCACTGGCTTGTCATCGATATACATCAGCCCAAGTTTTAACCACCCTTGCTTGGCAAAACGCTGAATAATCGCACGAATAAATGCAGGATGGCTCTCCTCCGATTTCCAGCTTTTTTGATATACCACTTCATAATCATGGATGAAGCGATCCAGGTCACTATCATCGTGAACAATGTGTAGCGTGCTTTTAAATTCACGCGCCAGTTTTCTCTGTTTTCGCCGTAGCGTATTCCTTAGCTTCGCTGGCAATGATTGCTCATAGGCCTCATAACTTTGCCCATTCACCTCTAAATACCAGTTGGTAAAACATTCAGTGACTGCATAAGGATACCTGTATGCATCTAATGAGCAACAAAACTGACGAAAAAAAACCGTGTCCCTGGCCATAGGCTCAAGCGACATCTCATCCCACTTGGGCAGACCATCTCCCAACGCTGAAACAAAACAGGAAACCATCTCCTCCAAAGAGTGCTGACTTGTAAGGGAAACGGGCTGAAACAGAGAGGTGTAGTAGTTAGCAAGTGCAGACAAATACCGAACTGGCAACCGACTCGGCGCACTTGATAGCAATGGCATCCCCAGCAGTAGATGATTTGAAATATCATCAACAACAGCCACCATTAAAGAAGATTCGGGCTGCTCCAGCACATGCATCACATACGCTTCAAACCATTTCAAAGTCTGATCGAAGCCCAGTGCGTCTTGGCCTGATACAATCTCAGTATAGGCTTCCAACCAAACATCAGCTCCCTTATAAACAGTTAAGTGCATATATCAAACAGCATAAACGCTTAGCAAGAGCCACAAACGTTATTATATGGTTCAGCAACCGATTTCATTAACATCTTAACACCCTATATTTACCCATAAAACATGACATTTTTGTTACAAACAAAACACGCTAACACTCAATGTAATGCCATATATTTATTCTAAGCCTAGCAAGAGAAAAGATTGGCAATATATTGTTTTTAATGGAATTAAAAACACATAGCCCCAATTACTGGCACAAATTAAAACCTCAAAAAGACACGACTCAATCTTAAATCCACCCATGTAGCCGCTAAATTTCCGCTATCCTTTCCTGCTACAATCTAAGCCAATATTGAATATACTGACGCTTTGAATTTACAGCGCCTATTCACTTGCTTAAATAAGGGTAAAACAACAAAAAATATGCTACCACGCTAGCATATCAACTCTGCCAGCAAAACAGCACCTTATGCTTACCTTGCCTCAATAAAGCCTTATACCCAAGCACAATCCAAAACAATATAACCGACAACTGAACTTATAACCCAACCTCATGGTATATTGAGAAGCAAGATATTTATTTTTATTCAACATCACTCAATTCATTGCATCAAACTATATACGCCAGATTTAACTGAATTAAACAACCAACCTTAGATGTTTAAACAAAAAACCAAACATGCAGCGCATTTTATTGCGCTTCTCATTACGCTACCCGCCTACTGCGCTTACTCAATAGCCCACTTGATTTTACCCAAGGATCAAGCTTTCACAGGATTTTCACAACTCCTGAGCCTCTTCCCAGGCATATCGGGCAGTTATCTTCGCGTCGCGTTTTACCACCTCACTATGCAAAAATGCCAAAAAGAACTGTTCATCGGCTTTGGCACACTGTTTTCACAATATCAAACTGAACTGTTTGACGGGGTATATATTGGCCCTCAATGTAACATTGGAAAATGCCGTATTGAGAAAAATTGCCTGCTAGGCAGCGGTGTTCATGTCATGAGTGGCAAAAGACAACACAACTATACCGACATAGATATCCCTATTCGTGAACAAGAAGGCATCCTCAAAAGCATCACCATCGGCGAAGATACCTGGGTGGGTAATGGCGCACTTATCATGGCAAACGTGGGGAAGAAATGCATTATTGGCGCGGGTTCTGTCGTTATAAACGACATTCCTGACTATTCAATAGTTGCAGGCAACCCAGCAAAAACAATAAAATCTAGAAAAAAATAAACACCACACAGAGCAAATATGCCAATTAAAATCATTTCCAACCCAGATTTCCTATCTACACGCAGTAAATAACCAAGCGATGGATAAACAACCCAGTAAAAATACGGTAATAACGCTTGATGTTCATGGTCAAAGCGAGGGGATTTGCAAAACGGGCATCCCTTTCCCTATGGGCAAGGTCTCCTCTCTTGATCAACTAGAGCTGCGTCAACATAAAAAGAGAGTCAATTGCTTTGCTCACTCACTTTGTTGCTGGCCAGATGGCAGTATTAAATGGATCACTCTTGGATTTTTTCATCCCATTCAAAATACAAATCAATATGATTTGGTCATTTCAGATAAATATAAATCCAAACAACCATTAAATTCTTCACCAGGACTTCAAGTAGAAAACAGTGATGAAAAATTGCTACTATTGACATCAGAGTTCCAGTTTTTTTTTGATAAAAAAACACTATCTCTAAACGTGAAGTCTAATCATAGCCAAAAAGAGCTACTTCACATCTCATCTTTAGGCGCAGCCTTGTCCCTTAAAGATAACCAACAAATAACAGGCAAACTTAACCACTGGAGTTCCAACGCCTCTCAGGATCTATCCGATGGTGCTTGCAGTGCAATTGAGTTAAAGCTTGAAGGATATTTTGAATATCCAACAAATAAACAGCCGCTTCAATTTGTCACCGTCATTGAATTTTATCAGGCACTTCCTTTCATAAAAGTCCAGACAACCCTACACAATTCCAATCCTGCAAAGCACCCTGAAGGCCGCTGGGATCTGGGAGATGAAGGTTCTGAACTATTTAAATCATTAAGTTTTGAACTTGATTTAGCAAAAGACGACAGCCTCACTTATCAATCTTCAATAGATTCAGAACAACAGCCCGCAGGCGTCAATACAAAAATCATTCAACATGCAAGCGGAGGAACCCACTGGCGAAGCCCCGTGCATGTAAACAACAATAATCAAGTTGAACTAGATATAAACGGGTTTGAAGTCACAAACGGCAACATCCAAGTCGCCCACGGGAACAGAGCAACCCCCATTTTACACAGCAAAAATGGTATAGGCCTAACTATTGAGAAGTTCTGGCAAAACTTTCCAACCGCATTTGAAATCAATAATAGTCATATATGCATTGGATTATTTCCAGCAAACGCAAGCAACTGCCATGAGCTACAAGGTGGCGAAAAAAAGAGTCATATATTCTGGTTGAATTTCAGCAAGCAATCTAACGATCTTAACTGGGTACACTCACCACCGATAGCCAAGCCAAGCAAAGAGTGGGTAGCCCAATGTCATGCCATGCCTATTTTTTTAGCCTCTACAGAAAAAGATCCGATCTTAAAACTCATTAGATCCGGCTTAGAACACACAGATAACTTTTTTGCTAAACGCGAGGCTATTGATGAATATGGCTGGCGTAACTTTGGGGATTTATACGCCGATCACGAGACCTTAGGTTATACAGGGGATGAGTTATTTATATCCCACTACAACAACCAATATGACCCTATCTACGGATTTTTAAGACAATTCCTATTGACCAGCGACACTCGCTGGTTCGAACTAGCAGACGACCTTGCTAAACATGTAAAAGATATTGATATCTACCATACAACAGAAGACAAAGCCGACTATAACGGTGGACTCTTCTGGCACACAGATCATTATCTAAAGGCCTACACCGCAACACATCGCTCACTATCAAAGCTGCATGAATGCGATGCTTACCAAGATTATGAAGGGGGCGGCGGGCCTGGAGGTCAGCACTGTTACACTACCGGCCTGGCATACCATTACCTACTTACAGGCGCTGAAGACTCCAAGCTTGCTGTATTATCCCTGGCAAAATGGATCACCCACGTATACGAAGGAACAAACACCTGCATTGAACTGCTATTAGCCGTCAAGAATCGTAATGTCCCCTACCTGAAAAACCAACTTAGCGGCCAATACCCTTTTGATCGAGGCACCGCTAACTATATTATTGCACTACTGGATTGCTACCAGCTAACCGAAGAGAACACACATCTTCTTCAGGTCGAGCATATTATTCACAACACAGCACATCCAGCAGATGAGATCACCACACGCAATCTTGACGATGCTGAAGAGTGTTGGTATTACACGGTTTTTCTACAGGCTATATGCCGTTATCTACAAATTAAGGAACTAAATAGATTCCAAGCTGTCTCATAAATCAGGTTGCATATATTTGATAAATGCTCAATCACAGATCAACCATTGCTTAATAAATAGGCACGTTACTCTATATGCGATATATCTTCATTCATTTGTTTAATTTTGTTTATGAATTTAATGCTTGTCTTGTTTAGTAATTAAAAGATCAAGGTTGTGTACCTTTTCGTAGATCTTTAACTTCCTTGTCTTGGGCACATTTTTGTGCTGTGTTTTATGTGGATTATAATATCTTCATCAATCTGATCA
>JAJRWL010000183.1 GCA_024276875.1 Gammaproteobacteria bacterium
GATACCCTCGTAATCTGTGCCAGCGCTTTTGAGCTGTCTCCATTAGCTTTAATACCATCTCTAATGTGATGGCTCGACCACCATAGTTTTTACTTTTTGTTGTTCTCAGCCTTACTGTGGTGAACACGGACTCAATGGGATTAGATGTCCGCAAGTACTCCCAGTGCTTGGCGGGGTAATCATAAAAGGTGAGTAATGCTGCTCTATCTTTTTCCAGGCATTTTGTGGCCTTTGGATACCTGGCTTCATACCGAAAAATGCAATCATCCATCGCACTATTGGTCTGATCTTTTGTTTCCGATAACCAAATCTCATGTAACAAGGCTTCACTTTTGGCTGTGTGGACTTCGGTGGTTTAGTCAATACGTTGGCCGTTTTATGCGACAATGTAGATAAAGAGGCAAAGGCAGGTTCAGAAAAACTTAAAGCACAACGTCCAGTTCTATATTTTTTAGAAATGGGTATTCCAGAGGGTTCAACCCTTCAATACACTCTTAGTGAAGAAGCATGTACCGTCATAAGGCGGGCTTAGATTTCTGATAATTGAAAAATAAAAGTAGATTTTCGGTGTGGTTTCGCCTCAACGCGGTTTTAGAAATTCAGCAAATGGCAATATTGTGGGTATAGGACGATTGATTGTTTTTTTAGGTATTTGTTTTGGTGTGTGGCTAGCACTGCGTTGGTTTGTGCGCACACCATCAGAGCAGGTATCTAAAGCGTTAGTGAAGATTGGTATTGGTTCAGGTATTGTCTTTTTGGTTATTTTAGCGGCAACGGGACATTTGCATCCGTTGTTTGCGGCAGTAGGTGCAGCGATTGGTGGCGTGGTGACACTGGCCATGCGGCTTATTCGTACGCCCTGGGCGTTGGGGCTGGCCCAACGGTTGTTTTATCAATATCGAGCGAACAAAAATACGACTGAATCTCCTGTAAATCAACGTCCGCAGGTTGAGACCCGTTTTATACGGATGTTTCTCGATCATGATTCTGGTGAGATGGTGGGCGAAGTTATTGCTGGGCAGCTGGTTGGCGCTCGCCTCAGCCAGTTAAGCCAAGCCCAGCTGGTTGCTCTTTGGCAAAGTTATATTGCCGCAGACCAAGAGTCAGCCGCGTTACTGGAAACCTATCTTAATCATACTCACGGTGGCGGTTGGCGTGATCAGTGTGGTGCTCAGGCCGGTTATAGAAAGAGCAGTGCGGCAACATCCGGTGGGCAGATGAGTCTAGAAGAGGCGCGCAAGGTTTTGGGTGTTGAAGAGGGGGCAGATAGAGCGGTTATTATTGCCGCCCACCGTCGTCTGGCATTGAAGGTGCATCCAGATCGGGGTGGGTCAAATTATCTTGCGGCTCAGATTAACCGAGCAAAAGAGGCGCTACTAGGAGCCTGCTAGATTTAGGATGAATCTATTGCGGAAAATTTATTTGGGCTCATTTTTCCGATCATTTTCGTTAAATATGCTCAATATTTGCCTCAAATGATCAAAAAATGAACTCAAAATGGCTTTCCCTCGCTATGATCACCTTGAAAGAGCACTAGAGGATTGAGTACGCATTGCCTCGTTCGCGATAGGCCCAGTTGCGCAGTAACCCCACAACTGACAGGATAACAAAGAGTACAAATGCCCAGCCAGGGATGCTTAGCCCTAGAAATGTCCACGAGATCTCTGCGCATTCCCCCGACCCTTTAAATATCTTTTGCATGGCTTCAGCCAGTGGAAACACCTCCATCATGTACTCCAAGCCAGGGCCACACTCTGGCACTTGATCGGGGGGGAGATGCTGCAACCAGACGTGTCGTCCAGCAATAATGGCACCTGCTGTACCAAGTAAGGTGATCAATAGCCCGTAGATACGTCCTCCGATACGTCCAGTAGGGTTATGCAAAGCGGCTATGAGGAAGATGATGCCCATCGAAATAAAGGCGATGCGTTGCAATATGCAGAGTGGGCAGGGTTCATGTCCCGCCTCTTGTAGGTAGAGGGCAGCGCCAATCAGTGATGCGCAAATAATGAATCCAAATAGGTTGATTCGGCGTTTGGAAATACTCTGTAGGAGGCTCATTTATTATTCCCAGTTATGGTGATGCGTTAGTGAGAATGCTGCTGATTTTGCACAGGTTTTTCTGGCGAATGAGATGAGTGAGAGTGGCTGTCTGCTGTTTTTTTAATCAGT
The DNA here is from genome assembly GCA_024276875.1 of Gammaproteobacteria bacterium. GTDB lineage: Bacteria > Pseudomonadota > Gammaproteobacteria > Chromatiales > Chromatiaceae > WFXD01. The sequence goes on from JAJRWL010000183.1 coordinate 2,173, forward strand.
GCAGGAAAGCGGTGGGTAGCATATTGAGTATGGCAGCTTAAGCAGGTCTCAGTGAGTCGGTAGTAGTAAAAGGTCACCAGTTCGATGTGCTTCTCTTTAGCGACATGAGTCATCATGTTGGCGGCACTATGGAAGCTATTATCGATCGCTTTAAATCCTTGGGGCAGGATGGCCATCAGTTCCTGAATCTGTGCTGAAGTGAGTTTCTGCTTCATGATGTGGCCATTTGCAATTTTTGCTGCATGTTCAGAAACGCCATGCCAGTCACCCGAGACAATAAGTGGCAACATCGCGGTCATGCTTTTTTGCAGGCTATTCATCTCTTGCTTGAGGAGCTTGCGAATAGCAGGTGAAAGAGTGGTGACGGCCTGTGCCTTTTCTACATTGTGTTTGCTGTGATCTGGTTTTGATTCGGCAAATACTAGGCTGCTGAAGTAGCTGGATATAATAAGTATTAGAAATAATCTGAGAGCTGTTGGCATAAAAATCTCTATTTGCAGGATTAGAATTTTTCTATGAAGCAGAGGATTTTACCCATATTCATTGACTCTTCAAGTGAAAAAAACTTTGCAAAGGGCTGCAAGCTAATTTGTGCCGTCTTATGTTCCTTTTCATGAATGAAAATAGGGGGTATTTAGGTGAAAGATAAGCCGCTTCAAGATGTAGGTTCCCAGCATGGCTAAAGCTTCTATGGTGTAAGTCGTTAAGCTTATTGGGTGTGTGGATATCAATAGTACCGGTGTGTGCTTGTGTGAATGTTGAAAGGTGATGCCAAAATAGGGGGTGTCCATATTTAAAGATGGCTGTTGGGGAAACAACGGGGGGTTATGTAACCAGATTAAGGCGGCACTTTTTCTAAATTAAAAGGTAAAGAAAGGAGGTTTAAACGGACAGCTTATTTGCTGTTTTTATGCATTGCGAACGCACTGTATGTGGGGCTGGTGAAAGATTTAATGGGTTGGTGAGGCATTTTCTATATGATAGCGAAGATAGAACATAGAGATAAAAAACAAAATAGTTTATGGCATGAATCTAGGGTCTATTCAGTGCGACGATGGCCTAAGGCTGTTAGTGCGAGTGGCCTAATAGTGGGTAGTATTCAAGCTGTAATAATGCCGTGTTTATTCTTGATTGTTTCTTTATTAATCTTATCCCCTAATTTATCTTTGGCTGCATTGCCAACGGTAGAAACCTTACCTCCCATCACTTCTCATTTGCGTTTGCCATATGGGGTGGCTGTTGGGAATGATGAAAAGATTTATGTAGCTGAATCAAGCATGAATCAGCTGCATGTGTTTAGCAAAGCAGGACAATATCAAGGCTCAATTAATGGACTTGTAGGTCTTGCGTCAGTGGCGGTAGATTCTATTGGACGAATATACGTTGGTAATATTCGTGGTAATGGCAAAAGTAATGTTGAGGTATACGGTGCTGACCTTTCCCTTATTGGCATGCTTGGGATGGGGGAGGGTGAGTTTCGTAGCCCAATAGGGATTGCTGTAGATAGTACAGGCTTGATTTATGTAGTTGATGGGCGTGCTAGTGAGGTGAAAATCTATAATCCCGATCGATCTTTTAGATCATCTTTTGGTGGCAAAGGATCAGGGAATGGACAATTTCAGCTGCCAACATCAATTGCTATTAATGATGTAACCAGTGAGATATTAATCCCTGATTTCACTCTGCTGGCTGACTCTGCACGTGTGCAGGTATTTGATTTTAATGGTGTGTTCCTACGAAGTTTTATTACGACAGGTGTCGATGAATTGGGTGAAACAGTGGCCTTTATTCGACCCTTTGGTATTGCTGTAGATACACTTGATCGAATCTATATTACCGATAGCTATCAGAATGTTGTGACAGTATATGATACATATGGGAACCACCTTGGTAAGCTTTATGATAATGCTCGTCCATTGCGTAACCCATTAGGTATTGCATTTGCACCAGCGAGTAGCCGTCTTTTTGTCGCTTCATTGAATACCGGCAGCGTTGAAACATTTGGCATTGATAATGCCTATGGCAGTATTGCTATTTCACCTCAACTATATGACTTTGGTAGCGTCACTGTTGGTGATGTATCGACAACCCAACGCTTTAATATTTCTAATAATGGCAGCGGGAACCTTGCGGTTGGCGCGGTTAAATTTACAGGTGCTGATGCATCTGAATTTTCTATTGTTTCTAATAATTGTGTAGATAAAATATTGGTATCCACTGCGGGGTGTGCAATAGATGTTCGATTCCAACCGCTTACAGTGGGTAATAAAAGCGCATTTTTATCGATTACCTCAGATGATATTTATGCTTCAACGCTGGATATAGCGTTGAATGGAAATGCAGAACCACAGCAGTATAAATTAACAGTATCTAAAAATGGTGCAGGGAGTGGTGTGGTTCAGGCGGTTGGGATAAATTGTGGCACAACCTGCATGAATGATTATGCAGAAGGCAGCATCGTCTCTTTGTCCGTATTGCCCAATGGAGCTTCAGCCTTTGCGGGTTGGTTTGGTGGAGGCTGCACAGGCACAGCAAGTTGCATTGTGACCATGAGCCAAGCAACTGCTGTAACAGCCACTTTTGATGTAAGCCTGGTTCCACCTGTGGCCTATTCTGTAACAGCCAGTGTGAGTGATAATGGTACTATTAGCCCCACAGGTACGGTCACTGCGGTTGAAGGTTCTACAGTAAATTTTAGCGTTAAAGCCGATGTTGGCAGCAGCATTGCAGATGTGTTTGTTGATGGTGTTTCTGTTGGTGCAATAGATAGCTATAGCTTTATCAGCTTAGGTGCAGATCATACGATTACAGCTAAATTTTCTGCCACCCAGAACCTGCTACTCTCAGCAGTTGAGATAGGTGAGGTGAGTGTAGGACATGAGTGGAAAAGGGTTGCTTTAAGTGCCGCATTCGTTGATCCCATTGTCGTGGTTAAGCCTGCGAGTTTAAATGATGCTTCATCCGCAGTTGTTAGAGTACGCAATGTTGATGTACAAGGCTTTGATGTGCGCATTCAGGAATGGAAATATCTTACTGATCAAGGTGATACGGCAAGCCATGCTAAAGAGCAGGTTAGCTATATTGTCATAGAGAAAGGTAGCTATGTTCTTGAGGATGGTACGCGAGTTGAGGCGGGTCGGTTTAATACGGATGCATCCTCCTCCTTTGCAATGGTTGGTTTTGCCCCAGCATTCGCTGTTTCGCCTATTGTTATGTCGAGCGTTGTTACCTATAACAATGACCTGCCTGTGATCAGTCGGGTGGGTAATATCGATACAACAGGTTTTGGTTATAAGTTACAGAAGGAGGAGACAAACACGGATGCTCAGGGTATTGAAACGGTCTCCTTTATTGCCTGGGAGCCATCTCAGGGGACGCAGAATGGTATTAGCTTTGAGGTGGGTGTTGTTGCTGATGTTCTCTCCCAACAAACTAAAGCGATTGGATTTAGTGGTAGCTATGTAAATCGGCCGCTATTTATTGCTGATCTACAAACGACGAATGGCGGTGCAGTTAACCTGCGCTGGAGTAACAAAAGTACCACAGAGATCAACGTATTGCTTGATCAAGAGCAGTCTCTCAGTGTTTTAACCGGCATTAATACGCAGCAACCCCCTATTCCTGCCCCGTCCTCTATAGAGACGTTAGGTTATCTGGTGTTATGGTCAGCTGATTTACGGCCACATACATTAACGACAGAAAAGATGGGGCTTGGTAGTGGTCAGATAGAGGCGTTAGGTATTAGCTGTGGTGCAGATTGCAGTGAAGATTACAGAGATGGCGCAGTTGTTACTTTATCTGCAACCGCCGCTAAAGGATCAGCCTTTGTGGGTTGGTCGGGTGGCAATTGCAGCGGTATAAAGCGTTGCACTGTTACCTTAAATCAAGCCATTACAGTGACGGCACTGTTTAATAAAGTGCATCAATTGACGGTTGTGAAAGAGGGTCTTGGCAGTGGTCAGATAGAGGCACAAGGGGTCAGCTGTGGCATAGATTGCAGTGAAATCTATAAGGAGGGAATCACCGTGACATTGTCTGCCGTGGAGGCTCGCGCTTCACTTTTTGCGGGTTGGTCTGGTGGTGGCTGTAGTGGTACAGATAGCTGTATTGTGACAATGAATCAGGCCACTGTGATTACCGCGCTGTTTAATCTAGCTCCAGATGGTGATGGCGATGGTTTGCCAGACAGTTATGAAGGGCAGTATGCCTTTTTAGACCTGCGTGATGCTTCTGATGCGAGTGGAGATCAGGATGGTGATGGTGTGACCAATCTTCAGGAATATCAGATGGGAAGTGATCCGACTAAAGAAGATACAGATCGAGATGGGTTGTCAGATAAATATGAGTTTGATAATAATCTTGATCCAACGGATGGTCGATGCCCAGGCTGGGTCTGTGGCGGCTTAGCTAGTTGGCGGCATGCAATACGGCTATTGAAGTAGATGTTATGAATTAAATTTATCAAGCATAAAAAAGGCGGTTCAGTCTATTTGACTGAACCGCCTTTTTTAATTAGTAGATTAGAAATCGTTAGGAAGTGCTGCTAGTTGAGTTGCGGTGAAGACAGGGCCATCAATACAAACATAGGTAGAGCCGATGTTGCAGCGCCCACATTTGCCTATGCCGCATTTCATCCGGTTTTCCATGGTGGTGACCATCTGCTCTTGTTTGAAGCCAAGACGTTCCAGCGCCTCAAAGGTGAATTTAATCATAATGGGGGGGCCACAGACGATCGCGATGCTGTTTTCTGGGTCGGGTTTAACCTCGTTTTCCAGCACATGAGGTACGAAACCTACATGGCCATCCCAATCTTCGCTCTCGCCACCGGGGTCAACGGTTTTGATCATGGTGACATTGTCCATCTGGTTCCACTCTTCAAGCTCGCGCTTGTAGACCAGATCTTGTACGCTTTTGGCACCGTATATCACAGAGATATGTTCGAAGCAGCCATCCTGCTCGCGTAGATCGAGACAGTTACAGATCACAGAGCGCAGGGGAGGCAGGGCGATACCACCGCCGATGAAGATTAGGTTTTTGCCTTTCCAATCGTCGAGTGGGAAGGTGTTGCCATAGGGGCCACGAAAACCGATGGTGTCACCTTCGGTGAGGCTGGCAAGGGCGGCAGTATTCTTGCCAGTCTCACGGAAGCAGCACTCAATGTGCTCTGGGCGGGTGGGAGAGGAGGCTATACAGAATGTGCTCTCTCCGGCACCAAAGGCGGAGTACTCGCCAAATTGCCCCGTTTTGAAGCTGAAGTTGTTGGCAATCTCTTCATCCTGAAATTTCAGGTGAAAGGTTTTGATGCCGGGTGCTTCCTGGATGATCTTGACGATGGTCATAAGATCAGGTTGATAGATATTGGACACGGATGTAATACCTTTATTATTCATCTCATCCTTGAGACTCACCCTTGCAGGGCTTACGTGATAAATTGCTCCCGGCAATTTATTCGAAATCTGGGTCAGCTTTCATGGCGTTTGGATTGGCA
>JAJRWL010000184.1 GCA_024276875.1 Gammaproteobacteria bacterium
CATACTCAAAACCATCGGCAAATCGGGTCGATGCATTGACCATGACAGAGCTGGAATCCACCTCACGCAAGAAACGTCGTGCCTTCGAGTAGTTCTCGGTGATGATGGATTCGGTATGCTGTGAGCTGTGCCGGTTGATGTGATCAATGGCCTCATCCAGATCTTTAACAATCCGTATTGAAAGAATGGGCGCTAGGTATTCGGTGTCCCAGTCTTTTTCGGTAGCGGCAATGGCTTTGGAAAGGATGTCGCAGGTGGTGGCGCAACCACGTATCTCTACCCCTTTTTCCTGCAACATGCCGCCCAGTTCAGGCAAGACGCTTTTGGCAATTTCTTCAGCGATCAGCAGTGTCTCAAGGGTGTTGCAGGTGCCATAGCGCTGGGTCTTGGAGTTGAAGGTGACCTGTAGTGCTTTTTCCATGTCGGCATCGCTATCGATGTAGATGTGGCAGATACCATCCAGATGTTTGATAACCGGCACACGCGCTTCGCTGCTGATGCGTTCAATTAGGCTTTTGCCGCCACGAGGAATAATAACATCGACATAATCAGGCATGGTGATAAGCGCCCCAACAGCGGCGCGATCAGTGGTTGCAATAACCTGCACCGCATTGGCAGGCAGCCCCGCTTGTTCCAGGCCACAACGAACGCTGGTGGCGATGGCTTGATTTGAGTGGAAGGCCTCGGATCCGCCGCGCAGTACGCAGGCATTGCCTGATTTAAGGCAGAGTGCGGCGGCATCAGCTGTGACATTGGGGCGGGACTCATAGATGATCCCGATCACGCCCAGTGACACACGCATGCGACCGACTTGAATGCCGGTGGGGCGGTATTTAAGATCTGTGATTTCACCGATAGGATCAGGCAGGGTAGCAATCTGCTGTAGTCCTTCGATCATGCTGTCGATGCGTGCAGGGGTGAGTTCCAATCGATCCAGCAGTGCCGCATCTAGCCCTTTGGCTACACCTGCTTTAAGATCTTTTTTATTCTCAGCTATTAACTGATCTCGATGGTTGTCGAGGTCAGTAGCAATGGCGATCAGTGCGCTGTTTTTTGCGGCGGTGCTGGCACGAGCCAGGGCGCGGGAGGCAACACGCGCCTGTTGGCCAACGCGTGCCATGTATGCGGAAATGTCTAGTAGGGTTTCTGGCATGTTGATCCTGTCGGGTTATTGACCCGACAGGTTGGCAGGTCAAATCCCAGGTTAATTTAGAATTGGAAGCTGTTTGCGGTTGATTCGTTGGTCAGTGGAGGCAGTTCAGTTTCAAATAGCGATTCGGTTGTCCATTGGTTCTCACCCGTGCGGGTGATCAGGCAGGCATCCATCACTGCACCTTTACCAATGACGACAAACATTCGGCCAGCTGTGTTTAGGAGGACTTTGAGGTCGTCGATAGTGGCCGCTTGTGAAAGTGAGCCTGTTACGGCAATGGCATCAAAGGTGCCGTATGTTGAGGCAGTTGCTAAGGCATCCGCTGTTTTGACGGTGGCATTGTCGATGCCCTGTGCACTCAGTTTGGCGCGGGCTTGTTCGGCGAGCGCGGGTTGAATCTCCAGGCTGGTCACCTGATGGCCAAGTTCAGCCAAGCAGGCGGTGATAAAGCCACTGCCTGTGCCGATCTCAAGTACCTTGTCGGCAGGATTAACGTCCAGAGCCTGTAGCATGCGACCTTCGATGACAGGCTTCATCATCTGTTCGCCATGCCCCAGAGGGATTTCCGTATCAGCAAAGGCCAGCGTGCTGTAGGTGTCAGGTACATAGGCCTCACGAGACACCGTAGAGAGTATGTTGAGCACTTGTTGATCCAGTACCTCCCAAGGGCGAACTTGTTGCTTAACCATATTAAAACGGGCTTGTTCGATGTTGTTTTCGACCATGGGATTCCTCTGCCTACCTAATATTAGTTCAATTGGGTGCTTAGCCTACGTATTTTGGCTGTAGCAGGCAAGTATACTTAAATAAAAGATTCTGTGTTTTTTCAGATATTTCTTGAGTATATTGGTATATTAAGTCCTATCGTATTGGCTAATTTTATCTCTAGCCGATGTTTTTTTGTTGCCGTAGTTGAGGTTATCGCATGAGCGCAATTCCCGCAGAGTTTGTTCGGAAAACAGCCCGTCTTTCTGAAGAGAGTACCCGACCATTTCCTGGATCAAAAAAGATTTATGTACAAGGTTCTCGGCCTGATATTCAAGTGCCAATGCGTGAGATTAGTCAGTCGGACACAGGTGGGATTTTTGGCGTTGAGAAAAACCCCCCTATACCTGTTTATGATACCTCTGGCCCCTATACGGATCCTAATGTAGAGATTGATCTGCTGCGTGGCTTGCCTGATGTGCGCCACATTTGGATTGCCGAGCGTGATGATACGGAAGAGTTGCCAGGGCCTACCTCGGTATATGGGCTTGAACGTGCTACCGATGCGACATTGGCTCCGCTGCGTTTTGAGCATATCCGTAAGCCACGTCGGGCAAAGCCAGGCCACTGTGTGTCACAGATGCACTATGCCAAGCGTGGCGTTATTACCCCAGAGATGGAGTATGTGGCTATCCGTGAGAACCAGCGTCTGGATGAGCTGCGCCAAGATCCTGCCTATGAAAAGCTCCTGCGGCAGCATCCAGGCGAGAACTTTGGTGCCAATATTCCCGATCAGGTCACCCCTGAGTTTGTGCGCAGTGAGATTGCGGCGGGTCGCGCCATTATTCCCGCCAATATCAACCACCCTGAAGTAGAGCCGATGATCATCGGGCGTAATTTTTTGGTGAAGATCAATGGCAACCTGGGCAACTCTGCGGTTACCTCTTCTATTGAAGATGAAGTGGAGAAGATGGTCTGGGGTATTCGTTGGGGTTCGGATACTATTATGGATCTCTCTACCGGTAAAAATATCCATGAGACGCGTGAGTGGATTTTGCGTAACTCGCCCGTGCCTATCGGTACAGTCCCCGTCTACCAAGCCTTGGAAAAGGTCGATGGCAAAGCCGAAGATCTTACTTGGGAGATTGTAAAAGATACCCTGATCGAGCAGGCAGAGCAGGGGGTTGATTACTTCACTATTCATGCAGGTTTGCTGCTGCGCCATGTGCCCATGACGGCGAACCGTCTCACCGGCATCGTCTCTCGTGGGGGTTCTATCATGGCCAAATGGTGCTTGGCGCACCATAAAGAGAATTTCCTCTACACCCATTTTGAAGAGATCTGCGAAATCATGAAGGCCTATGATGTGGGCTTCTCATTGGGTGATGGTCTGCGCCCTGGCTCATTGGCGGATGCCAATGATGCGGCACAATTTGGTGAGCTGGAGGCCTTGGGTGAGCTGACCAAGATTGCTTGGGAACACGATGTGCAGGTGATGATTGAAGGGCCAGGCCATGTCCCCATGCAGATGATCAAAGAGAATATGGATAAGGAGTTGGAAGATTGCTATGACGCACCCTTCTACACATTAGGGCCGCTGATCACTGATACTGCCCCAGGTTATGATCACATTACTTCGGGCATTGGTGCGGCACAGATTGGTTGGTATGGTTGTGCCATGCTTTGTTATGTGACACCCAAAGAGCATCTGGGGCTACCCAATAAACATGATGTGCGCGAAGGCATTATCACTTACCGCATTGCGGCACATGGTGCGGATTTGGCCAAAGGGTTGCCCGGTGCTCAGCTGCGGGACAATGCTATGTCCAAGGCGCGTTTTGAGTTTCGCTGGGAAGACCAGTTTAATCTGGGGCTTGATCCTGAGCGCGCTCGTGAGTACCACGATGAGACCATGCCAGCTGAATCAGCAAAAGTGGCACACTTCTGCTCCATGTGTGGACCTCACTTCTGTGCCATGAAGATCAGCCAAGAGGTGCGGGATTATGCAGAGGTTCATGGTATAGGTGATATGAAATCAGCGGTTGAGATTGGTTTGAAAGAGAAGGCCGAGCAGTTTAAGGAGCAAGGTTCAGAAATTTATAAAGAGACCTAAATCCGGTTTTTATAGAGAGGTATGTAAAAGCCTCATAGCACACAGAGTGGGTGTTCTATGAGGCTTTTTGGCTATTATTTTCCGGTACTGTTGCTGCTTACGTCGATGTAAGGCGGGTTATACTACAATACGGATAAAGCAAATAGATTGATTGTCTGATTTGATGTTTTGTATTAGGAGTAAGGTTGTGAGTGAAACGAGAATAAAGAACACTTCAAAATCTAAGTCCATCAACATGCCTAAGAAAGTCTACGAAAAAGAGTTGTTTAGGCTCCAGCTAGAGTTGGTTAAACTTCAGGAGTGGATCAAGTACAAGGGATTGAAGGTGGTGGTGATTTTTGAAGGGCGTGATGCGGCTGGCAAGGGAGGTGTTATTAAACGTATTGCCCAGCATCTAAATCCTCGTATCTGCCGTATTGCTGCATTGCCAGCACCTACTGAGCGGGAACAGAGCCAATGGTATTTTCAGCGATATGCGGCGCAGTTACCGGCTGCCGGTGAGATGGTTCTGTTTGATCGTAGCTGGTATAACAGAGCGGGTGTTGAACAGGTCATGGGCTTTTGCAGCGAAGCTGAGCACGAAGAGTTTATGCGCTCTTGTCCAGAGTTTGAACGTATGTTGGTTCGCTCTGGCATCATCTTGGTCAAGTACTGGTTTTCGGTCTCTGATGAAGAGCAGGAACGCCGCTTTCAGAGCCGCCTTGTTGAACCGCATAAGCGCTGGAAGTTGAGTCCGATGGATCTGGAATCCCGTTGTCGCTGGGTTGAATATTCAAAGGCCAAAGATATTATGTTTGCCCACACGGATATTAAACAGGCGCCCTGGTATGTGGTGAAATCGGATATAAAAAAGCACGCCCGTCTAAACTGTATTGCCCATCTGCTGAGTATGATTCCGTATGAGGATTTGACCCCCCAGCCGATTGAATTGCCTGAACGCAATGAGAGCCAAGGCTATGTGCGGCCACCCATTTCAGATCAGACCTTTATCCCAGAACTCTATCCATAGAGTGCTGGGCTGCCAGTTGTTGCCTTTTTAGCCGACAAACTTTCCGCTATGGAGGCGTTGAGCCTCCATCAGCTCAAGCTCCCTGGCACCAGAGATGACAACTTCTGGATTAGGGACAAAATCCAATTTCGGATCTAAACGCTCATAGGGAACCGCATTTAAGATTACCTTCATTGCATTCATGCGTGCCAGATGTTTGTTATCGGAACGGATGACCACCCAAGGTGCATGGGTGGTATTGGTGCGCTTGAGCATCTCATATTTTTGATGGGTGAAATCATCCCAGCGATCCTGAGCTTGAAGGTCAACTTCGCTTAACTTCCATTGGCGCAGCGGATCATTCTTGCGACGATCAAACCGACGCGCTTGTTCCTCCTTGGTTACGCTGAAATAGAGTTTGACCAGAATAGTGTCTTGCCGAATAAGATCGCGTTCAAAGCCGCTGACGCCGCGCATAAAATCCTCATACTCTTTGTCAGAGCAAAAACCAAAGACGCGTTCTACGCAGGCTCTGTTGTACCAGCTGCGGTCAAACATGACTGTTTCGCCTCCCCGAGGGAATTTAGTGATATATTTTTGGAAATACCACTCTGACATTTGAGTTTGGGTGGGCTTACTAAGGGCGACGATTCGATAGTGTTTTTCATTCATATAACGGGTTACGCGTCGGATGGTTCCCCCCTTGCCGGCGGCATCCCGTCCTTCAAATAGGATAATCATGCGTGTTTTTGATGCTTCAAGGTACTGCTGCATCTTAATCAGCTCTGCTTGAAGGGGGGCGAGTGCATTCTCTCTGCGGAAGCGTTGAATCGCTTTGCGGTCACTTGCTTTCAGGGTTTCGCATTCATCTTTCAGCATTTGAAAGCGTTCCAGAAATTCGCCTGTTTTAATGGCTTCGCCATCAACGTGAATGAACTCTGGGTTTGGCTGAGTCGTCATCTTTCCATCCTCCTTTTTAAGCCTGATTTAGGTGCTTGAATCTCTTGCTATAAGCATACTCCTGATAGTGTGGATTTGCAGTATGCAGGATTAGATTCCCAAATAAGTAGGAAGGAAGTTCAGCAAACACCCCTTAATATGTCGATATTTTAGCAGGCTGTTTTAGTGGGACTAAATGAATAGTATGATCCAGACAAAACGCAGGGATGCCGATATCGGGGTGGTATACTCGTTGCCAGTCTGCCTGCGGGTAAATGAATGTTGGCGGGTCTGCCACATGCTGGGTTGCTGGAGCGCTCCATAATTATGACAAAAACAGAACATAAAAGATTTAAAGGACAACATGGTTCAAGCCATGAAGTTGTGGGTTCTTTGTCATCGGCTTGTGCCATCAGTGGAGCCGCTCATAGCGTGCCGGGTGTCATGATGCGGTGTTTGCTCAATGTTATTTTTTTGCTCTGCTTTCTGCCTAATCTATCCTCTGCTGCGCTGCCCAATATTGAAACACTCTCATCTATCAAAGATCACTTGGCTTTACCATCTGGTGTGGCGGTGAGTGGTGATGAAACAATTTATATCGCAGAGTCAAATAATAATCGGCTATATCTGTTCAATCGATCCTGGCAGTATCAAGGTGCTATTTCAGGGCTTGATGGCCCCACCGCAGTGGCGGTGGATAGTGCGGGGCGAATATATATAGGCAACACCAGAAAAGATAAAAGTAAAAGCAGGAATTACGTTGAAGTCTATGATGCTAGTCTTTCATCTATCAGCAAACTGGGGTTGGGTGATGGTGAATTTAAAATGCCGGTCGGGATTGCCATTGATAGCGCAGGTTTAATCTATGTGGTTGATAGGCGTGAGCACAAGGTTAAAATTTATAATGCAGATCACTCCTTCCGGCTCTCTTTTGGCGGTGAAGGGATCGCAGATGGTCAGTTTCAGTCGCCTACCTCAATCGTTATCAATAAAGCCAGCCGTGAGATATTAATCCCTGATTTGATGCTATCGGCTGGTGCTGCTCGGGTTCAGGTTTTTGATCTTAATGGTGTATTCCTGCGCAGCTTTACAACAACAGGCAGTGATGAATCGGGCGAAGCCGTTAATTTTGTCAGCCCCTCTGGCATTGCCGTCGATAGCTTGGATCGGATCTATGTTACGGACAGCCAACAGAATGTGGTAACGGTGTACGGCACACAAGGAAACTACCTCGGTCAGTTTAATGGCAGTGCTCAAGCACTTCGAGCACCTCAAGGCATTGCTTTTGCGCCAGGTATCGGTCGGTTATTTGTGGCATCACAGAATACAAATAGGGTTGAGACATTCGGTATTGATAGCGTCTATGGCCGTATCGCGGTTTTGCCGCCATCTTATCGTTTTACGGATGTTGCCATTAATAGTACGTCAACAAGCCAGCGTTTTGATCTCTTTAATGATGGCAGCGGCGATCTTGCGATGGGTGCTATTACGCTAACCGGCGTGAATGCGTCTGAATTCTCCATGGTTTCTAATGATTGTGCTGATGCGACCTTGGGTACAGCGGCTCAGTGTGCCGTTGATGTGCTGTTTAAGCCCACCTCAGACGGTAGCAAAAATGCATCGCTATTGATTGCTTCAGATGATATTTATCGGCCAACACTAAAAGTGGCATTGAGCGGGAATAGCGATTCACAGCAGCCTGGATTAATCCCCATAGCTGATGATGCAGGAACAGCAGGTGCAAATGTGGCTGCACCTGCTAGCTACTCTATTGCAGTCAATGCAGATCGCACGATTGCAGCTGACTTTATCGCTGCTGATGCCTTCTCACTGGCTTCAATGGAGATGGGCGAGGTGGCTGTCGGGGATGAGTGGAGGCGGGTTGATCTGAAAAATGAATTTACCGACCCTATTGTGGTGATAAAACCTGCCAGTTTGAATGATGCATCACCTGCGGTGGTTCGCGTGCGCAATGTTGATGCAAAAGGCTTTGAAGTGCGTATTCAGGAGTGGGATTATCTTGTCCTGACAGGCGATGATGCAGGCCATGCTGAAGAGCGGGTTGGGTATGTGGTGATGGAGAGAGGTCGCTATGTGCTGGCAGATGGCACACAGATTGAGGCGGGTCAATTTGACACAAATGCTACATCCAGCTTTGAGGCTATTGGTTTTGCCCAGTCATTCACGGTCCCTCCCGTTGTGATGTCAAGTATCGTCACCTATAACGAAGAGATAGCCGTTATCGGCCGGATGGGCAATGTTGATGCCATGGGCTTTGGTTATATGTTGCAAGAGCAGGGGGTAAATGACCCAGCGCATGTGACAGAGCGTGTCGCCTTTATTGCCTGGGAGCCATCGCAAGGTTCACAGGATGGCATTAGTTTTGAGGTGGGTACTGCCAATGATTTACTGACGCAGCAGACTCATGTGGTTACATTCAGTGGCCGCTACCTGAGTCCGCCGCTTTTTATCGCTGATTTGCAGACAACCTATGGCGGCACGGTTAACCTGCGTTGGAACAATAAGCGTGCCACAGGGGTTGATCTGTTTCTTGATCAAGAGCGCTCTATCAGCGTTGCGAATAGTTTCATAACGGGGTTAGATCCCGTTCCTCCAACCCCCTTCCAGGAGCGTCTGGGCTACCTGGTTCTATGGTTAGCTAATCCAACATTAACGGTAGAAAAGAGCGGTTCTGGCAGTGGTCAGGTATTGGCGCAGGGCATCAACTGTGGTGAAAGCTGTAGTGAAAATTACAGTAATGGAACCTTAGTTATGCTGTCTGCGGTAGCGGCTGATGGCTCTGTGTTTGCGGGTTGGTCTGGTGGCGGTTGTCGCGGTACAGGCGATTGTGTTGTCACCATGGATCAGGCCATTACTGTCAGCGCAAATTTCACTATTATCCCACCGATTGCTTATGCCATAACCGCCAGTGCAGATGCTAATGGCCGCATTAGTCCAGCAGGTATAGTCTCTGCTGATGCAGGGGCGGCAGCCACTTTTGAAATTACTGCAAATGTGGGTTATCACATATTAGATGTGCTGATTGATGGCGTTCCTGTGGGTGCAAAAGAGCGCTATAGCTTTTCAGACTTAGATGCAGATCATACGATCACAGCAACCTTTGCGGTTGATGTTGCAACCGCAGGTTTATTGAAGCTCTCTTCAGTTGAGATGGGTGAAGTGAGCGTTGGGCATGAGTGGAAGCAGGTTGAGTTGAACAAGACGTTTGTAAACCCCGTGGTTGTGATCAAGCCTGCTAGCCGGAATGATCCCTCCCCCGCAGTGGTTCGGGTGCGTAATGTTGATGACCAGGGTTTTGAGGTGCGTATTCAGGAGTGGCGCTATCTTTTAGATGCAGGCAATAGTGTTGCGCATGCTGAAGAGCAGATTGGCTATATTGTGATGGAGAAGGGGAGTTATACCTTGGCGAGCGGTGAGCGGGTTGAGGCAGGTCAGTTTAATACGGGTGTTGCATCGGTCGGATTTGTTCAGACATTCCCTGTCTCCCCTGTCGTGCTCACAAGCATTGTTACAAGTCATAATGATGATACGCCCGTGATTGTGCAAATGAGCAGCATTAGCACTGGCGGTTTTGATTATAAGCTACAGGAAGAGGCGCTAAATAATCAACGCCTTGAGGTTGAAACAGTCTCTTTTATCGCTTGGCAGCCATCGGCAGGCTTACAGGAGGGTGTCACTTTTAAAGTAGGTGTCGTTGACAATGCGGTGCCGCAAGAGGTTACTGTGATTAAATACAGTAACACCCAGGTTCCCCCTTGGTTTATTGCCGATCTACAGACCACCCATGGGGGTGTTGTTAATCTGCGTTTGGATGATAAGAGCGCCACCGAGGCGAGCCTCTTGATTGATCAAGAGCGGTCACTTGGAGATTCTGTGGCGGTCTCATCTTCGTCAGAGATCATTGGCTATCTGCTGCTTTCTCGATTGGATACCGATTGTGATGGCTTGTCGGATGAGAGTGAAATCAAAACCTATCGTACTGACCCACAACAAGCTGATACCGATGGCGATGGGATGATTGATGGTAAAGAGGTCTATTACTGGCTTGGAAATTGGGAGGGGGATATTGATGGCGATGGGCTGATTAATCTACTGGATATGGATTCAGCGGGCAATGGCACGCGTGACGGTTCGCTTGAGCCAGTGGGTGATGGTACACCAACAGATATTGGGGATGTTTGTAATGGTGACGAGTTAACCCGTGACCTGCGAAATGACACAAGTGGTACAGGCACAGGCAGCACAAGCAGCGGTGCGTTTTCTCGCTCGAGTAAAATGAGTGCGGGGCGTGATAGAGAGAAGATTATTTTTGATAGAGCAGCATTAAAAAATATGGGCAAGCAGCAGAAATTATTTGATCAGCAGCAACAAGGCTTTTCACGTAAACCGTTACCTGTAGATGCGCCACCAAGATTTGAGCGTTAAAGGCGGTGAATGCCAACTAAAAATTGAGTGTAATGGCTAACTTTTGCAGACGGGGCAGTTAGGGTCAGTCGATAGTTTTAGGGTTCGCCACTGCATGTGAAGGGCATCTAGTATTAGTAGCTTACCTTTTAGCGAAGTGCCTGCGCCGGTGAGCACTTTTATCGCTTCGGTGGCTTGGATGCTGCCGATGATGCCAACAACGGGGCTTAGCACGCCATTTTCAGAGCAGGTCTGTTCAACCTCAATACTGTCGCCGTATAGACAGCGATAGCAGGGATCTCCAGGTTGTCCTGTAAAGACAGAAACCTGCCCCTCCATGCGAATCGCTGCACCCGATATGAGCGGTGTCTGTGATGCCACGCTGGCTTCATTCAGCGCAAAGCGAGTGGTGAAATTATCG
>JAJRWL010000185.1 GCA_024276875.1 Gammaproteobacteria bacterium
CCAAAAAAAACATCGCCCCAGGCATAAGGGCTATTCTCATGGCTGCGCATAAAAAAACCTGGGCCACCTGTTTTTATGCGCTTAATGATCTCCCAGTTCTGCATATCAATCACAACCACCTGGCCTTCTTTAATATTAGGTGTTGCCAATACTGTTCGCCCTTTGTACTGCCAGGTTATCGCTGCACTTAGGTGAGGCATACCGGGGAGTGTCAAGGTATCCACGGCACTGCCCCGATCTAAATCCACCACCTGCCCACTGCCGCCACGGGAGGTGCCTACCAACTGGGTGTAATCCTGGTTTAGAAAAAAATCATCCAGATAATCATTGACCTTAATCCGCCGCACTTTGAACGGATCGGTTTTAGCGCTGTTATTGCTTTTTTCAGATTTACCGTAACGCGCCGGCGGAATATCCGCATAGTTGATCTCCCACACCTCACGTATATCTTTTAGAGCTGCAATAAAGCTATTGCGGGGGGCGGCAGTGTAAACAGCGGTCACTCTTGAGCTATTGCCTTTGCCATCTTCCACTGGGATGACCTTCAGTGGCTCTAGGCTTGCGGCATCCAGCACGACCAAGGTATGCGGCAGATAGTTTGCGACGGTAACATAGCGACCATCTGCTGATACGGCCAAGTTGCGCGTATTGATACCTGCACGCACCTCGGCTACATATTTAAGGCTGTAGATATCAAACTTACTGATCCAACCATCGCGTGAAGCAAAGTAGACATAACGTCCCTTATGACCATATTTTGGACCGCCATGCAGAGAGAAGCGGGTGGGAAAACGCAAGATAGGCTCGAAGGTATCACCATTCAGCAACGTGGCATGATGATCACCCAGCTCAACCACAACAAACAGATTGTCCATATCTGCCTTAAATATCGGCTTATCAGGCAATGTCTCGGGGTGATTGAGGGTTAGATGGCTGGCGCTGATCTCGCGCATCCCCCAATTGGGGATTTCAGTCAGCGGGGTGTAGACATAATCAACTAATACGCTGATCTGATTCTCTGTTAGCTGCTTGCCAAAAGCAGGCATCTGCGTTGATTGCCGCCCATCGGTGATCGTTTTGATCGCCGCACTCTTACGCAGACGCTTCAGATTCTGCGGCAACAGTGCCGGCCCCATCGCACCCAGCCGATCTGGGCTATGACATTCAGCGCAGTGCTTTTTATACAGCGCTTTAACATCAATAACGTCATCCGCCATGCCAGCGGTTGATACGCTCAAAAGCAGCATCAACCAGAGGAGAGTAAAAACCGATCTATTTAGAGATTTTATTGCCACAGCACGCTCAATATTTAACATTGCCTATCATCAGAAAAAGCACTATTTCATCTTTTGTAATTCTACAGGGTTACTCTCCATATCCCGCGCCTTATCTTCCATGCCAATCTCGGCATCGGTGAGGTAACAGGCCGGATCTTCCGACCAAGGATCACCCGTGAGCTGCATGGCTCGCACGCGGGTGTTGCCACCACAGATACCAAAGTAACCACACTGGGCACAACGCCCTGAAATAACCCTGGGAGTCGCTTTTAAGCCCGCCATAATAGGGTCTGAAGTATCCATCCAAATCTCTGAAAAGAGGCGTGTTTTTACATTGCCAAGATCATGCCCCCACCACATCGTATCGGGATGGACATGACCCAAGTTATCAATATTGGCCACATTTACTCCAGAGCTATTGCCGCCCCATTGGTTCAGCTTGGCCTCGATATGTTCGGCCTGTGCGGGGTGATGTTTCTTTACCCACTGCAACAGGTAGACACCATCCGCATCGTTATTGCCGGTGACAAATTCCGTCTGTTTGCCTGCACGTACATCGGCCAATGCCCGTTCAAATAACAATTCCATCGCCCAACGGGTCGTTTGCAGGAAGACATCGGCCTCACGATTTTTGTTGCCGCGCCCCGCATAGTTAAGGTGAGAGAAGTAGAATTTATCAACACCTTCATCATCCATCAGCTGTAGAAGCTGTGGCAGCTCTTCGGCATTGTCCTGGGTCATGGTGAAACGTAGCCCCACCTTCATACCTCGGTCACGACACATGCGCAGACCATTCAGCGCCGCATCAAAACCACCTTCCATGCGGCGAAACTCATCGTGGGTCTCTTTAATGCCATCGATGCTAATGCCGACGTAATCGTAGCCAATCTCATTGATCGCATCGATGTTTTCATCACTGATCAGCGTGCCATTGGTCGAGAGGGCGGTAAAAAAGCCCATCTCTTTTGCTTGACGGGAGATTTTAAAGATATCGGGGTGCATCAGCGGCTCACCGCCAGAGAGGATCAGCACCGGCACGCGGAACTGTTTGAGATCATCCATCACGGTAAATATTTGATCCGTGCTCAATTCGCCAGGGAAGTCGGTATCCGCAGAGATGGAGTAACAGTGCTTGCAGGTCAGGTTGCAGCGACGAATCAGGTTCCAAATGACGACTGGACCTGGAGGATTGCGTTTTGACCCCAAAGATTTTGGGTTCAAAAATTCATTCATGTATTGAGAAATGCGAAACATCTTTTACTCTCTTATCACTGTTTTCTGGCCTGGAATTAGTCTTAATCCCGTCTTCTTTAATATGCGAGTACTAAAAAGCACTTCATGCGCTCGATTATCTTTGCCAAGCATCTCTGCAATAGCATCAATCTTGTGTTTAAGCTCATCCCGATTAGTGCCATGCACCATCGCAAAGAGATTGTAACGCCATTCAGGCAGGAAGCGGGGACGATGATAGGCGTGGCTGACAAAATCCAGCGCACCGATCTTTTCACCATACTCCACTACCTTCTCATCTGGCACATCCCAGACGGTCATGCCATTACCCCGAAAACCCAGGGTGTAGTGATTAGGTACTGCACCAATACGCCGGATGATGCCACTCTCCAACATGCGCCGCATCCGCTGCATTACCTCTTTTGCCGTTGTACCCAGCTCATCGGCAATATGCTGGTAAGGCTCTGCCACCAGCGGCAGACCTGCTTGGGTAGCAACCACAATGCGCCGATCCAGCTCATCCAGTTTAATATCATCACCCATGCTGATTAGACCTCAAACTTCAGGCCGACAAAAAACTCCTGCTTCTTCGGCATGTTGTAGACTGGGTAACCTGTCACCGCTTCGATCTCTCGACAGGCGGCTTCAACCCGCTCTGGGGTCTCTGTGCCTAATACAAACCACATGCTGAATTCATGGTCTCGTGCATAGTTATGCGCCACCTCAGAAAAGGCATTAACCTGTTCGGCCACCCGCTCAAAATCGGCCTCTGGGATACGCATGGCACAGAGGCTTAGGCCACCGCCCAGTCGTTCGGCATGGTACATGGGGCCAAAACGAGAGAGCTGCTTTTTCTCCAACATCTGTTGCAGGCGTTGAAGCAGATCCGATTCATTAATGCCCAACTGCTCCGCCACCACCGCATAGGGGTGTTCGCAGATGGGAAAACCACCTTGCAGGTTATTGATAATGCTGCGATCAATATCATCCATCACTACTGATACCTGGCTCCACGCTGTTTAAAGCGCTGGCCACTAAATAAAATCTCATGCGGGATCTTGCTCAGTCCCAACCTTTCTACCATCTGTTCCACTTGTGCAGTAACACGCGCCTGGCTGCGACCGTGAATCATGCTGAAGAGGTTATAGGGCCACTCAGGCAGCCGCCGCGCACGTTGGTAGCAGAGGGTAACACAGGCTTGTTCAGCCAACGCTTCTCCCACTTCATCCAATCGCGGATCGGGCACATCCCACACCACCATGGCATTGGCCGTGTAGCCCAGCTCATGATGACGGACGATGACACCAAAACGCTTGATGATGCCACTCTGTTGCATCTCCCCAATGCGAGCAACCACCTGCGCCTCTGACCAACCGATACGCTCACCCACTTCGGCATAAGGGTGACTGACCAGTGGCAACCCACTTTGAATAGCCGCAATCAGTTGATAGTCTTGCTCACTCAGCACCATAATGGAAAGCCCAGGTCGATATGAAAATGCTTCATCAGCGGCAGATAGAGCACAGGCTGACCGCTGTAGACCTCTATCTCTACTAATACCTCATCTACGCGCTGCTGGTTGGGCGCAGTCACAACAAACCAGAGGTTTAGGCGATGCAGGCGCTCATAGTTGTGATTAACCTCATCAAAGGCACTGACGTAGGCCGCAACAGAGGCCAGCTTTTCTGGCGACACAGCCAGCGCTGCCAGTGTGCTAGCACCCGCCCGCTTGGGCTTAAATACGGGTCCAACTCGGCTAATCATGCCCTGCTCTTGCATCTCTTTGAGGGCGCGCAGCACCACATCTTCCGTGGTATCCAAATGTTGCGCCATATCGGCAAAAGGCGTGGCGGAAAGCGGCAATCCATGCTGATACTCATTCAACAGACGCTTCTCCAGCTCCGTCAGCTGCTCTGGATTGACTACTTTTGCCAACATTACAGGCCGGTTTTATGCGCGCGCGAGGTAAAAAAGATGCCACTCGGCTTATCGACAGGCAGGCTGCCAATCTGTTCCAACGTGGTGGTGTCAAAAATCTTGACCTGATCCAGATCACGGATAGAGATCCACACCTCTTCACCACGCGGGGCAAACTCCATATGCAGCGCACCTTTACCTGGCTTCAAGGTTTTAATTACCTTCAATGTCTCCGTATCAATTACCTGAATGGTGTCATTATGGGGGAAGGCAAAATTGACCCAGATCTGACGACCATCAGGACGCGCGATAGCAAATACAGGTTGTCCATAAACGGGGATACGTCCCGTGGCTTGCCAACTGTTGTGATCTACCACCAAAATCTCATGATGGCCAATAGCAGGCAGAAAGGCTTGATTGCCTGCAACAGCCCACCCTTCCAGATGCGGCATTTTATAGACCGGCAGCTGCTGCTCACCTTTACCGTAATGACTCAAAATGCGGGTCAGCCCTTTTTCAACATGCCAAAGATCTAATAGGGTAAGACCATCTTCACCAAACAGACCGGCAACATAGTAGCGGCCATCTGGCGTGATCAAGCCGTCATAAGGTTGCAGACCTGCCTCTTTGAATTGGGTGAGTTTTGGCGATTTAGGATCGTTCATATCAACCACCCAAATCTCATTCGTATCATAAAGGCTAAAGACAAAACGCTGTCCTGGTGCATCCACCAGTCCCACTGTTTTAGAGCCTTTTCCTTTGGGGGTTTGGGTTGCGGGAATATCTGCCACCAGCGCCAGCGTCTCTGCGGAGAAGATCTTAACGCCACCTGGCTCATAGTTAGAGACCGCAATCAAACGGCCATCCTGTGAGATAGCACCACCAATGCTATTGCCACCTTGCACCACCCGTTTCACCAATGTACCGCACAGAATATCCACCTTTGATAGGCCACCATCACGCCCGAAAACGTAGGCGTAACGCGCATCTCTGGAATAGACGACTGAGGCATGAGAGAGATCACCCAGCCCCTTTACTCGAAACAGCACCTTCCGACGCGTGGTCTCTATCACCTTTACGCTACCCGCAGCCCGTTCGATGATAATCCCTAAATCACCCGTACCACGAGTCAAACAGTCCGCCGCTTGCCCTATGGATGAGATCAGAAAAAGTGCCGCAAAAATCAGCCTCATGGCGTAATACCTTCTTTTAATAGCCCCGCTAACCAGAGGGCTTCTTGTTCAGTTAAAAAGGGTTTCCAGGGCGGCATAGGCGTACCAGGACGACCATACAAAATAGTTGCTGCCAGCTGTTCTTCGGTAAATGGCTTGAGCCGTTCCGGCAACAGTGATGGGCCTAACCCCCCCCGCAATGTCATCCCATGACAAGAGCCACAATCATGCTTCAGCAGATGCAGGATTTCCGTCTTCCGCTGAGCAGCAGAATCTGCAACACCCGCCAGACTAAACAGCGCCAAAGCGACACCCGCCATCAGTGACTTACCGTTAAACACCTAAGTTGCTACTCCTGGAAATTAGAAAACCACATGTGCGGATCATGACATGGACATTGACCCGCCTCAATAAATAGCAGCCAGTCAATGTTGTACTGCGGAACCCTTCACCTGCATACAAACTATCAAAATCGCACCTTTTAAGACATTGATATTGATCAAAGGTGCATTTTTACCCTACAAAAGAAAAGGCGGGGTGGATATAACTATCCATCCCGCCTCAAACTTAGCTTATGCGTTTATATCATCAAGAGACATGGTTGACACGATTATAAACGTTGAACTTACCTGTCGGTGTCCGCAATCCTTTAATGCGCCCCTTCTCCCTCAGGGTTTTAGCATCATAGATCACAATATAACCACTGTCGTTACTGTAATCTTTGCGATTCCAAGCAGAAACCCAAACCTCTGTACCGTCTTTATTAAACTCGATGTGCACCGCCGCAAAACCTGGGTCTTTAGTCACACGAATAGTTTTAACGATGCGGCCCGTTTTCTTGCTAATGACCTGTACGCTCTGCTTAACTACCTGCTCAGGGTGCATTAATTGATCTACCCAAACAAAATCACTCTTAGGATGACTACGAATAAATGAACCCGCACCATCCACCTTAATCACACGGCAGATTTTCCATGCCTTTTTGGGCCGCCCAACAGGATCATTACCCCAAGTTGTTACCTTAGCAGCACCCAGATGAACTGTGGCACCCACCGACCCACAGTTTGGATCAATCCAATTAGCACCCGGACCAGGATGCGGTTTTTTATCCATATCTATCATGGCCGCCAACTTGCGCAGTTTGGTATCAATGATCACCATTTTATTGGACGCATTGGCTGCTACTTGAAAATAACGGCCAGTAGGATCAAAAAAACCGTCGTGCAAATAACGCGCAGCATCCATTTTATCAATACGCAGATTATCCAGATCTTGATAATCTACCTGCCACACCTGCCCCAACTCTTTGGCTGCAACCAAGAAACTGGATGTATTCGGCGTGGTATCCACTGTCGCCACACGCGATTCATTAATAAAATAGCCGTCAATATTCACACCACGGGTTGAAACCACCTTAAGTGGATTCATTGTTTCAGCATCAATAATGACAAAATGCGGTGGCCAATAGCCCCCTGCAATCAGGTATTTACCATCACCAGAGACGGAAATATCACGTGCATCATAGGCAATTTTCGTTTCCGCAACCAACATTCGCTCAGGCGTTTGCCAGAGATCAATCTTCTTTACTCGCCCATCTCGACCAATGGTGTACCAAAAACGGCCTGGGTTTTTCACACTCTCTGTCGCATGACGTTCTGCCGACTTGGCCACATGCACGGCATAACCCGTATTAATGTGTTTTACAATTTCATGCTTGTCACCATCAATAATGGCCACCTTCCCTGCATCACGCTCGATAACGATAAAAAAGTTCTGCCAATTACGATCATGCTGAGGCTGAGTCGGATAATCTTTTGGCTCAACATAAACCCGTGTGCGCTTGCGCATCATATCCAGCGACATCTCAGGTGGAACAGGCGGCTCTAGCTGAATGTATCTGGCTAACAGCGTAATCTCATCTCGCGTAAAGATGTCATCAAAGTTGTTCATGCCGCCTTCTGTACCAAAGGCAATAATCTTCTCTAAACGCCGCTGCCCTTTCTTTCGGGTATTTTTAGGTTCAAGATTTTTACCTGTTGCGCCTTTACGCAAAACACCATGACATCCTGCACAGCGTTGAAAATAAAGTGTTTTTGCTGTTTCAAAGTCAACCTCAGAGAGCACAGGCTCACTTGAGGCCCAAGCAGGAAGAGCGCCGACCATCGTCATACCCAAAGCCATGCTCAATACAGCTATTTTAAAGCTTAATTTATTCATTACCCTTTTCGCCTGAATTAGTTCTAGTTAATAGCCATTACCCAATACCCAATACCCAATACCCAATACCCATAAACAACATTTCTATCTACTGAGGTTAAGGGCAATATATACGATGATTATTTTGTTATGCAGCGTCTTTGATTAAAATCAATAACCTACACCGCACATGGTTATTGATTCGATACACCTAAGCTATGCTAATGTGCCTTAGTCTGTCCTGATTGTACTTGCAAATACCCCTATTAAAAAATCTCGTAAAAAATAAGGGATAAAAATCATGCCACACACCATCCCTCTGCTTTTTTATTTGACTGATATCAATGACGCAATTTCGTCATATCTCACATACTTAATCAAATTATTTTCTTCATCCAATCGGAAATCAGTATGCCAACAATTACAGAAACCATGTCCGCCGACCACAAACGATGCGATAACTTATTTGCCTCTGCAGAGGATGCCATCTCTAAAGGAGACTGGGAAGCAGGTGCAATCTCTTTTCGTGACTTTCACGATACCACAGAGCACCATTTTTCCATGGAGGAGGCCGTGCTATTTCCCGCCTTTGAGCAAAGCACTGGCATGACATCAGGGCCAACCC
>JAJRWL010000186.1 GCA_024276875.1 Gammaproteobacteria bacterium
ACTGCCAACCTGCCCTACCTCATTCATATGAAAGCATGTTAGATTTTCTAAAGCAGGCTCCACACTATATTGATGATGTGACAGCAACCGCACTGGATGGGCTTGAAGGTGTGGATATTAAAGCTTGTGACGCGTTAGCTACTCAATACGGTGTTAAATTTCGCAGCCGTATGCTTGGCCGAGTGGGTTAAGCCTAGAAGCCAGTCTTGCTTGGCTGTTATGCGCTGCCGTTTTTATACATCAACCATCAAGCTCCATAACAGCATCCATCTCTACTTCCGCACTCTTTGGAAGTGCTGCCACACCAATAGCCGCTCTGGCAGGGTAAGGTTCTGAAAAGTACTCTGCCATCACGCTATTAACAACAGGGAAATGTGACAAATCTGTTAAAAATACATTCAATTTTGCCACATCAGCAAGCTCGCCTCCTGCGGCTCTTGCGACTGCCTGCAAATTATCAAATACGCGACGAATCTGCACTTCGATATCACCCTCCACCATCTCCATAGTCTCTGGTATCAATGGAATCTGCCCAGACAGGTAGACAGTAGACCCACTTTTGACAGCTTGGGAATAGGTGCCAATTGCTTGCGGTGCTTGATCGGTGCAAATTATTTCTCTGGGCATACGTTATTTCCTGATTTCATACATATTAGATACAAATTAACCCTGGGCTCTTGTTATACGCATAACAGGCGGCAATGATCGTAAATGACGGATGATTCTTGCTAAGTGCTTACGCCCTCGCACAGCGATAATAAAATCCAGTGTGGATGAGAGTCCATCCCTCTCCTCAATGCTAACATTCTCAATATTGCAGCCCATCCCTGCAATAGAGGCGGCGACTGTCGCTAAAACACCTCTTTTTGCACCCACCTCAATACGAATCTCTGTGCTAAATTCAACCTCTGCATCCTCTTCCCAGCAAACATCCAGCCAATTTTCACCCCCTTTACGAAAATCCCCCAGATTAGGACACTCCTGCCGGTGTACGCTCATTCCGCTCCCTGGGTTAAAGACGGCCATAACAGCATCACCTGGTATGGGCCTGCAACACTTTGCAAAGTTAACCACCATCCCTTCTGTACCCTTGATAGCCAACTGACCCGCAGGTTTTTCATGATCTAGCACCTCTTGCGCACGCTCAGCATCAGGGCCTGCCATACGGCGCGCAACCAGTCTAGACATACGATTACCCAATCCAATATCCGCTAATAATGCATCCAGGTCATCCAATTTAAATTCCAATAGGAGCTGCTGAACCTTACTCTCGGGGATACCATCTAGTGATTGGTCATAGGCATGCAAATCTGTCTCCAACAAACGGCGGCCCAAGTTGATTGCCTCTTGTTGTTTAAGATTTTTTAGATACGCACGGACATTAGCCCTAGCCCTTGCTGTTACCACAAAACTCAACCACGCTGGATTGGGCGAGCCACCTGGAGCCGTAATAACCTCAACAGTCTGGCCATTAAAGAGCCGACTGCGAAGCGGCGCTAATCGCCTGTCCACTCGAGCTGCCACGCAGTGATCGCCTACATCAGTATGAACAGCATAAGCAAAATCAATAACGGTTGCCCCTTTAGCCAGAACCATAATTCTGCCCCGAGGCGTGAACACATAAACCTCATCAGGGAATAGGTCAACCTTGACATGCTCAAGAAATTCCAGCGAATTACCCGCTCCTTTCTGCATTTCAAGGAGGTTTTTAACCCACTCTGA
This sequence comes from Gammaproteobacteria bacterium, assembly GCA_024276875.1. Taxonomy (GTDB): domain Bacteria; phylum Pseudomonadota; class Gammaproteobacteria; order Chromatiales; family Chromatiaceae; genus WFXD01. The sequence goes on from JAJRWL010000186.1 coordinate 1,723, forward strand.
AGCCCTTGCCTGTGCAGAGCTACTTCCTCCATCGCCTGTTTTATACATCCAGTGCGCGGCAATACCCGATTCAGCCAGCTGGTGCATCTCTCCTGTACGGATCTGAATCTCAATGAGCATGCCATGCGGGCCAAACAGCACCGTATGCAAGGATTGATAGCCGTTGGCCTTGGGTATCGCAATAAAGTCTTTAAAGTGACCAGGCATGGGTTTATAGAGGTTATGAACCGCGCCCAATATCCGGTAGCAGGTATCAACTTTATCCACAATAATACGGACAGCAAAAACATCAACCACTTCTGAGAAGGCGCTTTTTTTTGCCCGCATCTTGCAATAGATACTGTAAAGATGCTTTTGTCGGCCAATCACCTCACCGAACAGCTCTTCCTGCCGTAAACGCTCCCTAATCGCTGTTTCAACCGTGCCTAAAACCTCGTTACGATGACCCCGAGCATCAGCCACTGCCTTTTTTAAGGCCCGATAACGCATCGGCCAATAGGCCACAAAACCCAGGTTTTCAAGTTCCAGGCGGATCGTATTAATACCCAGTCTATTGGCAATAGGCGCGTAAATTTCCAGGGTTTCCCGCGAGATTCGACGGCATTTCTCTGGACGCATAACGCCCAGCGTACGCATATTATGCAGGCGATCTGCCAGCTTGATTAGAATGACGCGGATATCTTTGGTCATTGCCAGCAACATTTTTTGCAGGCTGGCAGCCTGAGCCTCCGCATGTGTTTTGAAGTCAATCTGGGTGAGCTTACTAACGCCATCGACCAACGATGCAATCTCTTCATCAAAGATCTCGACGAAGCCCTCTTTCGCCGTCGGCGTATCTTCAATAACATCATGCAGAATCGCGGCCATTAGGCACTTATAGTCCATGTGCATTTCAGCCAAAATACGTGCTACTGCAAGCGGATGAAAAATATAAGGCTCGCCTGTTTGGCGTGTCTGACCTTTGTGCGCTTCGCTGCCAAACTCAAAGGCACGGCGCACCTCATGAATTTGATCTGCTGTAAGATAGGACTCTAGACACGTGCAAAACCCATCTATTGAAAGATGTGCATCGCCTGGCTCAGTACCCGAGAAAGATTTGATGGGAGCCATGAAGGGTGTAACCATACCGCTTTAAAAATAGGGTGCGAATAAATTCATCTGCCAATCAAGATAATTAAATATTCAATCAGCTTCTAGAGATTATTTGCCTCTCTTAAACAAGGACTTACAATAAAACAGGCGATCAACAGCCCTAGCCATTGCTTCCATTCGATGCTGCCTCTGCTATTCCCGCCATCTCAGCACTTAAAGCCTCGTCAGGATCAATCTCTTTGGGTGGAGGATTGACACTATTATCATCAACTAATCCTTCTGCAATTTCTCGTAGTGCCATAACTGTTGGCTTATCATTTTCCCATGGTAGAAGTGGTTCTACGCCATTAGCTAATTGACGTGCACGCTTGCTTGCGAGCAGAACCAGATGAAATCGGTTGTCTACATTTTCCAAACAATCTTCTACTGTAATACGCGCCATAATTTAACTCCGAGAAAAGCATTGCCCCTTGGCTGGGCAGCAAAAAAATAGGGGCTGCAGCAGCCCCATCTATATAGGCGGATTGTAGCGCATCCAAAGCATTCAAGCTAGTAAGGCACTCAGTTGAGACTGCAATTTATCTGACTGAACGGATTGTCGCAGACGCAAACCGCGAACAATAGCATCCAACTCCTTTAATGCCGATGAAAAATCATCATTCACAACGAGGTAATCATATTCTGCATAATGAGACATCTCATTCTTGGCCTCCCGCATACGGCGCTCAATTACCTCCTCACTATCCTGCCCTCGTGCACTTAACCGATCATGCAGTGCTTGCGGGCTAGGAGGCAAAATAAAAATAGATACGGCATCCGGCATGCAGCTGCGCACTTGGTGCGCGCCTTGCCAATCAATCTCCAATGCAACATCTTGCCCTGCATTCAGCCGATTTCTTACTGCCGTTTCAGCCGTGCCGTAGTAATTATCAAAAACTCGAGCATGCTCCAAAAAAGCCCCCTCACCTATCATCTGCACAAAATTCGCATTATCAATAAAATGATAATCCTTGCCATCCTCTTCCCCCGAACGCTTTGCCCTGGTGGTGTGAGAGACTGAAATATCAAGCTGAAAATCCGCAGAAACCAACTCTTTTAGTAGACTTGTTTTACCCGCCCCCGAGGGAGCAGAGACAATAAAAAGTGTGCCTTTCATTTAACCTCTTATCTTATCCAATGCATTTTAAACAATAATTTAGCATGATTTAGACCACTACTGAATGTCTATCAATCACATATCAATACTGCCAAATAACCGGCCACCGCTTCAATTTACTGATAGATTTTTGCTATTCAAAAGCCATTAAGAGCATCTACTGTAGTTTAATTAATACCTATAAAGCACCACTGCTCCCTGCAACATAACCTTTTTTACGTATCGCCACACGATTCTGCACCTGCGCACAGACCGAGCCATCGGGTAAATAATAAGCATATTCAAACAGCGGGGTGCTACGATCACGTTGTGCCAGTTCTTTGGCAATCTCTTGTTTCTGTATGGGGTCAAATTCGAATCTTAACTCAAGGTCTGTAGACCCTTCACGCAGGAAGTCCAGGCTCAGATTACGTGTCCACACCGAATACCCCTGAAAATGCCACGCACAAGCCAAGGCAGCAATAGGATCAGCTAATGAGGCCATGCAACCGCCAAACATGCTGCCTCCTGGGTTGCGGGTCTTCTTGTTAAGCGGCAATAAAATATAAATTTTATTCCACTTACCATCCCATTCTAAAATTTTTACTTGCATCCCTTGAAACGGAGGGCAATCTTCCAGCCAATCAATAGGGGTTGGTTGATTAAAGCCCGCTACTTTATAATCAATCTGCTCACTCATACTCTTAACTGTAGCCTTTAAATGAAGGAGTTAAATGACTAATAGCTTAACCACTTAACATAAACCACCTCATATATAATGCTAAGCTGTTCATAATCTTCCCCCTTTTCTCTATATTTCACTAAACTTAGATAATGACTCACTACTATCGACAGCTCATTTGGTTTGTCGGATCTCTGTTGTTGATGCTGTCAAACGCACACGGCAGTATTTCACTTTCCACCCAACGCACCAATTTCTTAGCTGCTGAAAAAGCAATAAGCCAAGGTCAATTGAGCCGCTACCGAAAGCTCCAGGCCACACTCAAAGAGTATCCTCTCTACCCTTATCTGGAATACAAAGAGCTGCGCCGCAGGCTGCATAAACAGAAAGAGGAGCGTATCCAGCAGTTTTTAACTCGCTATACAGATACGCCATTAGCACCACGACTGCGTAACGCCTGGCTAAATCACTTGGCCAAACGTGGCCGCTGGAAAACCTACCTGGCATTTTATGCGCCATCACGGAGTGTGACGCGTCAATGCTACTATCTACAAGCACTCTACAAGAGCGGCAAAAAACAGGAGGCGCTTAATCAGGCAGGGGCACTTTGGCTCTATAAAAAATCACGTCCAAAGGCCTGCAACCCCATATTTGAGGCCTGGCAAAGTGCTGGCATGCAGACTGACAGCTTGACATGGCAACGAATTCAATTGGCAATGGATGCTCATCAAACGCGCCTGGTACAATATCTTCGCAAGTTTTTACCTACAAGTGAGCAGTGGTGGCTTGACCAGTGGCTGAAGGTTCACCGTAAGCCTCAACGCATTCTAAGCAGCAAAATCTTCGCCCAAAAACACCCCTACCGAAATGCTATTTTGCAACATGGCATCAAGCGTCTTGCCCGTAAAGATGCCACAGCAGCGCTTCACGCCTGGAAACTACTGCAAGAGCAATACACCTTTACTAATAAGCAGCGATTAAAAATCGAACGCCGCCTTGCTTTCGCCCTGCTACGAGATAAAAATCCAGAAGCCCTCTCTTTTCTGGCAGAGGTAGAACCTGCCGCTGATGATGATTCACTCAGAGAGAGACGCATAAGAGCCGCATTAAATGCACATAACTGGTCTACTGCCCTGGTTTGGTTAAATGCACTGCCTGAATCGCAACGCAAATTAGAGGGCTGGATGTATTGGCAGGCACGCTCGCTCGCTGAGCTAGGCCGAGATACAGAAGCCAAACAGATATTCAAGCAAGTGGCTCGCGAACGCAGCTATTATGGCTTTTTAGCGGCTGACCAATTGGGCATTAATTACCATCTTGCTAACATCCCTCTAGAGGTCGATAGATCGCTCCAGCATAAAATGATGGCAAAAGGAGCTATAACAAGAGCCAAAGAACTGCACACCCTCAGGCGACTAGTCGAAGCTCGTAGAGAGTGGGCAATGGTAACAAAAGAGATGAGCCAAAATGAACTTCAAGCCGTTGCCAAACTCGCAGAGAGCTGGGGATGGCATGATCGCGCTATTTTCTCTCTCGCCCGAACCGGCTATTGGGATGATTTAGATCTTCGTTTTCCACTAAAATACAGGGCACATATCGAGCAGCAAGCAACGACCAACAAGCTTGATATTGCCTGGATATTTGCCATGGTGCGCCAAGAGAGCGCCTTTATTCATGATGCTCGCTCAGGTGCTGGTGCCTTAGGCTTAATGCAGCTCATGCCACGCACCGCCCGCCAAGTATCACAGCGTTTATATGGACGCTCACTACGGTCGCTCAGCTCATTACTGCTTAAACCCAAGCTCAACATTCAATTAGGAACCGCTTATTTGCGCCAAGTATTTGATCAGCTAGATCAACATCCCGTGCTCGCCACTGCAGCCTATAATGCCGGCCCTCATCGTGTAAAAAAGTGGTTGCCTAAGAAAGATGTACCGGCTGACCTTTGGGTTGAAACCGTACCATTTAAAGAGACCCGCCTCTATCTACAGCGGGTACTAAGTTACACCATCATCTATGAGCAACAATTAGGGCACAAACCTACAAAGTTAGCGTATCGAATGCCATTAATAAAAGGTACAGATGTACTCGCAAATAAAAAAACCATTAAAACAGCTCAACGCTAAATTTTTGTAACAGACCTACGAGGTTTAAGCTTCACTTTTGTTTTAACCCAAGCCAACACATCGTGGTCGACAAGCACCTCATAAAAACAACGCCCTTTTTGCTCCTCTGAGCCAATACAGCTATCTGCCCAAAAATGAACCGGTGCCTCTCTAATGACTAACCAGTGCTTGGTACCTTTATTATCAGGATAACGACCCACATATAGCGCTATCGCATCACACTTCAACAGCTCATCGGGTATTAGGCGTTTTAATTTTAACTCTGTTTTTAATTTATCAAATGCAGGTCTATCAATCTCAATACCATCAACATTAAACCGCAACAAACGCTCTGGATACTCTCTTTCAAACACGCCAAGGTCTACAGAAGTCATGACCTCAACACCTCGCTGACGCGTAAAACCTCGCCGCAATGCAACAGAACAGGAGGAGAGCTGATCTGCACGATTAATGGCAGATGAAATCATAATTCGCCTCTTGTCATCATAAAGATAAGCAGGCGACTCATGACTAAATGCGATACCCAGTCCCAGCTCAAGTGAGGGCAAGCCAAACTGTCTGTTTTTAATATTCTGAGTATCAACTACTTCCAATATTTTCTGTGCCAACCCACAGGCCCATGTCACACTCAATCGCTGACTTGCACTATTTTCATACTCCAAGATGCTGAGTATGATGGCATCTCCTTCCACAAAAACCTTAGTGGCAGCATAACTATCTAATAGCCCATTGATGGGCTTAAAAAGATTAAGGCTAAAATAGGTTGCCGGATTAAGCCCTTTTGATACCAAACCAGCAGTCATGCTCGTTGAACCACGTATATCTGCTTTAATAATGACATGCCTACAGACTGTCTGTTTTATGGGTTCATTTTCATACGCAGTAGCAAACGGATATAACGTGCCATTGGCACTGGATAGCGCCACATCCTCAGGTTTACTTAAGATAGAAAGCTGATCCATCGCTTGATATATTAAGAAGACATTTTTAAGATCCCGTCGAAAAATAAGGAAATCTTTTATAAAATCAAGAAGCAACTGCTCCTGATCATCACGTGTCATTTGCTTTATTCGGCCACGCGCCAACTCCAATCTTTTTAAGATAGCAGTGGCTGATACCGTTTCCAACTGAAGATCTGTAAGGTATCGTGACAGCTCTTTCCGTGATACATCTCCGGCTAAATACCGCTGCACCAGTGAAATAGACAGGCCTTTATCAAACTCCAGAATAACCTTACGTGCTTCATAGGCAGCTAAAACCAATGGTACAAAACCTAAGCGCTTTAGTTGCTGGCAAATAACCTTTTTTAGCGTCTGTTGAAATGCTAGCCAGCCTGATGGCAATACTATTTTCTCAGGCTGCCTGCTAAAAAATCGCTGCGACATAACCGGCGAGGTTAAGAGCGTGATATTCTCCGGCGTATCAAACCAGGAGAATCTGCCCTGTAGATACTCTTCTGGCTTCAATCCACTGCGCAGTAATGCCTCAGCTTCCAAACAGCCATCCACTCGACTAAGTGATTGATGTAAACCCAAAGATTTTTTTAGCTCATCTTTTCGGCTCATCACCTCATCACCACAGGCTATTGCCCAGCTGGGCAAATAATCTTTAAAAATGCCTGTTAATAATCGATTAACAACCGCAAACTGCTCAACACAAAGTGGCAGATAGCCATCTACCTGCTGATTATCACGCCAAGGCAGCGGCTGTTGCAGCATCGGATTGCACAAAACATACTTTGGCAATGGCCAAGAGACTCCCAATACTGATTTTCGTAACACTCGGAGTGATCTTTTTTCTAGTTTTATAAGCGGTACAAAGAACTGCTGAAGAACGGTATTACGTAACGTTGTTTTTACTTTAGCCAAGATAACGACACGCTCGTGAAACTCCAGCGAGCGATTATTTGATCGACCAACAACACCACCTCGATTTCGCTGCATGCCATCGCGCAGATAATTTAATTCATCATTAATTAAGGTCAATAAAAATCGAATGACCCCTAACTGAAGTAACTGGATTTGTGCTGGAGAGGAGGTTTGGCGTGCCTGCTGTATTGCCACTTCCATCATATCGGAATAGGCCAAAAGAAAAGCATCCATATCCGCTTTTTTAGGCTTAGGCGGCCGAACGCTTAAACCAACAACGGCGGCATCGTGCTGCAAAATCCCACGTACAAATTGCGTAGCTCTGATAATAAATATAGGGCTTAAAGTCACATCAATATGCACATTATCGATGCCTCTTTGCAACTTCTGAAGTTGGATTCCCATCGGTACAGATGGGTGAAGCAGCGCTAAAAACTCATCATTTTTTAAGCGTTTCTGTGCAAATGTATCAAACCAAGATAACACTGTGACACCCAATTAGTGGTTATTAAACAGCAACCACTGCCATAAGATGATTGTTTTTTAGGCTATAAAATTAGATCCAAAGCAAGCAATATAAATAACGTAAATATTTTAGGTTATTATTTTAACGCTGCAACATGACCTCAATCAGCTGATCTTCAAGCTCAATTCGCGTTGCAAGCACTTCGCCCATTTGAGAAAGATCTTTAGAGAGACCCTCTAAATGCAATTCATGGTCTGTCTCATCATATTTATCATTAAAAGAGACCGCGACATCCGTTGTTTTAAGTATATTGGGATAGATATTCTCAGCAAGTGATACAACAGCCCCACGCCGCTCCTTGCCGCTGCCGATACGATCATAGACCTCAAAATGACCAAAGGCGATGTAGTCAACCAGCACTTCACAGAACTCTTTTAAATGATCACCAAAAGGTGTTTTGGGGCACAGCGGCTCCAATCCAGCAACATGCCAATAGAGCGCCAGCACCTCTTTACGCTCTGACAGCAGCTTATCGATCATGCCCCGTGTGCCAGTGCGGCGCTCTACCACTTTTTCAGTCTGACCATTTGTCATGCTTACACCCTTATTCGATTTATATCTGCTAATAACAACATTAAATGCCCTATTATGGCAAGCTTCATGCATGCTAGGAGAATTAAACAACCATTCTACCGCCTATAAAAAATAACTACAGCGCAATAATGCATTGGATCTTGCCGAGTGGAAAAAACAGGAAAATTACACCCATCTCCCACTGCTGCCACCCAAAGGAAATCTACTGTTTGCTAAAATTTTTGAAAATACAGTTGGATTCAGCAATGGTATTAATAAGGAGGAGGATACGTTAGCTTTTCTTGAGGGGATAGAATCTTTTGCCAAACAACTCCCTAATGAGCAGGTGAACACATATCGCACCCAAGTGGTTGATTACTGCATAGCGCAAGAAGGAAGAGATGAACCCGTTAATATCCCTGGCCTCTCTAAATCATTGGATGACATTGATGCGGCCATGTTTGTTCAAGAAGTAGCTGGCGGCAACTCCCAGCGTAATGAGGATGTGATAATTGACCGTCGCAGCCTGCACCGTTATGTGGAATTTTCAGGCCGTGAAAAAGATCTGGCCATCAGTTTCTCTTCCTATCAGCTTAATAATCGGGTCAATTATGATACTGATAACGGCACCCTCAGTATAAAAGGACTCCCAAAGGCACTTCGCAATCAACTATTAAGACATTTGAAGGCCGATTAAACTGCATTTAAAACCATCACAAAAGAAAACCGCACCCTCTTGTACCCATAAGATTGATGGAAATAAGTAATACCATAAATGCATCTCTGTAATGAGTAAACTTTAGCTTCTAAAATATACTGATTTTTTTACATTTAAGGTGGGTTTGTTGCCACATCATTATGCTATACTCCCGCCCCACTGATTTTAGCTTGTTAGGGCAACGAGAAACCGAATGGCAAAAGAAGATTTTATTGAGATGGAAGGAACGGTAACTGAAACCCTTCCTAATACGGTGTTCCGAGTGGAACTAGAGAACGGTCACGTTGTGACTGCCCATATCTCAGGCAAGATGCGAAAACACTATATTCGCATCCTTACCGGTGACAAGGTTACTGTTCAAATGACCCCTTACGACCTAACAAAGGGGCGTATCACCTACCGCGCCCGCTAATCAACAGCGACAAATGCCGTCGCTATACTGCAATTCAGTGGGCGACGGCATCCTCTTCAACATCAAAGACCAACTCATCACCGGATACACTAATCCGAACGCGACCACCACCTGACAGCTCACCAAACAGTAGCTTTTCAGCCAAGGGCTTTTTAATTTTTTCGCGAATCACCCTGTCCATAGGCCGTGCACCCATCTTTGGGTCGTAGCCATGCTCGCCCAACCAGGCGCGAACATCCGGTTCAATTATCAACGACACCTTCTTCTCTTGCAGCTGCCCTTCAAGCTCGAATAGGAATTTATCTACAACACTGCCAAGCACTTTAGCCGATAGCGGTTTAAATTGAATAGTGGCATCTAAGCGATTGCGAAATTCGGGGGAAAACATCTTCTTGATGGCCGTCACACCGTCACTGGTGTGGTCTTGCTTAGTGAACCCAATTGAGGCTCGACTCATATCAGCAGCGCCTGCATTTGTGGTCATCACAAGCACCACATTGCGAAAATCAGCTTTGCGACCGTTATTATCTGTTAACGAGCCATTATCCATCACCTGTAGTAACAGATTAAATACATCCGGATGCGCCTTCTCAACCTCATCCAGTAGCAGCACAGAGTGCGGATGCTTGTTAATCTCTTCAGTAAGCAACCCGCCTTGATCAAATCCGACATAACCCGGTGGCGCGCCAATAAGACGGGAAACGGTATGCCGCTCCATGTACTCTGACATATCAAAACGTATCAATTTCATCCCCATAATACGGGCTAATTGCAGGGTCACCTCCGTCTTGCCAACGCCGGTTGGACCGGCAAACAGAAATGAACCCACTGGGCGTTGATCTGCACCTAAGCCTGAGCGATTCATGCGAATAGCAGATGCCAAGGTATCAATCGCCTCATCTTGCCCAAAAACCACCATTTGTAGATTTTTGGCCAACTTTCTTAACACCTCTTTATCAGAGACAGATACTGTTTTAGCAGGGATCTGCGCCATCTTTGATACAACATGCTCAATATCAAGCACACTGATACTTTTTTTACGCTTCGCCGCAGGTTGAAGTTGAATGCTTGCACCCGCCTCATCAATGACATCAATAGCCTTATCCGGCAAGTGTCTGTTATTAATATAGCGAGCAGAGAGCTCTGATGCCGTTCTCAGTGCCTTTAAAGAAAACCGCACACCATGATGCTCTTCAAAGCGTGATTTAAGGCCTTTCAGTATCTCAAAGGTTTCATCCACTGAAGGTTCAGCAACGTCAATTTTTTGAAAACGCCGTGTCAACGCATGGTCTTTCTCAAAAATAGTTCGAAATTCCTGATAGGTGGTCGAACCCATGCAACGCAAATCACCAGAGGCCAACATTGGTTTTAGCAGGTTTGAGGCATCCATTACACCACCAGAGGCAGCACCGGCACCAATAATGGTATGAATTTCATCAATAAAAAGGATGACATGCGGTTTTTCCTTCAATTCACCCAAAACAGCTTTTAAGCGCTTCTCAAAATCTCCACGATATTTTGTGCCCGCCACCAAACCACCAAGATCCAAAGAGTAGACAATACACTCTGCAAGAACCTCGGGCACTTCACCATCCACAATCTTTTTAGCCAACCCTTCTGCAATGGCGGTTTTACCTACACCGGCCTCCCCCACTAATAACGGGTTATTTTTACGTCGGCGGCATAAAATTTGAGCCGTGCGTTCCAACTCTGCCGTTCGGCCAATGAGAGGATCAATCTTACCCTGCCTGGCCATTTCATTAAGATCCGTAGCAAAGCACTCTAAGGGACTCTTTTTTGATACCTCACCCTCTTCTCTTTCTGTGCTTGCGGGATCATCCCCGTCTGTCTCAGACTCCCCATGAACCTTAGAAATGCCATGGGAGATGTAATTTACAATATCTAAACGATTAACATCCTGCTGCTCTAAAAAAAAGACCGCCTGTGATTCTTGCTCATTAAACATAGAGACAATGACATTTGCAGCTGTCACCTCTTTGCTGCCTGATGACTGAACATGAAAAACAGCACGCTGCAAAACCCGCTGAAAACCGAGTGTCGGCTGCGTTTCACGATGGTCTGATTCAGGAAAGGTTGGCGTTGTCTCTTGAATAAAGGCATGGAGATCCATTCGAAGCTGCTGGGTATCAGCACCGCATGCCTGAAGCACTTGAATTGCAAGTGAATTATCCAACAGCGCAAGCAAGAGATGCTCAACTGTCATAAATTCATGATGCCTTTCATTCGCCTCTTGAAAGGAGTGATTTAATGTAAATTCAAGCTCTTTACTCAGCATTTTTGCCTACCTTCGACTGCACACAGTCGTACAAATTTGCAGATCAGCCAACAGCCAAATAACAGAACAATACCAATTAACGCCCTGTATTCAGCTTTTCTCCATTGTACAAAGCAATGGATGTTGGTGTTTTCTAGAGTAGTCATTCACCTGAGCTACCTTTGTTTCTGCAATGTCACGGGTAAATACACCGCATATACCCACACCTTTTGTATGTACATGTAACATAACCTGCGTTGCTTTTTCCTGATCAAGTTGAAAAAACAATCCCAGCACCTTAACTACAAAATCCATGGGTGTGTAATCATCATTTAACAACATCACCTTATACATTGGGGGCTGCTTTAACTTCGGCCGCCCCTCCTGTACGGCCAGGCCACTATCACCGCTCTGATTTTGTTGCTCTGTCATAATATATATCGACCTATATTCTGTAATTTTAGCTGAAATATAGATTAATGGACTATTTGAGCCAACCCATTACCCATCAAGGAGGCTATTCTTGCCACCTAAATTGCCTCCGCATTACAACATATATTGGGTATTCACCTATATATTTCAAGGCATTACAACGTAATTTTACATTGAACAGCACATCAAAAAAGTAATTGACCAATTGATAAGCATGACTATACTTTGGCTAGCAAGGCTTTTGCAGTGAACAAGTCAGCTGCTAAGTATTAGCTATTTTAACACCAATAAAAGGCGACTTTAAGATTGTCTTTAATGTGATAAGGAAGTAAGGAGGAGTACCAGCCATGTCATCAACCGGCGTCGTCAAATGGTTCAATAATGCAAAGGGATACGGATTCGTCACCCCAGATCAAGGTGAAGATGATGTTTTTGTCCATTTTTCATCAATCACAATGGAAGGATATAAGACCCTAAAAGAGGGTCAAAAAGTCCAATTTGAAATTACAGAGGGTCCCAAAGGGCTGCTCGCATCCGATATTCAAGCTGTAGGAGAGTAACAACAAAGACGGTTTTAAGTCCTTGATCCCCTTCGAGGCAGCCAGCCTACTGTAGGCTGGCAACGAAATACGGGGCATAGCAACGGGGTACAAATCGCAAGGGATCTCCCATCTCTTAACTTTTATACCTCATCCCCCCCTGCCAATTGCTATGTTCCGTATTTCGGTTTTATTTTAGCTCTCTCCCCTCCCCTCTTTACTCATGTTAGACTTGCTGCATCTGCAACATTTTTAAACTGTCCCCTAAAATTCAAAATTGCATAACTCTCTTAAAAACAAAGGCCGCGTCATTGTAGGCATGTCTGGCGGCGTAGACTCCTCAGTAGCCGTGCTGTTATTGAAAGAGCAGGGCTGGGATGTTGGAGGGCTGTTCATGAAAAACTGGGAGCAGGATGACTCCACCGAATACTGCTCAGCAGAAGAAGATCTCAAAGATGCACAAGCCGTTGCCGACCATCTCAATATCCCACTTAACAGTGTCAACTTTTCCGCTGAATACTGGGACAGCGTTTTTGAATCCTTTCTTATTGAATACAAAGCAGGCCGCACACCTAATCCAGATGTACTGTGCAACCGTGAAATTAAATTTAAAGCCTTTCTTGATTATGCACTCGCGCTGGGCGCTGATTATATTGCAACAGGACACTATGCCTGCATCGCACAAACGCCCAATGGCATAAAAATGCAGCGCGCTGCTGATGAAGGAAAAGACCAAACCTATTTCCTTTATATGCTGGGGCAGAACCAACTCCAACACAGCCTGTTTCCACTAGGCGGCCTATTAAAAAGTGAGGTAAGAGCAATTGCAAAAAAAGCCGGCTTGCTAAACCATAAAAAGAAAGACAGCACCGGCATCTGCTTTATTGGCGAACGAAAATTCAGTGACTTTCTTAGCCGCTACTTAGCACCCAATCCAGGCTCTATTGAAACACCTGAAGGCAAATATATTGGCGAGCACCAAGGGCTTATGTACTACACATTGGGGCAACGCAAGGGATTAGGCATAGGCGGCCAATCCGGCGCATCTGAAGCCCCCTGGTTTGTTGTCCAAAAAGACATTCGACGTAACAGGCTACTGGTTGCACAGGAGCACGATCACCCACTTTTACTCAGCAATGGTTTGGAGGCCAGTCAATTGCATTGGGTGAGTGGTAAACCACCTCAAGATAGCGCTTTTAGCTGTACAGCTCGCATTAGGCATCGGCAACCACTACAAACATGTGAAATAGCTCGGTTGGATAATGGTTGCTATAAAGTACATTTTGAACATAAACAACGCGCCATCACCCCTGGCCAATCAATCGTCTTTTACCATCACAACGACTGCCTAGGCGGTGGCATCATTGAGAAAACAGTGGAGTTTTCATGAAAACCGATCAGGATCGTATCATTGCCCTTGCTGGCATTTTTCAAGCCGCTTATCTAACGAGTCAGATCGCCAATAAAGGAATGGCCGACTCTTCAGCGGTCAATACCAGCATTTATAGTCTATTCCAGATTGATGCTGAATCAGTGGAAGCTGTTTATAACAGCGCAGAAAACATCCAAATGGGGTTGCAACAACTGGATAAAGAGATGGTTTCCATCAACCTCAAAGGTTCAGACACAACACGCTACGTGCTGACATTAATGCACTTAGAACAAAAGCTTAGCAAAAACAGCACCATGTTGAAGCAGATTGCAGATGCCATCAATCTTGCCACGCAACGACTCGATCATTTCCCCATGTTGCACAGCAATGTTATCGCACTGTTGGGCGATACCTATGCATCAACAATCAGCACACTTCAGCCACGCATTATGGTTAATGGTAAACCTGAATACTTACAGAACAGTGATAATGCAAATAAAATTCGTACTCTACTATTAGCAGGCATCCGCTCCACTATGCTGTGGCGACAGTGTGGTGGCTCGCGGGTAAAACTAATGCTCAACCGTCGGAAAATCATTGGACAAGCTCAAAGCTTACTAAAAAGTCTACAATATAATAAGCAAAAAACCAGCACCCTATAAACCAGGATTCACTAAAGGAATGCGACACATAATGAATCATAAGCACACATTTTTAGCATTTTTTCTACTGTTCCTAACCGGCAATATTGCCGCAGCACCTACAGCCCCACCCAATCAAACAGATGCAGGAGACTCACCCAAACAAGATGTAGTTCAGCAAACTAAAGCGCTCGGCCAAGCCGTATGGGAAGAGACCAAACAGAGCACTAAAAAAGCCCGTGGGGCTATCAAGAAAAAATCAAAAAAATACTACAAAATCGCAAAAGATCAGGCTAAAAAAACGGCTACGATTGTGGCAGAAAAGTCAAAATCCTACTATAAAACAGCTAAAGATACGTCACAGAAGTACCTGGAAAAAGCGACCGACACCGCTAAACATCTCACTAGCACAGTAAAGAATAAAGCCAATAACTACTACGAATCAAGCAAAGAGACCATCCAGGAAACACTTGATTCTAATAAGAAAGAGACCAGCAGCACCATCTAATCCAATAGATTTATTTATGAATCAAGGAGCAGATCATGGAACGCATAAAACATCCCGCTGTAGCAGGGCTATTCTACCCAGATAACCCCGAACAGCTACGTTTACAAGTAACAGCCTTTCTTAAAGATGGGCAAGCGGGGCGAATTAAAAATCCAAAAGCCCTTATCGCTCCTCATGCTAGCTACATATATTCAGGCGCTACCGCCGGCCATGCATATGCACAACTGCAATCAGTAGCTGACAAGATTCAGCATGTCATCATACTGGCTCCCTCACATCATTTACCGTTCCCCGGTATCGGATATAGCAGTGCAGCGCAATTTCAAACCCCCTTGGGCTGTTTAAAAGCTAATTTTGATGCCATAGCGCTTATCAAGAACCTTCCTCAAGTCAACCAAATTGATGAGGCATTTGAGAAAGAGCATAGCCTTGAGGTGCAACTCCCATTTTTACAAGTCGCACTGGGAGATGTACAAATTACACCATTATTGATCAGCAATGCTCACAGTTCTGAAGTTGCAGAGGTACTGGAAAAATTATGGGGCGGAGATGAAACCCTCATTGTTATCAGCTCAGATCTTAGCCATTATCTTGATTACAACAATGCACAAAAAAAGGATCAGGAAGCCACGCAGGCGATAGAGCAGTTAGAACCCAGCGCTCTGGCTCATGATCATGCCTGTGGACAGATTCCAGTAAAAGGGCTTCTTATTGCAGCACGCAACCATCACCTTCATGTTACGACACTGGATCTACGAAATTCTGGCGATACGGCCGGTTCTCACGACCAAGTCGTAGGGTATGGTGCCTATGCCTTTGCGTGAAACACCGGATCAACTGGACAACCAAGCCCGTAACACACTCCTGCAAATTGCTGAAGCGTCCATTCGCCACGGCTTGCTACAGGGCAAGCCAATACAGGTTGATCCTAAAAAACAGTTAGACTCACTGCAGCGTATTCGTGCGAGTTTCGTTACACTTCAAAAACAGGGTGATCTGCGCGGCTGCATTGGTCACTTGGATGCTTTTCAGCCACTGGTAGTCGATGTTGCAGAAAATGCCTATGCCGCCGCCTTTCAAGACCCACGCTTCCCACCACTATCAAGCGATGAAATGGATAGCCTTGAGATTCACATCTCCGTCCTTACACCATCGCAACCGATGATCTTTAGCAATGAAGAGGATTTAATCGCCCAGCTGCACCCCGGTCAAGACGGTTTAATCTTGCAAGATGGCAACCACAAAGGCACCTTTCTACCTTCTGTTTGGGAGTCGCTACCGCAACCCGAAGCATTTATAAAACATCTTAAACTTAAAGCGGGGCTGCCCGTGACCCACTGGTCAAAAAGTCTCAAGATTTTTCGCTATACAACAGAGTCCTTTCCTTAGCATTGGACAAGAGACCATTCGAAAACAACAAAGAGCATCTATTACTGCCTCTTTCTATTGCAAACGCCAATAGAGCCGACAAGGCAAGTGCCACCATCAAACCAAATAGCATGATCAAGCTTAGCGTGCTCTAACACGACACCCCCTGGGGTGGCACTACGAAGAATGGCAAAGCTCAGATCTGCCCCCTTAAATACGGCATTTGTTAAATCAGCATTTTGCAGATTCGCCCCTTTCATCTGAGCTTGATCCAGCTGCGCATAACTAAGATCAGCACCGCTAAAGTCCGTATATTCTAAATTTGCACCTATAAAAAGTGCGCCGCTCAAATCAGCCCCTCTTAATAGAGCACCTCTCATATCCGCTCTTTTAAGATCTGCAGATGCATATTGAACACCATCCAAGCGGCAATTTTGCCAATTAATTCCTGGCATAGGAGGATCGCCACATGCAGTTTCTGAAACAGCTGTTGGCGCATCATAATAGAGGCCGTAACCTATCATCCCTACCACCAACAAAGCACTGATTAAGCCTGATACCAATGGCAGCCGTTCTTTTTTCTGTTTAAACACTGTCAGCCGCGCCGCACGGTGTTTATTAATCACTGCCTTTTCATCAGAACGCCGTTCACCCTTTCGCCTCTGCTTATAAATCTCATCACTTTCAGCCGTACGCCGTTCACGGCCAGAACGTGTATCTTCTCGCATTCGCCCTACAAGGAGTACAGACTCGTCACCCTCTTTCAATGCCTTGCGCAGTTCTGGAGGCACGACCTCTGGCACATGAGACGCTGGCTGCCAATTTTTTCCATCAAAGGTCACCTCATCAGTCGGCAACACGCGTCCCAATAATAGCGAGCGACGAACGGCTCCACTGGGGAAAGGGCCTAATACCTCTCCTTTGTGCTTCACATACCAGAGCTTCTGTTTTCCCTTTTTATGATCTTCATTCATTTTTCATTTAGTACCAAAGCGCCTATCCGTATATAGTTATAGGCAGGCAAGCCGATAAATGACAGTATGCTTATTTCTAACCAACTTCCACCGCTTCAGCTTCACCTATCAAAGCCTGATTTGCAAAAGCTTTTGCAAACGCTACAACCTGGACAAATATTAAAAGCGACCGTTATTGATCAACCCGCTGCCCAAATAGTCAGGCTCAAGATAGGTACTCAAGCATTGATTGCTCATACTCGGCTGCGCTTAGAGGTAGGGCAAAAGCTAACGATGGAGGTAAAAAAAGGGGGGGATATACCTGAATTAAAGCTACTGCGGGAATACTCAAGCACAGAAGTGCAGGCTAAGATTCTACGCCAGATTCTACCCAAGCAGATCCCACAAGCTAAATTCTTTAATACCCTGCAAATTATAGAGCGCGCTACACCTGAGCTTTTACAAAAACTATTACCTGAATTATTACGCAAGAGTACACAAGCTCAAATGCTAAAAACCCATCTTCCAACAACACAAACAACCTACTCTCATTCTCTGCAAAAACCACTCGCTGAAATAGTGCAAAAAGTTACATCTGAAATTATTCATAAACAAGCTCAAGAGATCATTCAAAAATCCACAACACCGCCACCCGTTATAACTAAATCCCTACTGCCACCTGATCTACAAAAAAGCATTCAGGCTATTCTTGCAAAAGCACTGCCTCAGAACCTCACTGTCTCTGCACCTCTCATTCGGCAAGCACTATTAAATTCAGGACTTTTTTTAGAGGCCAACCTTGCTTTTGGAAACCCAACGCAGATAGCCAATGATTTAAAAGGTAATCTACTTAATTTACTGCTTTTATTACGCAACCATCTTCAATTAGATCAAACCCAACAACAGGCTAAGCTGCCACAATCGCAACAATCAAAAACGGCAACTGCCACAAATCATCGCGGATTCACTCAACTGCTGGGTGAACTCATGCGACAGACTGAAGGTAGTTTAGCGCGTGTACAAGCACATCAACTCAATTCACTTCCCACTGAAGAGCTGTCAGCTCAGGTCTGGCAATTTGAGTTACCCATTAAGCAACCTGATCGTATTGACAGTTTTTTAATTCGGCTCGAACAAGAGCAGCAAGGAGCAAAAAAACAGACCGGAAAAACGTGGAAGATTACGCTTAATTTTGACTTTTCGCCCTTAGGTCCCATTGAAGCAAAATTAAATCTCAAGGGGGAGGAAATCTCAGCCCTATTTTTGGCAGAACAGGCCTCTAGCGCTGCATTACTGGAACGTAATTTAACGAAGCTTAATGATGCATTTACCCGAGTGGGTTTAAAGGTTGGCCATCTTCACAGTCAGCAGGGAAAGATTGCCCCCCCCCCCCTCTACGCGACTAAGCACCCCTTTTTTATTGGATGAAAAAGTATGAAGAACAAAAGTACAGAGCCAGAAAAGGAACTCGCAATAGCACTCTATTATGATGATGGGAATGCGCCCAGAGTCACGGCAAAAGGTGAAGGCAGTATTGCCCGTCAAATACTGAGCATTGCTGAAGAGCATCATATTCCACTGGAAGATGATCCTGAACTTGCTGCTTTACTGGCTCAGATCCCTTTGGGCGATGAAATCCCGAATGAACTCTACCATGCGGTGGCCGAGGTTATTGCATTTGCCTATATTGTTGCAGGCAAGTTTCCACCTGAATTTAATCCCAATAAAGCTTAACGGCGACGCTGGCTTTTCTCATCTGACTCTTTCTGTTCATGCTTTTCCACCGCACGTTTCTCTTCTTCTTGATAACGGTGCATCACCTTATCTAACACTTTACTTCGTATATGTTTTTGTTGCCATGCCTCTTTTTTTACTGATCGATTTTTATCACTTGCCAGCACAACGGCTTCTTGCTCTTTGATCGCCACACTCAGCTTGGCCAAGAAAGCCTGATACTCCCTTAGCTGTGCAGCATTTATTCCTTTGCGTGAGACAGCATCAAACTGCTCAAGGTATTCATTATGGTACTGTCGCAGCTCATTCAGCTTGGCTTCCTGCTCCTGCACATAGCGCTGCGAATCACCAAATTGGTGTGCCGCTGTACGCTCATGAGATTCGGCTATGCGTAAAACAGGTTTAAAACGCTTTGACGGCGACATATAAATCACTCCTCTCTACTACAAACTATGGCAAATGTTTACTCTTTCTGCTGACATACTCTTCATCAGTTAACGTGGTTTTTAGACAATAATGGCTTTAATTCCTGCTGAGGAAATAGCGCCATAAGGTCACTTAAGCTTTGCTCCAGAGGCACAGGGACATGCATATCCTGACGTAGAAATTCTAGCAGTATGGGCATCGCTTCAATGGCAGCATCAATACGTTCATCGCTGCCTGCCTGATAAGCCCCCACACTAATGAGATCACGATTTTGCTGGTAGACAGAGTAAAGCTGTTTGAATGCTATGGCGGCCTGTCGATGTTCTGGTGTTGTAATATCATTCATTGCTCGGCTAATGGATGCTTCAATATCTATTGCTGGATAGTGGCCACCATCAGCCAACTGCCGAGAGAGTACAATATGCCCATCAAGAATGGCGCGTGCCGCATCAGCAATGGGATCATTTTGGTCATCACCTTCTGCTAAAACGGTGTAAAAGGCGGTAATGGAGCCTGCACCTTTTTCACCATTACCGGCTCGCTCTACCAACTGGGGCAATTTTGCAAAAACGGAGGGTGGATAACCCTTTGTTGCAGGCGGCTCATTAATTGCCAAACCAATCTCACGCTGCGCCTGTGCATATCGGGTGAGTGAGTCCATAAGCAATAAAACCTGTAAACCCTGATCGCGAAAATATTCGGCAATACTCGTCGCCAACATGGCACCATGCATACGACGCAGTGGGGCTTGGTCAGCGGGAACCGCCACCACCACAGCACGTTTCAGCCCTTCAGGCCCCAGGCTATTTTCTACAAACTCTTTTACTTCCCGACCACGTTCGCCAATCAGTCCAACCACAATAACATCGGCATTGGTGTAGCGCGTCATCATGCCTAATAGAACCGATTTTCCTACACCTGATCCCGCAAATAGCCCTAACCGCTGACCTCGCCCGACGGTTAATAATGTATTAATAGCGCGTATCCCTACATCCAGAGGTTCACGAATCGGGGCGCGGGAGAGAGGGTTAAATACCTTACCCGTTAAGGTACGACGCTGAGTAGCCCGCAAAGCCCCTTTACCATCCAGTGGACGACCTGCACCATCGATGACTCGCCCTAATAACTCTTCGCCCACGATTGCTTCGCACACGCGTCCCGTAGGAACCACTCGGGCATCCTGCTCTAAGCCCCGAATATCACCGGTAGGCATGAGATAGAGGCTTTCACCGGCAAAACCAACCACTTCTGATTCAATCACATTTCCACTGCTTGTAATCACATCACACTGGCCACCAATGGCGGCTCTACAGCCCACGGCTTCCAGTGTGAGTCCCACCATGCGAGTTAATCGCCCTTCTAATATCAGGCCACGAGAGTTGCTAATCTGTTTGATGTTTTTACTTAATTGCGCCTTCCAGATAGCATTGCGATCGGTGACAGGGAGCTTCATTTCTCCTCATCCTCACGAGCGCGCTCACCACCTAACAGGGGGGCGATAAGGCTGGCCAAACGTGATTCCAAGGTGGCATCAATTTGAGAGGTATCCGTCAGTACCCTGCATCCACCTCGTGCCAATATGGGATCTTCAACTATGATCCAGCCCAGCTCTGTCTCTGTTGCTGCATAGACCCCACGCACCAACTCAGCATCATCAGGATGCAATAACAAACGCACATGGCGAGAGGAGACAGGCAATATGCCAATAGCCTCTCTTACTACACCTAAAATTTGATTAGGGTCTGTCTTGATTTCACGCCGAACCAGCTGTTTAACGATGGCAATAGATAACGCAACTAACTCCTGCTCGACTTGTTCATCAAGGTGTTTAAACGGTGTCTCAAGTGCATGAAAGATCTGTTCTAAATTTTTGCTGTTCTCTTGCAGCTGCTGCCGTCCCTCTTCCAATGCCTCTTTATGACCATACTTAAATCCCTCTTTTTTTCCCTGTTCAAATCCCTCCTTATGCGCTTGCTTTTGAATCGTCTCTAATTGAGCCGCTGTCATTAATGAGGGGCCGCGCCCTTTTTTAGCTAATAAACCGCCATGAGAAATACTGGGAGGATCCCACGGCTTTACCTCATCTTGTTTTTTACCGGATATGACCTTAGACGAACTCTTCTCCACCCGAGCCTCCCAGCGAAATCTCACCTGAATCAGCCAAACGTCGGGTTACCGACAATATATCTTTTTGTGCATTCTCAACATCACTGAGTCGAGCGGGTTGTGCCGCTTCCAAATCATCCCGTAGCATCTCTGATGCCCGCTTAGACATGTTCTTAAATATCCGCTCTTTAAGCAGATCGTCTGCTCCACGCAATGCCAATAGCAACTGCTCTGATGCCACCTCACGCAGCAAGGTTTGGATACCTCGATCATCCACATCAATCAGGTTTTCAAAGACAAACATGTTGTCTTGAATCTCTTGGCTAAGCTCCTGGTCAATCCCCGTGATCTGATCCATAATTTTGCTTTCAATAACACCATCCACTAAATTCAATATACTGGCTGCTGCTTTAACGCCCCCAAGCCCCGTTGATTTTGTATTACCAGCACCGGAGAACTGTTTATCAAGGATAGCATCCAACTCTTGCAGTGCTGATGGTTGAATACCTTCCAAAGTGGCAACCCGCATAAGAATATCAGTGCGTATATTTTCAGAAAACACAGCAATAATATCAGCAGCCTGATCAGGCTCAAGAAAAGAGAGCACAATCGCTATGATCTGTGGATGCTCTAGGCGGATCATTTCTGCAACAGATTTTGCATCCAACCATTTAAGCTGCTCTAACCCTTTACTATCACGACCCAATAAAATTCGATCAATCATGCCACCCGCTTTATCAGCGCCCAGCGCACTGGTTAGCATGTTTCGAATATAGTCATCTGAATCAAGACCAAGGGAGGTTTCACCTTTTAAGGTTGACACAAAAGAGCCCATCACATTTTCCATCTGCGCTGTACTGACATTGGTCATTGTCGCCATCATCATGCCGACATCCTGAACCTCTTTTGGCCCCATATGCTTCAGAATTTCAGCTGCATCCTGTTCACCCAGCGCAAGCAGCAATATTGCTGCACGCTCAACACCTTTTACTTTTAATTCTGCTTCATCAGCCATCTTCAGATACCCACTTCTTCACCACCTGTGCAACACGCTTTGGATCTTCCTGTACCATGCCCCTGGCTGCCTCTAATGTATCTTCATACCCCCCTAATCCAGGCAATTCAACGGAGTGACTGCCACTATTTTCTTCTAAAGCAGCAACAGGCGTTACAGGAAGAGGCATAAAAGGCACGGCTAATAATTTCTTCATTGTTGGCTTTAACACGACAAAAATCAGCGCCAATACCAATAGCACACCACCCACCTGACGACCTACATCCCATACCCACGCTTTCTCCCAAATAGCCTCTTCTGGCAATGGAGCCAACTCAGGGGGAAGTTGAAAAGCAGCATTAATCACCCGAACAGTATCACCACGATCTTCATTAAAACCTACCGCTTCTTTCACAAGTTGCGTTATCTTTTCTAACTCTTCAGGGGTGCGCCCAGCCGATGCATCTGCCTCTTTTTTTGCCTTTTTCTTTTTACCTACAACCCGTGGATTATCAACCACAACGGCTATCGACAACCGACGTAAACTGGTTGTAGGCATGCGGGTATGGCTAATGATTTTATCCAGCTCATAATTTCGGGTGGCCTGTTTACTGCTATTTATCGGCCTTGATGAAGCGGCATCCCCGATGCCCATTTCACCCACATTCTCAGGGGCAATCCCAGCACCTGGTGGTTGGTTACTCAGTGCACCCGGCACACCTTGAACACCAGAATATTGACTGCGCTCTTCATTGACCTGCTCACTGCGCAACGTCAACTCTTTTTGTTTATTGGGGTTGAAACTCTCTTCCGTCTTTTCAACTAAGGTAAAATCCACTTCAGCAGTGACCTGCGCACGCACCTTATCAGCACCCAATATGGGCGCTAAAATAGCTTCAATACGATGCCTGTAACGCTCCTCAACCTTATTGGTATAATCAAATTGAGAGCTGCTTAACATCATCTCACTCGTACCACCTTGACCACTGAGCAGATTGCCTTTCTGATCCACGACCGTCACATTGCCAGACTCCAGCTCTGGCACGCTGGACGAGACCATGTAGACGATAGATGCAATCTGCCTTTTTTCAAGAATACGCCCAGTAAAGAGTTTGACAACAACGGATGCCGTGGTTTTTTTACGCTTACGCACAAAGACAGACTGCTTGGGTATTGCCAGATGTACGCGTGCTGTTTGAACCGTCGATAGCGTACTAATAGTACGAGCCAATTCACCTTCCATGGCACGTTGATATCGAGCCGCTTCAAGCATGCGGCTAGTGCCAAATCCTGTATCTTGTTGTAACAGTTCAAACCCCAAACCATCACCACGAGGCAATCCCTGGCTGGCCAGTTTTAATCTTGCATCATCTACATCAGTAGCCGGAATCATAATACTGCCGGTCGTTGAATCTACTTTTACTTCAATGCCTGCTTGCTGCAATGCCGTAACAATTTCTGCGGCATCTTTTTCTGTCAGACTACCGTAAAGCACCGTAAAATTAGGTGTCCATGCCCAAAGAACAATAACAATGCCTAATGCAATACTGCCAGCCAGCGTCACCATAACCAGTAACTGCCGCACAATAGGGTTAGACATCAACCCTTGCGGCTCTACCTGCATTAACTCGCCACTGTTAGGCTCTGTCGTTGCCATCTCCACTTATCCTCTAAAACGCTTCATTGTTACTATTACAAAACCATGCACTCTGTTATATCGGCATGTTCATTACATCTTTATAGGCCTCAACCAGTTTATTGCGCACCTGTACCATTGCTTGAAACGAGACGCTAGATTTCTGCACAGCAATCATAACTTCGGCTAAATCAACATCCCTTGAGCCTGTTTCAAAAGCCATTTTCAACTCACCTGCGGTTTGTTGAGTCTCATTAACCTTGTCAATAGATTGCTTTAGTAGATCACCAAAGTTAGCGCCCTGCCCTTGCTCAACAGGCATGGCCTCATTTTTAGCCAGCCCTTCCAGCCGCCTCATTTGAGTCAGTACTTGATTAACATCTATCGTATTCATTTTCAGATCACCTTTTTAAGCATACCCATTATCAAGCAAATATTAAGCCAATAATCACTGCGGAATGGCGACACCGGCATCACGTAACCGCGCAATTTTATAGCGCGATGTGCGTTGGCTAATGCCCAACTGCTCTGCCACCTCTTTACGTGTGCCGCGGCCATTCGCTAATGCATCTAAAATCATCTGCTCTTCTACTGATTTCAAATCCTCCGAGAGTCTTCCAGCAGGTACTGTCTCTGCCTCTACCGTAGAAAATTCAAGGGTAGATTCCATTTCAAAACAGAGGTCTGCCGGAAAAATCTCACTTCCTGTACGAAGGATAAGCGCACGCTGAATGACGTTTTCCAGCTCTCTCACATTGCCAGGCCAGCTATGGCTTAAAAGGCGCTGCTGGGCTACCGAAGAGATGGATGGCATTGCTTCACCCGGCTGGAGGTAGCGTTTTATCAGAAAGGCAGCCAGTGGAAGGATATCTCTCTGCCGCTCACACAGTGGAGGGAGTGTTAATGGGAATACATTGAGTCGATAGAAGAGATCCTCACGGAATCGTCCTGCTGCCACCTCTTCCCGCAGATTGCGGTTGGATGTTGCTAAAATACGCACATCCAGCTGAATAAGTTTACGACCACCCAGCCGTTCAACCTCACGCTCTTGCAATACACGTAGCAGCTTGGCTTGCAACGCAAGGCTCATCTCTGAGATTTCATCCAGCAGCAGCGTGCCACCTTGTGCCTGCTCAAATTTACCTGGAGAAGCTTGATACGCCCCTGTGAAAGCACCCTTCTCATATCCAAATAATATGGCTTCAAGCATATTCTCTGGAATAGCCGCACAATTTAGCGCCACAAACACGCCATCACTGCGGGCAGAACAGCGGTGTATGTAGCGGGCAAAAACCTCTTTACCTGTGCCACTTTTACCACCAATCATAACGGTGGCATTGCTTTGAGCTACTCGTCGAGACAGCTCTAATATCTCCCGTGTACGCACATCTTTAGCCACTAAAGAGAGCATCTCTTCAGCGGGTTGTTGAATGGCATTCTTTACCTTTTCCAGCAGCGTATCTACCTCAAAAGGCTTTACTAAATAATCAATTGCACCCTCTCGCATGGCGGATACGGCCTTATCTATACTGCCGTAGGCTGTCATTAGTAAAACGGGAATGGAAGGATAGCGCGTTTTAATTCTTTGCATCAGCTTGTATCCATCCATAGGGCGCATCTGTACATCACTGATTACCATGCCAATAGTATGGCGCTCCAACATATTGAGTGCCGCTTGCCCTTCCGCCGCAGTCTGTACGGTATACCCTGCCATTTCCAATGTATCGCATAGCGCTTCACACAGGGTGGGGTCATTTTCTACAACCAATACTGTTGCCTGGTTCATGAGAGGTTCCTCGGGTAAATTTCACACACACCAGATCTATTTGAAGTTTCTGGCACCGTCTCCCCATGATGATCTTCCTGGCAAATAGGAAGGCAGATCTTAAAACCGGCTCCACCCAACAGGGAGGGAACAACGGTTATGTTGCCCTCATGAGCCAAAATGACAGATTGCACAACAGCTAAACCAAGACCTGTACCATCGCTACTTGTTGTAAAAAATGGATCAAATATCTGTTCTTTTATATCTTCAGGGATGCCTACTCCATTATCACTTACTCGTATCTCCAGCATCCTATTTACAACGCACTTCAGCTCTATCTGTAGCTGCACCCAAGTATCACTATGAGCGATAGCATTGCTGACAAGATTCATCAACGCACCCAACAAACTATCTTGATTACCCTGAATAACAACATCACGATCTGTCCGGTCAATCAGCTCAAATCTCGCATGAGATATCTTTATCAGAGGTTCCAACATCTGCTCTAAAGTCAGCATCAATGGTGTCATGGCAACAGGAATCATCAGACCCTGGTTGCCGCTGGCAAATGCCAACATATCTTTTATTTGACGCTCAATGTGACAAAGGCGTGCACGCAATCTGCTGGAAAATTGTTGGCGACGTTCTTTTGACAGGTCATCTCGGGCAAGATGCGAGGTATCTAATAGTGCAGAGGTCAGCGGGGTACGAATCTGGTGAGCCAGTTGAGCGGCCATATTTCCCAAGCTGCTCAATCGCTCCTGCCGATTTAGACGATTCTGTAGCTCACGTGTTTCAGAAATATCCAACAGCAGAATGATTTTTCCAGGCTCGGGAGAGAGGCTGCACTCTGATAACGCAACCAATGAGCCATCACATAAACAGAGGTCACCATTACTCTTTTTAGAAAAGACTCGCTGATAAAGCTCAGACCAGAGTGAACCTGTCATCACTTCATTTAACATTTCAACTGCCGCTGGGTTAAACTCCTGCACACAACCTTCACCGTCCAAAACCACCACAGCAGCCGGCATAACCTCAAGCAGATGAGATAGCCGATTGGCTAGCCGCTCCTTTTCTGCCAATTGGC
>JAJRWL010000187.1 GCA_024276875.1 Gammaproteobacteria bacterium
CTTATGCCCGCTTGGTTCAAATATTTAATGAGCTTAAATCAGCTGCGCCGCAGTTGAATTCAACTCAGTGCTGGTACTATTTTTTAGAAAAAGCTATGGAGAAGTTTAAGACCAATATCAGAGGAAACAACCAAATTGGCCAACCAATACCTGTATAGCTCATCACGGATTTAATTTGGTGGATTTATACTGAATTTGGCATTCCAGTAGGGTTAACTGATTTTTCTAGGGTGATAACTCATAGCACGAAGCTGCAAAGCTGGAATGAGTCATTAGCAATATAGTGAGTGATAGGGCAATCTTAACTTTATTAGTGCGCATCATATTGAATCTCCCAATTTATATAAATAATAAAGATGTAACCTGCCTGCTGCATTATTCTATTTATGACTATTTTTATGCAAATCAACCAATATTTCTTCCATCCGTTCCATGCGTTGTTCTATTGACTCTGTATGTTCTTTAATCCAATGCACTTCGCCTGCTTCACCTTCACCTGCTTCTCGATCAAACTGCTCATGCTCACGTTGCAGCACTTCTAATACGATACCAATCATCATATTAAGAAAAACAAAGGCCACTATAAAAATAAACGTCAGATAAAAAATCCAACTAAAAGGGTAGACATCCATCGTCTCATACATGACATCTGTCCAATCTTCAAAGGTCGCAATGCGGAAGAGCGTCAGCATGGAAATAGTAATATTCCCCCATAACTCATCGTTAATTTTACTAAAGAAAATACTACCCATAGCTGCATAGATATAAAAGAAGATAAACATCAGTAATGATACGTAACCCATCCGTGGAATGGCTTTAACAAAGGCGTTCAGCAATATACGCAATTCAGGAATAACAGAGACCAAACGCAACACACGAAAGATACGCAACAGCCGCCCCAACAGCGCCATTTCAGATTCGTCTACCGGAATCAGACTGGCTGTTACAATGATAAAATCAAAGATATTCCATCCTTTACTAAAAAACTTTTTCAGGCTGTGCTCTGCAATCATGCGAATGATAATCTCAGCCAAAAAAATAAGGGTGATTGTAATATCTAACACCTTAAATAGAAGACCCACTTGAGCATTAAAGACATAGGTTTTAGCACCAATTACCAAAGCAGAAATAATGATGATTGCGATAACAAATGTTTCAAATGTTTTGTTTTCGCGAATGCTAATAAAGTGTCGTTGCAGAGCTGAAAAATCAATAGTCATAAGATGAGGAGTTTATAATTTAGCACACTGTTATATGCCATCCTTGGCATTAAATTTCAGATAATCTATTAAGCCATTTTTCGCAGCTCAAATTCTAGAATGCCTTCTGCACCCATGGCTTTTAACTGTGGAATAAGAGTGCGGGTAGTGCCACTATCAACCACTGTCTCAATAGCCAGCCACTGTTGATCATAAAGATGGCTCACTGTTGGTGCATTTAAACTTGGTAGAATGGCGATGATCTCTTCTAATTTATCTTTGGGTGCATTCAACTTAAGAACCACTTTGCGACGAGCAGTGAGTGCGGCTTGCAACATCAGTGCAATCTGTTCAATCTTCTCTTTTTTCTTGGGATCAGCCAGTGCTGCTTTGTTGGTAATAAGGCGTGTCTCTGTATGCAATAGATTACAAAC
This sequence comes from Gammaproteobacteria bacterium, assembly GCA_024276875.1. Classification (GTDB taxonomy): domain Bacteria; phylum Pseudomonadota; class Gammaproteobacteria; order Chromatiales; family Chromatiaceae; genus WFXD01. Next base: position 1,634 of record JAJRWL010000187.1, read on the forward strand.
AATACGCAGGCCATGTGCCTTGATCGTGCTGCCAGTTTCGGTAATCTCAACGACCGCATCAACCAGACCTTCAACTACTTTGGCCTCGGTTGCACCCCAAGAAAACTCCACCTCTGCCTCAATACCCCGTTCAGCTAAATAGCGTTTGGTAAAACTCACCAGCTCGGTAGAGATTTTTTTACCCTGAAGATCTTCAACCGATTGAATAGGAGAGTCCTGCGGAACAACCAACACCCAACGACAGGGTTGATCGGACGTTTTTGAGTAGGTCAGTTCACAGATTTCAACAACATCCGCCTCTGTTTCCAATATCCAATCATGTCCTGTTAAACCCAAGTCAAGCGTACCATTGGCAACATAGGGCCCCATCTCTTGAGAGCGCACCAAGGCGCAGCTGATATCGGGATCATTAATGCTAGGAAAGTAGTTACGCGAACGCAGTTGTATCTCCCAACCTGCCTGTGCAAAAAGTGAGATGGTTGATTTTTCCAGGCTCCCTTTAGGAATGCCTAATTTAAGTAATGACATGGTTAAACCTACAGTAGATAGTTAGAGTCTAAGCCCACCAAAGCGTTTGCGCAGACTGTAGTTTTGAAAAATAATGCCGCCAATAACGCCCAGCAAAAATAGCAGCCCAGCGGTTGGCAACAACCATAAAGGTAACGAAAAAATAGCATGTTTGTTATTTAGTTTACGCTTTACATCTTGCAACTCTTGAGTCAGAAGTTTTACTCGCTTCTCTGCTGCAACAAGATTGGCTGTTAATGACGCTTGTTCTGGAAATGTAATTTTACTCTGCTCCAGCGCCCTTTCTCCCTGCTGCAATTTACGACGCAGTTCAGCCGTAGCAGCCTGTAACTCGAGTAACATGACCTGGGCGGGTTTTTCATCTGAGATAAAATGGCTTTCAACCCACCCTTCACTACGGTTGGGTAGACGCACTTGAGTAAAGCTTCCCTCTGTTTTTAATAACTCGACTGGCGTACCGCTGGGCAGCAATTGTAGCGGGGCTGCACTGATCTCTGCTTTTTCATACACCCCTGCCAACAACTTATCGGTAACATAAGCGGCAGAAAGTGAGCTTGATAACAACAGCAGCAGTAACCCAACAACAAAAGACAATTTTTGCGACATCGGGTTTATCCCGTAATACCACAATGACGCAGCAGGGCATCGACCTTTGGCTCCCTGCCTCGGAATGCACGGAACAGTTCAGCCGCATCCTGTGAACCTCCCTTTTCCAGTATGTTGTGCAGAAATGATTTTCCGCTAGCGACATCAAAGATGCCATTCTCTTCAAACAGGGAGAAGGCATCCGCAGAGAGTACTTCTGCCCACTTATAGCTGTAGTAACCAGCACCATACCCCCCCGCAAAGATGTGGGAAAAACCATGGGCAAAGCGATTGAAAGCAGGGGGTTTAATCACGGCCACCTGTTCTCTGACCTGCGCTAAAATTTCGTAGATGCGACCGCCCTTTTCAGGGTCATATTCAAGGTGGATGCGAAAATCGAACAGGCTAAACTCTAGCTGACGCACCATCTGCATGGCTGATTGAAAATTCTTCGCCGCATACATTTTTTGATACAGCTCTTCCGGCAGTGGCTCGCCTGTCTTAACATGACCAGAGATTAGATCCAGTGCCTCTCGCTCCCAGCACCAGTTCTCTAAAAACTGGCTGGGCAACTCGACCGCATCCCACGCCACACCATTGATGCCTGAAACCGCGTGATAATCAATGCGGGTGAGCATGTGATGCAGGCCATGTCCAAATTCATGAAACAGTGTCTCTACTTCGCTATGGGTAAAGAGGGCAGGTTGGTCACCCACCGGCGGTGAGAAGTTACAGGTGAGATAAGCAACGGGGTCTTGCTGTCTGTTTGTGGTCACCATACGACCCACATAGTCATCCATCCAAGCCCCGCCACGCTTGTTTCGGCGTGCATAAAGATCGAGGTAAAACTGCCCCCGAATCTCACCCTGTTGATCCTTAATCTCAAAGAAGCGTACATCTGGATGCCAGCTATCAACATCCTTGATTTCACTGATCTGAAGCCCAAAGAGTCGTTCAACCACCGCAAACAAACCTGGGATGACTCGGGTCTCAGGGAAGTAGGGTTTCAACTCTTCCTGTGTAAAGGCATAGCGTTGCTGGCGTAGCTTTTCAGCATAATAGCCAGTATCCCAAGCCTCCAGTTTCTCTACCCCATGCTCTTTTTTGGCAAAGGCCAATAACTCATCCAACTCTTTTTGTGCCTGGGCATGGGAACGCTCTGCCAGGTCTGTTAAAAAACCAATCACCTCATCTGTAGAACCCGCCATCTTGGTGGCCAGCGAGCGTTCAGCATAATTTTTAAATCCCAGCAGGTTAGCCAGCTCATGACGCAATGCCAGTAGCTGCTCCATATTTTCACTATTATCCCACTTGCCCGCATCGGGTCCCTGATCAGACGCACGGGTGGCATAGGCTTGATACATCTCATGGCGCAATTCACGGTTATCGGCATAACTCATCACCGGCATGTATGAGGGAAAGTCCAGCGTTAACATCCAGCCCTCTTTACCTTGCTGCTCTGCTACCTGTTTAGCCAAGCCACGGGCTGATTCTGGCAATCCGGCCAACACCTCTTCATCCATGATGTGTTTATCCCAGGCATTGGTGGCATCCAGCAGGTTATCGCTGAAGTTGCTGGTCAGCTGGGAGATAGCCAAGTTAATCCCTTTATAGCGCTCTTTTTGCTCAGCTGGCAGGTCAACACCGGAGAGATGAAAATCCCGCAATGCATTCTCCAGCACCTTTTGCTGGGCGGCATCGAGATTATCACGCTGTTCTGCTAGCGCCTTATAGGCAGCAAACAGTGGCTCATTTTGTCCCACCTCCGTGGCGTATTCGCTCAGCTTTGGCAGGCAGGCATTGTAGGCTTCACGCAACGCATCACTATTCACCACTGAGTTCATATGACTCACAGGAGACCAAGCACGACCCAGCTTATCATCCTCCAAATCCAATGCCTCAACCAGGTTTTGCCAGGTTGCAGGGGCTTTGCTATCTACAATAGTCTGCACCAAGGCACGGCCTTCAGCGATCAACTGATCAACAGCAGGCTCAATATGTTCGGGTTTAATTTTGGAGAAGGGCGGCAAGCCAGGAAGGTTTAATAGTGGATTATCCATAGGGCAGATTGGTCAGCTGAAAAGGTTAATAATATCATTATGCTCGCAGGCATTCAGTGTGAAATATAGCCTGCTTTACCAACAACAATAGCCCTATTGACAACAAATAATATAAATGTGCTGATAACTCTCTGCAAACTCCGATAAACTCTTCGTCCTGATCGAAACCAGCTCTACCCCAACAGGGAATTATTGACTATGAATAACATTCGAACATTTGAAGATATGACACCTGTTATCGCAGAAGATACCTGGGTTGATGAGACCGCCGTGGTTATTGGTGATGTTAAGATCGGCAGCGGCTCCTCCATTTGGCCCCATGTGGTGATACGGGGTGATATTCACCAGATTCGCATCGGCAAACGCAGCAGTATTCAAGATGGCAGCGTGGTACACGTGACCCATGATAGTCAATTTGTACCCAGTGGCTTCTCAACAACGGTGGGGGATGATGTCACCGTTGGGCACAATGTCACCCTGCATGGCTGTGAAGTTAAAAACCGATGCCTAATTGGTATGGGTTCCATCGTGTTGGATGGCGCTATCGTGGAGCCTCAAGTGATCATTGGCGCAGGCAGTCTCGTGCCAGGCGGCAAAACACTGGAGAGCGGTTATCTCTACATGGGCGCACCGGTCAAACAAATTCGTAAACTAACCGAAAAAGAGATCGCTTTCTTTGAATACTCTGCTCAAAACTACCAAAAGCTAGGTCAACGATACCGCGCACAATAAACCTATCCGTTAGACTCAACTTACATTATATATATTCCAAGACTCACCACTCACCGCTACAAACCGCCCCCTTTATAACGGTATACTTGTGCGATTGGTTTATCCGCTTGAAAAAGGTCAAGATTTGAATACGCAAAACAATATGGCAAGCCCCGACACATCGACCTTTCAGGGTCTTATTTTTGCCCTTCAGCAGTATTGGGCAGACCAGGGCTGCATTATTCTGCAACCTTACGATATGGAGATGGGGGCGGGCACTTTTCACTCTGCCACCTTCCTGCGTGCCATTGGGCCCGAGCCTTGGAGTTGCGCCTATGTGCAACCTTCACGCCGCCCCACCGATGGCCGCTATGGTAACAATCCAAACCGCCTGCAACACTATTATCAGTTTCAGGTTATTCTTAAACCCTCTCCACTGAACATTCAAGATCTCTACCTCAACTCACTGAAAATACTGGGAATCGATCCCTTGATACATGACATTCGTTTTGTTGAGGATAACTGGGAATCACCCACCCTTGGCGCATGGGGTTTGGGTTGGGAGATTTGGCTAAATGGCATGGAGGTCACACAGTTTACCTATTTCCAACAAGTGGGAGGACTGGATTGCCGCCCCGTCACTGGCGAAATTACCTACGGACTAGAGCGTATTGCCATGTACCTTCAATC
>JAJRWL010000188.1 GCA_024276875.1 Gammaproteobacteria bacterium
CACACCGTCATCACCGAAAGCATCGTGAAAGAGGCCACCACCAAACTCATGCCAGGCAAAGCAGAAGCCGCGATGCAGGAGATTGTTGATGCTTATGACAATGGAGAGCTAAAAAACAAGCCCGATATCATCGAACCTATGCGCTGGAGCGAGGGGGCAACCCAACGGCTCTTAACCGTTAAAGATTTCAGCTTACGTGGCAATCTCAGCATGCGTGCTGAAAAGAAGGCACGCACCATGGGAGCAAAAAAGGTTGCAGCCGAACATATTCAGGCCTTTCTGGATGATTCAGTTGAAACCGGTGAATTCAACCCTGGCTCTCTCACACGAGCAGGTGGGGCAAAAACAGCAACCACCCCCGCCCCCCTACACTGGCAAGCGGCTGCGCTAGCACGCTTAATGCGTATACCCGAAGGTTTTATGCGTGATGGCAGCAAAACATGCATCGAAAACCATGCCCATGAACAAGGTCACCATGAGATCACCCTAGCACTGGTTGAAGAGGGGCTGGCCATCGCCCGTGAGGCCATGGCCAAACCACCATCAGGGGGAGGCTGCCCGTTTTCCGGCAAGAAAGCAGATTAGTTAAATGACCGATCTCTACATTATTGCCATCAACCTCACCCGTCGCTGCAACCTTGCGTGTGACCATTGCTATATGGATGCCAAAACGCGAGAAAGTAGCAGCGACAGTGAGCTAAGCACCACAGAGATAAAGCAGCTACTGGAACAGATCTGCTCTCGCAGCAGTGAGACCATGGTGGTATTGACCGGTGGTGAACCCCTGTTGCGCAGGGACTTGGATGAACTGGTCAGCCACGGCAGCCATCTGGGGCTATCCATGGTGGTTGGAACCAATGGCGTATTGTTGGATGAGCAGCGAGCCATCTCTCTAAAAGCGGCGGGAGTCATGGGCATGGGTATCAGCCTGGATTCACTCGACCCAAAGCATCACGATACCTTTCGTGGCCGCAGTGGCAGTTGGGAGAAGACCCTTAACGGCATGGAGGCCTGCCGCAAACATCATCTCCCCTTTCAGGTTCACTTTTCCGTCACTGAAAAGAATGCACATGAAGTGGATACGATGATCGACTTCGCCAAAGCCATTGGCGCGCATGTACTCAATATATTCTTCCTGGTCTGTACCGGTCGCGGTGAGTCGATGTCAGACATCACTCCCACCCGTTATGAGCAGGTGTTGCGGCAACTGGTTGAGGCACAAAAACAGACCACAGATCTGATTATCTGCGCCCGCTGCGCCCCCCATTATAAACGTGTGGCCTATCAGCTTGACCCTGAATCACCCCTGACCCGCGCCCAAGGCTACGAGGGGGGCGGTTGTTTGGCTGGCATTCATTACTGCCGCATCACCCCAGAGGGGGGGGTCACTGCCTGCCCCTATATTCCGATTGAAGATGGTAATATCCGTAACAGCCCTTTCTGGGAGATCTGGGATCAAGCCCCCAGCTTCCAACAACTGCGCAAGCCAGAATTGACGGGGCAGTGTGGAAAATGTGAGTTCCAAAAACTTTGCCGAGGCTGTCGTGCTCGTCCACTGGCCATGGGTGGAAACCTGATGGATGACGATCCCTGGTGTGACTATACGCCTACAGGGGGCACGGTCATCCAACCCCTGAGCGAAGAGAAGAACGGCCAGATTAGCTGGTCAGCAGAGGCAGAACAACGACTCTCTCGTGTCCCTGGTTTTCTGCGCAAAATGGTACGCAAACGGGCAGAGAGTCACGTGCAGGGATTGGGGGAAACAACGGTCACCCCTGAGCATATGGCAACCCTGGCCTCCCGCCGTTTTGCTGGCAAATCACCCAACATGAGTAGACCCACAGCAACAGAGACAACGCCCACCTTGGCCTGGACTCAAGAGGCTTCAGAGCATCTGGAGAGCATCCCCCACTTCCTGCACAGTGGGGTCATTCAAGTTGCAGAGGATGTTGCTCGTAATGAGGGGCGGCTAGAGGTCAATATCAAGTTGCTGCACCGGCTTGAAGAGGAGAGTGATTCCAGTCGCAAACTCAGCTGGGAACAAGAGGCCGATCAGGCCATACAACAACTATTGTCTAATCGAACACCCCAAGTGCGTATATTTGTGCAACCTACCATAGAGGCCGCAGCCGAGCGTGAGGCCAAACGCCGCAATGCTCAGCTCGTCACGGTTGCTGATGTACAAAGGGTGATTGAAACCGAAACCGCTGGCGTGGAGTGGGAACCCGATGCCCTGGCTCGAGTGGAGTCTGCCCCTGATTTTAATCGCGCTGGAATCAAAAAGGCCGCTGAATTCAATGCCCGCCGCGAAGGCAAGGCCATCATCACCAGCGAAGACCTAACCCGCTATCGCAACAAGGCGATGATGCGAGCCGTTCGCCGCCTACGTGGCTTTGGCGTAGATGCGCTTAATTTTGATGCCTACGCCATTGCCAAAGAGCGCGTCCCTCGGTTACAAGATAATGATCAGGCTGAGAAACGTTTTGCCTCCATCCGTGAATATGTGGAGTCCAAACAAGCCCCTGACGGCAGTGGCCTTGGGCTGCTGGATCAAGCGTTGATGGAGAAGATGAAGCAGGAGCTAAAACGATGAACCATGCAGAGGTACGGGTGGTCATCGGTGGCAACATCTCTGGCCTGGAGCTGAAACAGTACGTCATTTCTGTTGAGGCGTGGCGACCGGTACGAAGATAAAGGGCAGGGGGAGGAATACTCGCCTAATATCATGTGAGCAGAACGAACCACAATTTGAACCGTTTGTTGAACAAACCAGAATAGAGAGAATGATCGCCTACTATCCACCATCACTGAGCAGCTGGCACATTGGCCAGGCCTGCACCTGGTTGCAAACCATCCCTTTTAGCAAAAAAAATGGGGTTACTGATCTGGCTGCAACCAATGCCTGAAACAGATCAAAATATTAAAGATCTACCGCCTTTCCGGCTATGGCCGCTCATCTTAGGGGTATTACTGACCCTGTTGGGGATATCCCTTGCCAATCAATGGTATGCACAGCATGTTGCGATGCCCCGTTATTGCAGTGACCCCGTGCAAACCTTGGATCGAGTACGGCAGTTGTTGATTAAAAAAACCCCAGCAGATGATAATTTTGAATCACGCCGTCCTTATATTATTGCAGCCAAGCTCCTCTTTCTAGTACCCAACACAGACAATAAGGATAGAGAGGGCTATCTACGACAGATTCGACGACATCTAGAAGCACAATGTCGGTAGCGCTATTTCCACCTCCGGCTTTCCACCCAACCCTGATTTTTTAGATGCCATAAAAAACGCCCCCATATAGGGGGCGTTTTTTATGTACTGAATAGTTATGAATTACAAGCTGTAGTACATGTCGAACTCAACAGGATGGGTGGTCATCCGCATGCGAGTCACCTCTTCCATCTTCAGGTTGATGTAACTATCAATCAGATCGTTGGTAAATACGCCACCGCCGGTGAGATATTCACGATCTGCATCCAGGCATTCCAGTGCCTGATCCAGGCTGTGGCATACGGTTGGGATCGCTTTGGCCTCTTCAGCTGGCAGATCATAGAGATCTTTATCCATCGCATCGCCAGGGTGAATCTTGTTCTGAATACCGTCCAGGCCAGCCATCATCATGGCAGAGAAAGCCAGGTAGGGGTTGGCGGTTGGATCAGGGAAACGAACCTCAACACGACGACCTTTAGGGTTAGAAACCCAAGGAATACGAATAGAAGCAGAGCGGTTACGTGCAGAGTAGGCCAGCATAACGGGGGCTTCAAAACCTGGAACCAAACGCTTGTAGGAGTTGGTTGAGGCATTGGTAAAGGCGTTCAGTGAACGGGCATGTTTGATGATGCCGCCAATGTAGAACAGCGCCTCTTCAGAGAGGCCGCCATACTTGTCGCCGGCAAAGATGTTGTTGCCACCTTTGGCCAGAGACATATGCACATGCATACCGGAACCGTTATCACCCACCAGTGGTTTAGGCATGAAGGTTGCGGTCTTGCCATAGGCATGCGCTACATTTTGGACGACATATTTCATGATCTGATTTTGATCAGCACGACGCACCAGGGTATTAAATACAGTACCAATTTCGCACTGACCCGCAGTCGCTACTTCGTGGTGATGCACCTCAACCGGCACGCCCATCTCTTCCAGTGCCAGACACATAGCACCACGGATATCGTTCAGGCTATCGACGGGAGGAACAGGGAAGTAGCCACCTTTGGTGGTTGGGCGGTGGCCGATGTTACCATCTTCATAGACACGCTCGGAGTTCCACTCAGCCTCTTCGGAGTCGATTTTATAGAAGGCACCCGACATAGTGGCCCCCCAACGAACATCATCCAGAATGAAGAACTCTGGCTCTGGGCCAAAGAAGGCAGTATCTGCAATGCCAGTGGATTGCAGGTAGGCTTCTGCACGTTTGGCAACCGAGCGTGGGTCACGCTCATAGCCTTCCATAGTGCTTGGCTCCAGGATATCGCAGCGCAGAATCAGAGTAGACTCATCTGAGAATGGATCCAGCACAGCGCTTGAATCATCTGGCATCAGAATCATGTCGGATTCATTAATGCCTTTCCAACCCGCAATAGAAGAGCCATCGAACATCTTGCCTTCGGTAAACAAGTCCTCATCAACCATACTGGAAGGAACAGTTACATGCTGCTCTTTGCCACGGGTATCAGTAAAGCGGAAGTCTACAAATACGACTTCATTATCTTTGATCATATTCAGGGCTGTTGAAGCCATCGTTTTCTCTCCAAATCTGATAAAAAAATTGCTGCCAAAGCAACTGTGGAAAATTCTGTTTTTACCTGAATGAGTAGCAGGAAATACACCCCCCAGAATAGCAGCATCCGTGCCATGCTAAAAATGGTTTTTATGGGAATTATTTTGGTCGCCTGCCTCGGACACCTGTTTTTGACGCAGGCACAGGTTTTTTACCTTAGAAAACATCTAGTTATATTGAGAGGTAATCACCAATAATGATGCAAAGAATATCTTTTTTATAACCAACAACCGCCCTTTAAAACGCCCTATTCTGAGTATGCAAGACTCACCACGCACCACTATAGTGCTAAGCGCGCTCTGTATCGCACCAATATGGCGCCTTCATATTGAGCGATGAGCTAAACATCCAAAGCAGACTTAGTGCTAACAAAAAGAGCGTTGAAGGCTCAGGAACTTGGGTTGCATTATGTTTGGAAAGCGCATCTACTTGAGCAGCCCAATAGGTTGGTCATAGGGATTGCCCATTACATCATCTGTCACGTATAGCATTCCCACCTTACGCTGATGAGCCAATGTAAGTAACTGATCATCCCAACCGGATTGACTATGAATAATGTGGGCAAAACGATCGGCTGAAAGATCATCAGCCCAAGATGGTGCGGTGTAATTATTTATATATTCAAATGCGCTATTTTCAAAAGTGACCATAACATCTACTGAAGTAGCATAGTCCAGCACGGAGTAGATTGTTTGCCCAGAGGTGTTATTGGTGAACGTGGTGCCAGGGTTACCAACAATGGTTGCCGTGCTGCTCTTTCCTTTAACGTAGTCCCGTAGGTCTTGATACATCCCTGTTTTGGCTAAGTCATTAGACATTTCATCAAAAAATATTCCATCCAACTTACCTGGATAAAGTTGATCATAATATTTGTCTATATCGCCTTTTATTAAACTTACATCTCGAACGCCAAAACCTGTGGCAACATAACCATAGATAATGCCACCCACATCTTTCAAATCGCGCAGGGAGCCACTGCCATCAGACTGCATATAGTTTGGATCTACTGCCGTACCTGGCCCACTGGCAGGATTAAAAATAGCGTGGACAGTGACATCTAATGATGGGTCAGATGCCGTGTTTATTATATTGCTCCACATATCTACACCACTTCCGCAGCAGGGATTGGCATAGGCTGGAACAAGTATGTTTACCGAAGTAGCATGCGCTGAACTAAGTGTGAGCAGTGTTAGAGCTGTAAGCAAGGCTATCTTTAATTTCATTTTTATAGTTTTCTGACAAACAAATAGCAAAGGGACTGCTTCTCTTAAAGCAGCCCCCTTTGTTTTTCCGCTGATTTTTTATTAAGCCTGTCTCTTCCTTTTTGCAAAACCGATGCCAGCAAAACCCAGCCCAACAAGAAAGAGTGTAGCGGGCTCAGGCACTGTCACACCGGGTTGATAGTTTGACTTAAGCCCCATGATGCCATTAATTTCGTCATCACCATCTTTGCGTAATGCGCTTGGGCCACCATGAGTGACAGAGGCATACCGAAAGGTGCTACTAGTACCCGTACCTACTGCATAGGTAAAGCCATCCCATTTAATGCCTAAATTTGGATCAAACCCCTCAAGCCAGACACGCTCTACAACAGCTATTGTCCAGTTTATTAGGTCGTCAGAAAGATAAACTGTAGATTCAATGGCCTCTCCAGGAAGTGGGCCATGATCAATGGAGTTAAATACTGCGGCTTTATTTGCTTGAAACCCCAAATCAAAGACCGTCTCCCCAACAATGCCACTACTTTGAAACCAGAGATTGTCAATGCCGTTTGCATTAGTGAATACAGAGGCCGTCTTGCACCCATAAGATAAATTCCCCGTCCCTGTGGTGTCGTAAGATGTTCCCTTACAGCGACCTGCGCCCGCAGCTGTTGACCATGGCGTTGACATCAATGAAGCGGCTGCATAGCCCGTGCTATTAAATATGCCATCATCTAACAATTTGTTATCGACAACCGATTGCCGGTTAGCCAGGGTATTGCTGCCATAATAAAGGTCAGCAAAAGTCCCCACAGAGGCACCCTGCCAAGATCGACCATCATTAGGATCTGTAATGAGTGCAGCCTCTGAAGTGGCTGCAAGAAGAGCAAGTGTGCCAGCTACAGCTACAGAAAGTATTTTCTTATTCATAACAATAAACCTCAGTTTTTAAATTGACCCTGCACCTTGATATGCATGATGTATACCAAAAATAAATAACCAATAATTACAATAAGTTATACTTCGCATAATTTACACCGCTATAATGATTGTATTATTTGTTGACAGCCATTTTGCGTTTAAAGCAGGGAGTCGTTAGCAACAGCCATTCGTTTTCACTTTAATAAAGTATAAAACGCTACATTTTACATAGCATTAAAATACCTTGGTACATCAAAATACGGTGTAAAAAAAACTGACACTCAACCTTTATTAACATCCAAAATAGATTAGCACCTTCCCAAAACAGTTATTGTTTGAAACCGCTTGTTGCAATATAAATTCAAGCCGCTCAACATCCCCCAGCTGTGCAAGCTGCTCCCTTGCAAAAAAAAGATCCACCTCAATCTTGCCATTAAGGTAGTGCAAAACTATCCGATCCCGCAACGCCACACTCGGGATCTCTCGCCAGTATTGATCCAGCATCACCATAACCTCTGCCCGCAGTGGTAGATTATTTGACCGAATGGCAGATTCATCATCTTCCGCATCAATATGTACCGTGACATCTTCGATCTCATCCAGCTCTCTTTTCAGCCGCTGCTCCACTACCAGGCTGATCATGTGCCCTTCAGATACACTCAATCGCGGGCTGACTCTGATATGCACATCCACCGCAGCATGACCACCCAGGCTGCGGGTGCGCAGCATGTGAAAATCCTCTGCCCCATCTATTGAACTGATGATTTTATGGATAAGCATGACCCGCTCATCCGACAGCCCAAGATCTACCAGCTCCTGTGCTGCCTCCCAACCCAGATCCCAACCAATCTTGCCAACCATGACCGCAACACCAATGGCAGCCACTGCATCCAGATAGGGAAGCCCCGACATTGTCCCTATAATGCCCACCAGCACCACAATAGATGAGACAGCATCCGATCGATGATGCCAGGCATTCGCTATCAGCAGATTTGATTTAAAACTGCGCCCAATGCGCAGCGTGTATTGAAACAGCCCCTCATTTGCAAAAATAGAGAAGCCTGCTGCAACCATCGTAATGACACTCGGCTCTAGTAATTTCTCTGGTGACAGCATGCGAGCGAAGGCGTCCCAAGCGATGCCCGCTGCAACCATAATAAGGAATCCACCCAATGCCATGGTTGCCATGGTTTCAAAGCGACCATGGCCATACGGGTGCTCGGCATCTGGAGCATGATGGGACTTGCGTGCAGCAAAGTAGACCAAGCCATCCGAGATTAAATCTGAAACGGAATGAATGCCATCCGCAATCAGTGACTGGGATTGGCCGACAACGCCCACAATAATTTTAACTATCGACAGGACGGTGTTGACGATTGCGCCAACCACCGCTGCCTTTTGAGCAGCATGTGATCGTTGCTCGGCAGCGGTTGTTATCTTGCTCATAAAGGCGACTCTTCACCCACTTCCAATGTGATGATATGTTCGTCATCCCGACTCACTGTTGCAATGATTTTATGCCCATTAATTCTAGCCCAGACAGGAATATCACTCAGTGCACCCGGGTCTGTGCAGATAGCTTCTACACGAGCACCTGGCATTAGTTTTTTCACTGCATTTTGAACTCGAATAACCGGCATGGGGCAGAGCAAACGACGCGCATCCACGACGATGGTATCTTCTGAATTACTCATAACAGCCACTCCTTACGTATCTCATGCACCGCCATGGGAGCCACCGATATTGTTTGAGTTGTACCATCCTTTTCTCTAATCTCAAGCTCGACCTGATCTGCATTGCGCCCCTGGCTGTAGCGGGCTACTATTCGCGCAGCAAACGCCAGATCTTCGGGCGTCACCCGACCATCCAGCAACGCCAGCGGCCCCGCATGGCTGGTTGTTTTCAGGCTGATGTATTGTTTTTTGTAGCCCTGTAAAAACTTTCCTTCACCCTCTTCGCGCGAAATGATTATTTTAAATTCCGGTTTAGGGCGCAGGTGTCGTCCCACCTTAAGTAGCATAATGTCATCCAGCTCATACGCCTTCTCCCCTCGGCTTTTCCAGAGGTCAGCCAGCTTGACAGCGTAGGGGGCATCCGTCAGAAAACAGCAGCCGCCCGCAGGTTGTGCATACTCTTCAAAACCATACTGTTTAGCTAAAGCCATCTGCGGTTTGCGGGTACGGCCACTAAAATCAAACAGCCCTGCTCGGTCTATCCACCCCTCTGTTTCGGGGGTTGTTGCAGGCAGATTTTTCCCACACAGCGGCCGAAGTAATAACCCCTCTGCTCCAGACTCACGCGCAATCACGGGCATTGTCTCTTTACGCTGAGATTTAGGCCGCTGACCAATCACCTCACCGGTAATGATAAAATCGAAATCATGCTCTTTAATCCACTCAAGCGCCTTCTCAACCATGAAGATTTTACAGTCCAGACAAGGGTTCAGATTCGCACCATAGCCATGCTTTGGATTGAACAGGACCTCTTTGTACTCCTCCACCACATCTACAAAATGGAGCTTCATCCCCAACTGCTCAGCTACCCAAAGGGCATTATTTCGTTTTGGCTTGGCTTGATCTTTCTTGCGGATTGCATGGGTATGACCTTCGACACAAAACCCCGTAAAAAAATTAAGCCCCTCAACATAGATGCCCTGTTCCTGCATGGCACGCGCTGCCAGCATGGAATCAAGTCCACCTGAAATTAAAGCGGCTGCCTTATATTGTTTCGTCATGGTGTCATCGTCTATTTTTAAGATATAAAAAGATATGGTCGGCGATTATACGGATTCCATCCCTGCCTGTCTTTTCAGTTACCAAAGGTGGGATATCATTTTAGATACGTCTGAGCACCATGATTCCAGCTTCAACCCACTCTGTTTTTTTGTTAGATTGGTGGGTCATTTCACTTTTGTTTTTATACCCGAACCCCTCCCTGTCATGCTGCCAAGCTACGCTGTCCCCGCTGATACAACACAATGCGAAATTGAGGTAAAAAGGAGCCGTTTTATTGCCCGCGCAACCAACATCCACTGCCGAGAAGAGGCGATGGCATTTTTGGCACAGGCTAAAATTGACCACCCCCATGCCCGACACCACTGCTGGGCCTATCTTATTGGCAACCCTTTCTCAGCAAGCAGTGCAGCAATGAATGATGACGGTGAACCTGGGGGCACGGCAGGAAAGCCCATTCTTAATGTCATGCAACACAAAAAAGTGGGCGACATTATGATTGTTGTTATTCGTTATTTTGGTGGTATTAAACTAGGGGCAGGCGGTCTTACCCGCGCCTACTCCTCTGCAACTGAGGCGCTATTTGCCTCTATGCAACTTCAGCAGCAGCAATTTGCCATTCAAATATTACTTTTATGCAGCTTTGCACAAGAGCAAATGGTACGGCATTGGGTCGGACAACATGACGCAACTATTGAGGCGATCAGTTATACACAAATTGTAGAGATCACACTCTCCCTTCCAGAGAAGCACAAAAATAATCTCATCTTATTCTGTAATACCCGGCACATTAAATACCGAACAAAAGATGCTCAACCATGAATTAACAGAGATCGACTTAATCCACAGGGCAGCCCAACTTGGCTAAATGCTGAATAATCTCAACATCATCTGCATCCGTAACATCTAACACCATATAGCGACGCCAATAGATACAAGCCTGTGAACTATTTTTTAATCTATCAAAACTGACGGCCAGATTAAACAATCTCAGCGGGTTGTCAGGCTCTAACTGCATCACTTGGAAAAAGTATTTGTTGGCATTGTGATAATCTCTTTGTGTCATGTAAATCTCACCCAAGGTGTTGAGCGCAAAAAGATTATTTGCCTCTATATTTAAAGCACGACGAACAGTCTGCATTGCCTTATTAAGATCACCGAGTTCCAAATAACAGATGGCCAGATTATTCAGTAACTCCGCATCCAATGGGCTTAAACTCAATGCCTTGTTCATCATCGCTGCCGCATCGGCATACTGCGCACGTTCATACAGCGTAATGCCCAACTGTCGATAGGCCAATGGGATCTGATCATTGTATTGAATGACGTAATGCCAGAGGCTTTCTCCATCTCGCCAAATACGAATCTGTTTATGGGTGAGTGAAGATAACAGCCATATCAATACAGCTGTACTTATAAACAGTAAGCAAACATATCTCAGCGAGGTATTACACTGCTGCCATTTTACACAACGCAAAACTAGCACCAGCATTATTGAAAACACCATAAAAGGTGCAATGCTCGGCAGATAGATATAGCGATCTGCCATTGCCTGGCTGCCCACCTGTACAATGCCCAACACCGGTAAGAGTGTAATCAAATAATAGCCCCAGGCCAGCATCCATCCTCTATGCCAGCGTACACTCAAGACAGAAGCTGTAGTAATCGCTATAACCAAAGGTACAGCTAAAATATATGGCATTGCGTTCCATTCCACCTCTTTTGGATAGGCATAGTACGGCAACAGATCTACCGGCCATATCATTTTTTGTAGGTAAGCTACCAGGGCATAGCAAGCAACCAACAATCGATCAAGCAGAGGAACAACCTCCAATGAACTTATAGCACTACCTGATTTTTGTGCAGCAATGGTGATAACAGCTGATACAAAAGCCAAGAGAAAAAATGGCATCTTAGCCATCCAGTTATCGCCATAAAATCCAACACTGTGATCATTGCGATATAACCCATCAATCAATAACAGAACCCATGGCAATGAAATGGCCATGGGCTTGCTCATCAATGCCAACATAAACAGCACAAGGCAGATCAGATAATTTGGATTACCGTAGATTTTAGGTATCTCTATTCCCTTAGATACATTACGCCACAATCTTAAATAGAAGAGCAGACTTAATAGATAAAAGAGGGCGCACAGCAGATCCTTACGCTCCGAAACCCAGGCCACAGATTCAACATGCAGCGGATGTAATCCAAACAATAACCCTGTCATTACTGCGACAACGAGAAGATCAGCCTCTTTATTTAAGTGGCCACAAAAGGCCGGCATCAATCTCAACAAACGATATATCAGGAGGGTTACCAACAGCGCATTAACACTGTGCAGCAGGATATTTGATAGATGATGCCCCCAGGGATCAAGCCCCCAGAAGGCGTAATCAACAGCGTGAGATAGCCACGTTAGTGGATGCCAATTAGCGGCATGAAAACCAGTAAACGCCCAGCGTAAGAATTCGCCATTAAGATGACGGATATGATCATTTTCATAGATATAAAAATTATCATCCCAACTAACAAACCCATTCTGTAACGCAGGAAGATAGATGACAAAGGTGGCCAATCCAACCAACAATGCCAATGATCGAATATTTAATAAGCATGCCAGAAACGGCTTGTTTATAGAATCTGTCTGCACTCTATTTTAACCACTGCGCTATCGCTTTTATAATCTACCTGTTATTGATAGGATCAGTTTTATATCAGCAAGGCAAGCATCATCAACCCTACTGCTTCAGATAACTCTACCATTGCACCCAGGGTATCACCGGTCGTGCCACCGATTCGTTTAATCATTATTTTACGCAAGTACAAAAATACGATGGCCAATGTAACCAATAACCACAACCCACTATTTCCAGCAACCATCATCGTTAACAAAACACAGCTAAAAATAACCCATTGGCTGGCACATTTTGGATGATGAGCTGCAAGTGCTGACCCCATTCCATTCTTGCGCACATAATTCGTTGTAAGCAGTAGCAAAGGCATCATGACTCTAGCAAGCATGGGGATTAGAACCAAAGCGATATAGTTAGCTTGAGACAACAACACCTCAAGCGATGCATATTTAGCCATCAGCACTAACAAAATAACCGTAACACCGGCTGGCCCTGCATAGGGGTCTTTCATGATAGCCAGGGTTTTCTCTCTGTCACCATAACCACCCACCCAGGCATCTGCACTATCAGCCAGACCGTCCAGATGCAGCGCACCTGTGACCAATGTCCAGACAATCAACAGCAGTACCGCACGCACAGCATCTGGACTGCCTTCTGTAAGCCATGCCAGCAACACCAGCAAACCGCCAATAACCAATCCGACAACTGGATAAAAAAGCAGTGACCGACCGACCTGTTGGTCTGTCACTTCACCTGTATTGGGTACAGGTAGGCGCGTAAGCAATTGTAGCGCAATGAGCAGCGGTTTTATCATGGCATCTCTTTTTCAATTGGCTGTTGTTGCAAAATCTTTAATCGGCTGCGAATAAAGCTTTCATCGGTATGGCAATGCAGCAGACAGGATCTTAGATTTGTCTCTGCTCTGATTTGCTTAAAATCAATATATGACAACCCCGTTGCATGGGCTTTATAAAAACGCTCAACGCTCGCCCCCTGCATAATGACCTCTTTAATGTAGCGCGTGACTGATTGGATTTCATCTTGAGTCAAGGTAAAACCAAACGCAGGCATGGCCGTTTCAGGACGACCGACAGTGATAGATTGAATAATCCTATCCAGCGTTAGCTCTATTGCTGCTTTGGGATGGGTAAAATCCCTTGGCTTGGGTTTAAGTACCGCAGCAGCATCCGACATGGCATCGCCTTCCTGGCCATGACAGAACCAGCAGTGTTGTGCATAAACAGCCTGGCCTGCCTCATTAGATGCCAGGGCAGGCATCGAAACAGACATACAGCACAGTAAAAACATTAATAATCTACTCATGCCCACCCATATTTAATCCAACCATAGAACTGTAAATATGACCAGTAGCATCAATTGATATGCGTACTTGACTCAATGACGCATGGGGCACTTCCAATCGCATCAGATTTTGTGGCGGCATGCCCAATGAGTGAGCCAAAATTATTCGGATGGGACCACCATGTGAAACCAATAATATTCCTTCTGATGCCTGCCGAATGGTCGCATGCCAGCCATCAAGCACCCGCTGCTGAAACAGCTGAAAGGGCTCGCCCCCAGGCGGTGTCTGATTGATGGGGTCTTGCCAGAAGGCATTGAGCCGATCTGCATCGGTTGCCGCCAGCTCGGTAGCGGTTACACCCTCCCAGTCTCCAAAGTCCATCTCCCACAGCCATGCTTTTTGGCGACAGGGAATATTGTGAGTCTTGGCCAGTTGTTCCGCAAACCGAGCGCAGCGTTTGGCAGGGGAGCAAATGATCTCTTTCCAGGGCGATTGCCCCGCCGTGGCACGCCTTAATTGTGACCAGCCCGTCTCCGTTAGCTCATCATCAGTACGCCCCCGAAAGCAACTGCCGCCCTCGGTCTCACCATGGCGCAACAGGTCAATCAGCAGATCAGCCATCTTTCTCTGAGACACCCGCTTCTGCAAAGGTGGCCATATCTTTGTGCAGCGCACAGGCCAGTCGCAACAAAGGCAACGCCGCCGCAGCCCCGCTGCCCTCGCCCAG
>JAJRWL010000189.1 GCA_024276875.1 Gammaproteobacteria bacterium
AGTTTCTGAAAGGGAAGAGTTCTCATAAGATGCTGACGGAGTTTCCGGCGCTAAAAAAGAGATACTGGGGTTAGCATTTGTGGGCAAGAGGTTATTGTGGCGCTTCGAGCGGGAATGTGACAGACGAAGTCTGGAAAGCGTATATAGAAAACCAGAAGCCAAATGGCCCTGATTATGATTTTAGTGTGCGGTAAATCGCCTTAAGGCGAAATGACCGGCTTTCAGCCGTATTTGAAGCCACCGGCTTTAGCCGGTGGAGTATTCACAACAAATTTATAGAAAGCGATTAAATTGGCTTTTTTGTACTTCTACGGGGGGCTGTTCTGTATTGGGAGTATTGTTTGTATCTGTGGTTTTTCAGAAAGCCCCTACACGTTGTGCAGAGTATTGTGGTGATGGGTATGAATAAATCTAGACCTTGGCCGCTGCCCGCCGCCTGGCTACAATAAAGGCATTGTGAGGCACATACTAATCCGAAGGATAATTATGCAACATTCAGGGCTTCAAGAATTAGCCTTGTCCAATATGAAATGAGTCTCAAATCGTCCAAATTGTTCATAATCACCCGATGAGAATGATTATGACGATAAAGAACTTAGACACGATTGAGGCGCTTGAAGTAAAGCTGTCGAAAAGAGACAAGGGCATCGTCATTCGATACCTGTTGAAAATGACTGAATACTCACGCCAGCAACTGATGCGACTGATTAAAAAATACACCCACACAGGCCAGATCAACTGGACACCTTCCCTCCACAATGGTTTTGCCAAAAAGTATACGAACCACGACATCCGGCTACTGGCCAAAACAGATGAGCGACATGATACACCTTTGAACGCTTATTAAGGCACTAAAGGAATAGCATTTTTCCACCCACGGTTACTGGAACTGCAGATCCAGCTGGGGCAATCACTGTTATCCCGTGGATTTAATCCGTTTTCTATCTCATAACCATCTGAAAGACCATCGTTATCGGTGTCTCCCAGGGCGGGGTTTGTGCCTAACTGAAACTCTTCCAGGTTTGTAAGGTTGTCACCATCCTGATCCAATCTGGCATCTTCTGGGTTTGAGGCATCCAGAAATGGGTATTTTGTTTCATAGGCCGTTGGAATGCCATCACTGTCATGGTCTAAAAAAGTGGCCGCAGGGGGAAAGTGAAACTCTAAAAAAAGCGGGGTGCTTTCATATCTGCTGCTTTTATACCCCCCCGAAGCCGCCATTAAGAGCTTTCCTGATGTTGCATCATAGGAGGCCGTAATACCGCCTCTACGATTAGAGTTTTTCACTAATTCATGGTTCCAATTGTTGACATTATCGAGCCATCCCAACTCATCAAGCGAGACCCAATCTTCGGGGTACACTTGGAAATCCCCCTGCTCAAGCTTGCTGGCATCAATGATAAAAAAACCGCGATCAATATCTTCTGCATGATAGCCCTTGGCATTACTATAAGGGTCATTCAATGTTTCATTGGTTGGTTCAGTCGTGTAGTAAAGGGGCGCTTTTGGATAGTCTGAGGGCTTATTAATATACTTTTTTCGTGAGGGCAGGTAGCCATCCCCGCGACCATACCAGAGAATACCTTTGGCGCGGTTTGCCAGAAAGATAATCGCCTGTTTCGGCTTACCTGCCAGTGAGGTTTCAATCCATGCACAGCCACGGATCTGTAGCATGCTATCTGAGTAACCCGCTACTTTATTGCCCCAATCATGCATGATGAGCGCTTCAGCAAACGGCTTTTCTTCAGCACCTTCGGCTTTCCATTTGACACCGACCAAAGAGATCCCTGCGCTTGCAGTACCATTACCCGGCGTCCCCACTAAGCCGAGCATATAGTCCCAACGCCCAGGCTGACTGGTAGGTGGTGCGCAGATGTAACCCGCCACCTTGTTGTGATGATAGGGATTAGAAATGCCAGGAATGGGTTTGCCCGTGACGCGATAAAAGCCATTACCATTTTTCATCTGTGAAGGAAAATTTACGCCAGCGGTTGCATAGTAAGCCTTCATCGAGACGAACTCATTGCCCTCAGGGTCAATATACCAGCCATGATTTCTGCTACCACTTGAGGTCGGTGTATTGGCAAGGGAAGGCGGGGCTATCTCACCAAAACCCAGCAGACCTGCAACGGCTGGATTTGGGCCAAGCACGGGGGCTGGCGGGTCGATAAGCGCATACCCAAAGAGATCATATACATGCGTCTTAAGCCTGATTTTCCCATCTGGCATAAGCACATGGACGGCGGTGGAGTATCCTGTGCGACGGGAGTCATGCCCTCCTTCAGCCGCCTTTGGCTCCTTTGCATTAGGAACAACCCAGCGCCCTTGATACGCAGCAATAAAATCATCCCGTCTCAGAACACCCTGACTCACTGCAAATGATGGGAGACAAGCCAAAGCAAACAGGAAAGTGCAGCAGGCGGAATGAAAAATTTTAATTTTGAATGAGTTCATTGGGGTTAATCGACAGGGAAAACAGCATAATTATAGGCTGATGCTTTTATTGATACCTCCGTGATTATGCGGAGAAAGCTGCACTATTGAAACCCATTGTAGATGGAGCCTACCGATCAACATGACAAGCGGTCATTGACCTGCCGCCACTGATTATATATCCAGTTCATAAATCGCCCTATCAAAACAACATAATCCCACACCTCTGGAACCCTGTTATTTTGGTGTAATGGCACTGTTTTCTAAATCTTTATCTTTAAAATATGCCTTAACCTCATATTCATCTTTTGATTTTTCTATTGCCTCAGCATTTGTAACACCATTATTTATTTCAGGGTACAAAAGCATTTTTTGTTTCATTATCTTTTTTATTTCTGATTCTAAGTTTTTTAATGCCTCTTTATTTGGCGCAAACTCTCTCTGCTTTTTTAGAAACTGCTGAAGCTTCACTTTTCGATCTGCTCGTGTATTGAGTGACATATTCCAGGCTGTTTTTACAATATCTAACCGCGCCTGCATCTCTTGAAGACTGTGGACAGACTTTAATAAATCACCAGCCACATGCACTAGCATTTCAGAAACATTTTCATTATTAGACATAAATGACCATTCTGCTGTTGGTTAAACCGATCATCATAACAAGCTTACTAATCATAAACATGCCTCTCTTGAGAGGCATTTACAGGCTTTACGTTACGACAGCAGGAACTGCAACTGAAGCAAGCAAAATTACTTCAACTTTTTATCCTGACCCACGTAGAATATCCAGCCATGAGAGGGTTCTTTCTTTTTATTACGTTAATGCTTACCACTGCGGCTACCACTTCGGCTGATACGGTGTCTGTTGCTGTCGCAAGCAACTTTCGCCAGTCATTACAGCTTTTAGCCCCATCATTTGAAAAGAAGAGTGGCCACAAAGTACGCATCAGTGCGGCCTCCACTGGTAAACTTTATGCGCAAATCAAGCATGGTGCGCCCTATCATCTCTTTTTAGCGGCCGACCAAAAACGGCCTGAAAAACTGGAACAAGAGGGGCTTGCCATTGCCGGCAGCCGTTTTACTTACGCCGTGGGGCAGCTGGCACTATGGTCACCTCAACAACAATTTCAGGGTAAAGCCAACACATTAATTAGCCAGCCATCACTACGGCGCTTCTCCATTGCCAATCCCAAGACGGCACCTTATGGGGTGGCGGCTCGTCAGACACTAAAAACCATGCAGCTTTGGAAGCCGCTGCAAGGGCGATTGGTGCGGGGTGAAAATATTGCCCAAACATTTCAATTTATCGCCAGTGGCGCGGCCGAAATGGGGTTTGTGGCGCTGTCTCAGCTCTCAAAAGAAGTCAAGTCAAAAGGCTATCACTGGGTCGTGCCGCAAGAATTTTATGACCCCATCAAGCAGGATGCTGTATTACTTAAGCAAGGAGCAAACAACCCAGCGGCCAAGGCATTCTATATTTTCTTACAGTCAGATGACGCAAAAGCCCTGATCAACACATTGGGCTATAGCCCGGTAGAACATTGATGGAATCAGCAGATATCAGCGCCCTGTGGGTTACGCTGCGGCTGGCATTGACCACGACCCTTATTCTTTTGCTGCTGGGCACCCCCCTCGCCTGGTGGCTATCCCAAACCCAATCACGTTTTAAAACAGTCATAGAGACGCTGGTAGCGCTGCCGCTGGTGTTACCCCCTACGGTATTAGGCTTCTACCTGCTGATTGCCTTAGCACCTGGAGGCATTATCGGCCGCATGAGCACACATGGGCTTGCCTTCAGCTTTACCGGATTGGTGATTGGATCAGCGCTCTACTCACTGCCCTTTGTAGTTCAACCACTGCAGAATGCCTTTGGCAACATTAATCGGCTTCATCTGGAAGCGGCCAGCACCCTACGTGCTTCACTGCTGGATCGTTTTTTCTCCATTGTACTGCCTCTCTCTCGCCCTGGCTTTATTACCGCCACCACGCTGGGTTTTGCCCACACCGTGGGGGAATTTGGCGTGGTGCTCATGATTGGTGGCAATATCCCTGGCGAGACCCAGGTACTCTCTATCGCTATCTACGACCATGTTGAGGCGCTGGAGTATACCCAGGCACACTGGCTCTCTGGTGGCCTGCTGCTCTTCTCTTTCATCATCCTGTTTTGGGTCTATCGCCAAAACAGCCGCTGGCCTCACTCATGAGCGGCATAGATTTCAGTTTTGAACTAGAGCAGAATGGCTTTCAACTGAATGCCAACGCCATATTGCCAGACCGAGGCATCACCGCACTATTTGGCAGATCAGGCTCTGGCAAGACCAGCCTGCTGCGCTGCATTGCAGGGCTGGAACAGGCTGGAAAGGGTCATCTAAAGATCAATGGCGAATGCTGGCAGGACAGTGACAAAGGGCTGTTTATCCCACCTCATCAACGTGCCCTGGGGTATATCTTTCAAGAGGCGGCGCTCTTCCCCCACCTGCAGGTAAAGGCCAATCTGACGTATGGCTGGCGACGTACCCCCCGCGCTGAACGCAAGGGCAATCTCAACCACATCTGCGACATCCTGGGGATTGGTGAGCTACTGCAACGCTATCCACATCAGCTCTCGGGCGGTGAAAAGCAACGGGTTGCGCTGGGACGGGCGCTACTCAACAGCCCCAAGCTGCTATTGATGGATGAACCCATGGCGGCACTGGATCGCCCGCGCAAAGCGGAGATCATGCCCTATTTGGAACGGCTGCATGCACAAGCCGACATCCCGATACTCTACGTCACACATGATCTGGAAGAGCTGGCACGTATCGCCGATCATCTGGCACTGATTGAAAATGGGCGCATCCTGCAACAAGGGACGCTGACTAACATGTTTGCCAGTATCGACCTGCCCATCGCCAGGGATGACGATGCCGGTGCCATTATCAAAACCCAGGTCACCCAGCATGATGATGAATACCATCTGACCCATCTCCACTTTTGTGGCGGAGAGATCCTGGTTAGCCGGCTTCAACGTGCCGTGGGCGAACCATTTAACATCCGCATCCATTCCCGTGATGTCAGCCTGGCGCTTCACCCACCGAGAGAGAGCAGCATGCGTAATGTGGTTCAAGCAACCATCACCGAGATGGTAGACCAGGGAGCTGGACGCATCATGGTGCGGCTGAATGCTGGAGGTACGCCTCTGCTGGCACGCATTACCCACAAATCCCAATCCCGGCTGGGGCTTGAAGTGGGCATGCCGGTCTATGCTCAAATTAAAAGCGTTGCAGTCACTATTTGATGAAACTCATTGGCATCGACACCGGCGGAACCTTTACTGATTTTGTGCTTTTTGATCAGGGTAAGTTGCAGATTCATAAGGTGCTCTCCACGCCGCATGCACCCGAAAAGGCCATTCTACAAGGCATTGCGGAACTGGGGCTAAACCCTGCTGAACTGAAGGTGGTGCACGGCTCCACTGTTGCAACCAATGCCGCACTGGAAGGCAAAGGGGTTCGCACCGTCTATATCGGCAACCATGGCCTTGCCGATCTGCTCACTATTGGCCGCCAAACCCGAGCAGAGCTGTATAACCTAAACCCACAACCTCTGCCACCCCCAGTGCCACAGGCACTCTGCCTTGAAACCCATGGCCGCTTGGCTGCTGATGGCTCCGTCATTACCCCACTCACAGAGAAAGACCTTAATGATCTGCAGGCCGCATTGGTCACACTAAAACCCCAAGCAGTAGCAGTCAATATGCTCTTCTCCTATTTGGATGACCGTTTTGAGCATGCCATAAAATCGATCATCCCCGATGGCATATTTTGCGCCCTCTCTTCAGAGGTGCTACCTGAGATTAAAGAGTACGAACGCGGCATCGCCACCTGGCTGAATGCCTGGATCGGCCCACTGGTTGAAGGGTATATCCAACGGCTCTCGGCAGGTCTGCCTGAAGCAACAATCGCCGTCATGCAAAGCACTGGGGAGACCATTGCCGCAGATCAGGCTGCCCATCAAGCGGTGCGCATGCTGCTATCAGGCCCAGCCGGAGGGTTAGTGGGTGCTCACTTTGCAGGCAGGGCTTCTGGGGACAATCAACTGCTCTCATTTGATATGGGCGGCACCTCGACTGATGTTGCCCTGGTTGACGGCACACCATCCCTGACCCATGAAGGCCGCATTGGCCGCTACCCTGTCGCTGTACCCATGGTTGATATGCACACCATTGGCGCTGGCGGTGGCTCCATTGCCACACTGAATGCTGGCGGCATGTTACAGGTAGGCCCTGAATCTGCGGGGGCTAATCCAGGCCCCGCCTGTTATGGCCAAGGAGGCAAACACCCCACCGTCACCGATGCCAATCTGATATTAGGGCGATTGAGAGCGGATGCCTTTCTGGGGGGGCAGATGGTGCTGGATAGATCCGCCGCACAGCAGGCCATTGCCCCTCTAGCCACTCAAATGAAGATCAGCCATGAGGCCGCCGCTGAAGGGATTATTCAAATAGCCAATGAGCACATGGTTCAGGCGTTGCGCGTAATCTCCGTGCAGCGCGGTGTCGATCCAAGGGAATTCACCCTGGTCTCCTTTGGCGGAGCAGGCGGGCTGCATGTCTGCGCCCTGGCCGAGGCTTTAGGCATGCAGCAAGCGCTGGTGCCCGTCCATGCGGGAGTATTATCTGCTTTAGGGATGCTGGTAGCCCAGCCAGGCCGCCAACTCTCACGCACGCATTTGGGGCTACTATTAGAAATGAAGAGTCGTAAATTGACACAAGCATTTGACGCGTTAGCCACTGAAGGGATTACCGCACTTATTGCTGAGGGTGTAGCCGCTGACAGCATCCAATCGCGCTATTCCGTTGATCTTCGCTATCACGGGCAATCCTATACATTGAACGTGCCTTGGTGCGCTATTGCAGAGAGCGCCAAGGCCTTTGAACGCCAACATGAAAGCCGCTATGGCCATCGCATGAGCGTGCCCGTTGAGCTCGTTAATCTACGCGTGGCACTGCATGGCTCAGCAACAACCATTCAACTCACACCACCCAATCAAAACGCCAATGGCAGCGCCTACAGCCACGGAAGCGTCTACGGCATTGATGATGAGATATCCATCTACTGCCGAGATGATCTCATATGCGAGCAAACCATCCATGGCCCTGCCTTAATTACAGAGAAGGTCGCTACCACCTGGCTGGCATCTCACTGGAGATGTCAGCAAGATAGCGTGGGCAACCTGCTACTCAACCATCAACGTCGTTAAACTAAAGGCTTGATGGCTACTGTTTACAAAGATCTCACTGATTGTCGCACTGTCTAATCCAGCAAATGCAGCCCCTTCCCACTGCTGCTGCTCATAGGCCAATGCACAAGAGATTGCCCCACCAATAATGCCTTCATGTTGCATAATGGCACACTTAATCTCATCAGAGACCGGCAGCTCCTGCATAATCGTCTCTAATGGGCTGCCAAGCAGAAGATCCAATGCAGAGAGCAATCCAGCTGTATATGCCATCAACGGGTCGCCACAGCCCCCACGCTCGATCAATTGCCCACACATGCAGGCACGAACCAGCGCGCTATAAAGTAGCTCCTGTGGCTTATCGCCTGTGCGGGATAAAACAATGAGGTTGGCCCAGGTGCGTATTTGCTGCAATCCAAGATAGACAACAGCTTCGCCAATTCGATCGAGCTTACGGGGCAATGCTACCGCCGCTGAGTTGATATGACGTAGAATTTTATAGCTGAGCGCGGCATCCTGAGCAATGATCCGTTCTAAATCAGCCACGGTGATTTTAGGGTCATTTAAACAAGCCAGCAGTTGCAAAATAACCAACTGGTTCTCTGCCAATCGTTTGCCCTGAATGATCTGTGGGCGCGAAAAATAGTAACCCTGAAAAAGATCAAAGCCCAAATCAAGATAGAATTGATGCTCCTCCTCTGTTTCAATCTTCTCTGCCAACAGCTTCACATCATATTGTCGTAACTGTTTTACCTGGGATTCAATAGATTGACGATCCACCGCTGGGACTTCTACTTTAATAATATTGACATGTAGCAGCAGAGGATCCCAATGAGATTCAAACGCATAATCATCCAGCGCGATGCAGTAACCATCTGCTGAAAGCTTTGCCACTGTCTCGACCAATTGTTGGTCTACCTTTATATCCTCCAAAATTTCTAATACCACTTGATCTTTTTCAAAAGGGATATAGGGTTCATCTTTAAAAAAATTACGGGTAAGGTTGATAAAGGCAAGGTGGGAACCCACCACATTCTCTAATCCAATCTCAACAAAGGCATTGAGCATAACGCTGGAGGTGGCCATATCACCATCCGTAACGATCACTCCACCTGAACTACTTTCCCTGTAAAGCAACTCATAGGCATAGGTCGCCATCTCTCTATCAAAAATAGCTTGTCTACCTATAAATATATTCTGCATATTAGATTTTAATCCGCATTTTTAGCACCGACATGCTGCCTGCACGTTAATTATCAGTATAGTGACAATCAATAAAACAGGGGCATAAAAAAACCCGCCAATGGCGGGTTTCAACTGCACAACAAAGCAAGATAACTATTTGATCTTGGCTTCTTTGTACATCACATACTTGCGCAGGGTCGGATCAAATTTTTTGATCTCCATCTTCCCTGGCATAGTGCGCTTGTTCTTTGTGGTGGTGTAAAAGTGACCGGTGCCGGCACTGGATACAAGTTTAATTTTATCACGCATGGTTCGGCTCCTTTATACTTTCTCGCCACGGGCGCGCAGATCAACAAGAATCGCGTCTATCCCTTTTTTATCGATGATACGCATGCCATTTGCAGAGACACGTAGACGAACCCAACGGTTCTCGCTCTTCACCCAAAAACGATGGTGGTGAAGGTTTGGCAGAAAACGTCGTCTGGTTCTGTTTTTAGCATGGGATACGTTATTCCCCGTTATGGGACGCTTGCCTGTTACCTGGCACACTCTGGACATGGTTGAAACCTCAATAAATTCGTTCGGTAGCTCTAATGGCCGTGTTGGGCATTTCTTTAGAGGGGCGGATTTATATCAGAAGCCGCTGCAATATACAAGTTGAACATGAAAAATAACCCTTTTTTACTGAGAATTTATCGACTAAAGCAACCTCCTCTCAGCAAGCGAGGTCATTTGGCCCTCTCCCACAATAATATGGTCAACCACCCGCACATCTACCAACGCCAACGCATCCTTTAATCTCTGGGTAATCTGAGTATCAGAGGCGCTGGGTTCTGCCACGCCCGAAGGGTGGTTGTGAGCCAAAATAACCGCCGCAGCATTATGCCTCATCGCACAACGAACCACCTCCCGCGGGTGCACCGTTGCACCATCAATTGTGCCCTGAAACAGCTCTTCGTATTCAATCACCCGATGTTGATTGTCCAAAAAAAGGCAGGCGAACACCTCATAGGGATAGCCTCGCAGCCGCGCTGAGAGATAACGACGGGTATGTTGCGGGGAGGTTAAAACATCCCCATGCTTGAGTATTTCATGCAGGTGGCGGCGCCCCATCTCTAATACAGCCTGTAGTTGCACATATTTGGCCGGCCCTAAACCATGGCTGGCACAGAATCGAGCATAATCTGCTGCCATTAAATTGCGCAAACTGCCATACTCATGCAGCAGATCCCGTGCTAAATCAACCGCTGTTTTCCCTGCCACCCCTGTCCGCAAAAAGATAGCCAATAGCTCTGCATCAGAGAGCGATTCAGCCCCTCGTTGCAGTAATTTTTCTCTTGGGCGTTCTGCTGTTGGCCAGTCGGTAATAGCCATAGTAACCTCCTTGTGATTATTATTTTTGCCATGAGCTTAAAACAGATACCCTATTTTTAACAGTATTACCCCAGATAACGACAGATGACTTTGCCTAGCTCATACATTCAGTTACTCTTCGCACCTATAATAAATAAGAGGTTATATATTTCTGGAGCAACATGCTTAAATTAGATGGAAAACGCATTCTATTGGGGGTAACAGGGGGCATTGCGGCTTACAAGGCAGCAGAGCTGGTGCGTCTGCTGCGCAAATCTAACGCCCAGGTTCAAGTCGTTATGACCCATGCTGCGACAGAATTCATTACCCCACTAACGCTTCAGACGCTCTCTGGGCGAGCTGTACGGCAAGATTTTTTTGATCCCAACGATGAGGCCAGCATTGGTCACATTGATCTAGCACGCTGGGCCGACCTGATACTCATTGCACCTGCCAGTGCCGACTTTATGGCGCGTTTGGCGCATGGACTGGCGAATGACTTGCTCTCCACCCTCTGTCTCGCGACTACAGCACCGATTGCCGTGGCTCCTGCCATGAATCAACAGATGTGGCTAAACCCCGCAACACAGGCGAACAACCAACAACTGCAAGCGCGAGGGATCAAACTTTGGGGGCCTGATGCAGGCGAGCAGGCCTGCGGTGAAGTAGGCCCAGGCCGCATGCTGGAGCCATCCGAGCTATTGGCACGCACGGCAAAACAGTTCAGCAGTCAAATACTGACAGGGCAATCTGTGTTGCTAACGGCGGGCCCCACACAGGAACCCATTGACCCTGTGCGTTTTATCGGCAATCGCAGCTCCGGCAAAATGGGCTTTGCCCTAGCACGCGCTCTTATTGAGGCCGGCGCTAAAGTCTGTTTAATATCAGGTCCAGTAGCACTCACCACACCTGCGGGTGTCACCAGAATCAATGTAGATACAGCTGCTGAAATGCAGCAAAAAGTTGCCGAACATATCGACAAATGCCATATATTTATCGCCTGTGCCGCAGTAGCTGATTACCGACCACAGACAATAGCCACACAAAAAATCAAGAAAAACCAAGCAGAGATAGCGCTCACACTAACTCGAAACCCCGATATTCTAGCCGAGGTGGCTGCCAGGGATACGCCCCCCTTTACCGTAGGGTTTGCCGCAGAGACAGAACGTCTAACGGAGCAGGCCGAAGAGAAACGCCGATTAAAGAGAGTGGACATGATTGCCGCCAATCTCGTAGGTGCGGAACAAGGCGGCTTTGAAAAAGATGAAAATGCCTTGACTGTACTCTGGGAGGGCGGCAGTAAAAACCTCCCTATGGCTAGAAAAGAGAAACTGGCGCGATCCCTGGTTGCCACTATTACTGAGCGATATTATGCAGAAAAACATCCAACTAAAGATTCTTGATTCACGCTTGGGAAGCGAATTCCCGATGCCAGGTTATGCAACAAAAGGCTCCGCAGGTCTTGATTTGCGCGCCATGTTGAATGAGCCATTGGAATTAGCCCCAAAGCAGACCCAGCTTATCCCCACCGGCTTTTCTCTACACATTGCCGACACCACCCTGGCTGCAATGATTTTACCTCGCTCTGGACTCGGTCATAAACACGGCATTGTATTGGGTAATTTAGTTGGGCTGGTTGACTCTGACTATCAAGGACAGATATTTGTCTCCTGCTGGAACAGGGGAGACACTGCATTTAAGATTGAGGTAGGAGAACGCATTGCACAGCTCATTATTGTACCTGTGGTACAAACAAATTTTGAAATTGTGGATGAATTCATTGAAAGCGACCGAGGTACCGGTGGCTTTGGTCATTCAGGGCGGCACTAAATTATGAAGTTACCATTTGGCAATAAAAAAACAGACACTAAGCCAGAAAAAAAAGCCGCAAAGAAAAAGAAGGCCGCCAGCAAACTACCCAGCTCTGGAAGTTTTATCGGCGGCTGTTTTGCTGTTGTCGTGCTGGTCGTTTACGGGTGTGTGGGCACACTGTTTTTTTTACAACAGCAGAAAGATCAAACAACCACAACACATCAGTTAAAAGCAGAAACAGAGGCACTGGCTGCACGCCTATCTGATCGAATGCAGAACCTGCGCACGGCACTTGAAAATCTAGCTCGCCACCCTTCTCTTGTACAAATCATGCAAAATGGCACCACTACAGAAATAACAGCCAAAGAGCAGTCTCTACAAGGGCAACTGCCCAACGTCTGGCACATCCGCCTGTTTCTTACTGGGCAGTCAAAACCCGATACAAAACATGAGCCACAAATGAGCTACGCCTCGCTGGATATTTTACGTCAGGCTGAAAAAACAGGTAAAACAACAAAAATCGAAGTCCACCAATATGGCTCTAAAAATCAACATATTGCACTAGCTGCCCCCATATTCTCACCGGATAATTCCAATGAGGTGATAGGCATTATCCATGCTGCTTTTAAGCTAGAGATCATACATTCCGCCATCAATGCCATTAGCCAATATGGTGGAGAGGTAGAGATTCGCCAGATCACCCAGGGTAAACCACTGACACTTGCTAAAAGCAGTGGCGCAACAACTTCAGCAACAGCTACAACCGGAATACCGGTTGCTGGAACAATCTGGGAAGTGTTTTACTTCAAGCCATCTGCCAAAATCAACCAAGCCGACCTAATAAGCTACGGCGGCATTCCAACGGCTGGACTGCTCATAATTGGCCTGGTTATGTTGCTACAGGCAAAGCGCCTGAAACAAGCATTAAAAAGCGACCAGGGTGCTATTATTAAAATGGTAGAGACCGCCTTCAGAGGTGATAAAATTATCAGCCCAGGTGCAAGAACTGTAAACTGTGAAAGTACCATAGTGCTCATTGCACAACTCAGCACACAAGCATCGCGTAAACACCGAACCACGGCATTCAATAAAGTGCCATCAGCTAAAGAAGAGACCATTCAATCAAACTCCAACAGCGGATCTGATGAGATAATGATTGATAGCAATACTGGCTTGCACAGTCTCAGTAAAGAACCCACATTAATTGCACACCACAACACAGGCGTAACGCTACCAGACTCTATCTTTCTCGCTTATGATATTCGCGGCATCGTGGGTGATACCCTCACCCGCGATATGGTCTATGAATTAGGCCGAGCAATAGGCAGCGAGGCTTACGACCAGGGCCAGCAAATCATCATCATGGCAAGAGATGGGCGACTATCCAGCGAAGGATTAAGTGCCGCCCTCTGCCAAGGACTGCAAGAGAGCGGTCGAGATGTGCTAGACATTGGTATGGTACCGGTTCCAATACTCTATTGGGCCACCCATTTTCTGGGCAGTAATTCAGGAGTTATGCTCACAGCGAGCCACAACCCAGCCGACTATAACGGACTAAAAATCGTCATCAATGGCGAAGCACTCTCTGGCTCAGCTATCCAACAACTCCGACAACGTGTCGAGACAGGAGACCTACTCCAAGGCGAAGGCAGTAAGCAGGAACAAAATATAATCCCTGATTACATTCAACGCATTACCGATGATGTGCAGCCTGCTCGCTCACTAAAGATCGTCGTTGATTGCGGCAATGCTGTAGCTGGCATTGTTGCACCGCAACTGCTTAAAGAACTAGGCTGCGAAGTCATCGAACTATTCTGTGATGTGGATGGCAACTTTCCCAACCACCATCCTGACCCCAGCAAACCAGAAAATTTTGAAGATTTAATCCAAGAAGTCAAAAACCAAAAAGCAGATCTAGGCGTTGCCTTTGATGGAGATGGTGATCGACTCGGTGTTGTAGATTCTGATGGCAATATCATTTGGCCAGATAGACTGCTCATGCTGTTTGCCACCGACGTGCTATCACGCCAACCCGGCGGCGATATTATTTATGATGTAAAATCCAGCCGCAGCCTAGCCAGCCATATTATATCTAACGGTGGCCGACCATTGATGTGGAAAACGGGTCACTCCTTAATGAAAGCCAAACTCAAAGAGACCGGCGCACTGCTCGCGGGTGAGATGAGCGGCCATATCTTTTTTAAAGAGCGTTGGTATGGATTTGATGATGCACTGTATGCCTGTGCAAGGTTATTAGAGATCTTGTCACTCGACCCTCGCAGCACAGCCGAAGTATTTGCTGAATTACCAAAACTTCCCTGCACACCTGAACTCTTCATGGATATGCCCGAAGGTAATCATCATGAATTAGTGCAAAAAATAATCAGCCTGGCCAACTTCAAAAGAAGTGCAAAGCTTATTACAATCGACGGCTTGAGGGCAGAATTTGAAAATGGCTGGGGACTGGTTCGACCATCCAATACCATTCCAGCTGTTACCTTTCGTTTTGAAGCTGTAAATGACATTGGGCTAAGAGAGATCCAAGAAGAGTTTCGTCAGCTACTGAAAAACGTTGACCCCAATTTAAAAGCACCCTTTTAATTTAACCATTTAACCAACAAAGAGTCGTTATGAGTTTAAGCGCAAAAGCGGCGCACAATGTCGCTCACGTCCTATCTGAGGCTCTGCCTTATATCCAACGTTATTGTGGCAAGACCATCGTTATTAAATACGGTGGTAACGCTATGGTAGATGAAGCGCTTAAACGCAGTTTTGCCCGCGACCTAGTATTAATGAAATTAGTGGGCATCAACCCTGTTGTTATTCATGGTGGCGGCCCGCAGATAGGCGAGCTACTTAAACGCTTGGGCAAAACATCAGAATTCATAGAGGGCATGCGGGTAACCGACAAAGAGACAATGGATGTTGTAGAGATGGTGCTCGGTGGCCTAGTCAATAAAGAGATTGTCACTCTGATCAATAATCATGGCGGTCAGGCAGTAGGACTCACGGGTAAAGATGGCGGCTTAATCAAGGCTAAAAAAATGCGTATTACCCGCAACTCAGCCGAATTAAAAGCCCCTGAAATTATTGACATTGGCCATGTTGGTGAGGTTGAAAGCATCAATGCCAGCGTGGTTGATATGCTAGTACAAGGTAATTTCATACCTGTTATTGCACCCATAGGTGTAGGTTCCGATGGACACTCTTATAACATCAATGCCGACTTGGTTGCAGGTAAAATGGCAGAGATACTGCATGCCGAGAAACTACTGCTTCTAACCAATACACCTGGCCTGCTAGACCGAGATGGCAACCTACTAACCGACCTGGATATACCTACAGTTAAAGCACTCATTGAAGATGGCACAATCTATGGCGGTATGCTGCCTAAAATAAGGTGCGCACTTGAAGCTGTTCAGGCGGGTGTTAATCGATCACACATCATTGATGGCAGAGTAAAACATGCTGTCATGCTAGAGCTGTTTACTGATGAAGGAATGGGTTCTTTAATTCGGCTCAAATAATGCATAAAAAAATCCCACGCAAACAACAGATTCTTGAAGCACTCGCAGTTGAATTAGAGGACAACCCCGGCGAGCGCATTACCACAGCCGCTCTTGCTCGTGCCGTTGGTGTTTCAGAGGCCGCGCTTTACCGCCACTTTGCCAGCAAGGCAAAAATGTTTGAAGGTCTGATTGTCTTTGCAGAAGAGAGTATATTCACCCGCATCAACCAGATTATAGAAACTGAACCAGATACCCGCCTTCGGTGTGGCCGTATTCTCTATCTTTTGCTTGCATTTGCGGAGCACAATCCAGGCATCACACGCGTCCTACTTGGAGATGCACTAGTAGGAGAAACAGAACGCTTACACAACCGAGTAGAGCAATTTTTTGCCCGAGTAGAGACACAATTCCGGCAAGTGTTACGAGAATCTCGCCTGCGCGATGATACTGGTATTTCACCCAGTCCGGAGGTGGCTGCCGGACTAATGCTCGCATTGGTGGAGGGGCGCTTACATCAATTCCTGCGTACCCGTTTTAAAGTACCCCCCACAGATCAATGGGAAGAACAATGGCGAGCATTAGAAGCTGGAATATTTTTATCTGTGTAACGCTAAAATAACGCAAAGACTAGGCGGCAAACAAAGTCATCACAATAACGCATATGATCATGCCATACGCCATTGTGACGACTAAGGAAAAATGTCTATTCTACAAAGGCGGCTATAGCGCATTTATAAAGGAGCACCCACCTTTGCCTTGCTCTTGTTCGCCAATAACGGAGTAAGAATCTCTATATTAGCTTTTTTTATAATTTGCTTTACGTGATCTGGTGTCTTCTTAATCTTTAATTCAGAAGAGAGATACTTTTCAAAGAAATCTCTTAAAGCTCCGTATGGAGGTATTGTTCCTTTAGCCCTTTTTTCCACTACATCCAACACATGAAGACCATACTTTGTTTTAACAACGTCACTGATCTCGCCTATCTCAAGAGAAAACGCAACCTTTTCAAATTCAAGCGGCATAAAACCCGTTCCAACACAACCTATAAAAGCATTAGTTTGAACGCTGGTCGCATCTTGCGAATATTTTTTAGCCACTTCAACAAAATCGTTTCCATCAAGAAGCAGTTGCCTTGCCTTCTCTATTCTTTCACGCGCCTCAGCTTCTCCCTTAATAGGTCTGTCCTTATCTATAACAGCCAAAACATGGCGCACACAAACTTCATCTGTCTTACTCGCATAACCTTGCTTCGTGCGCTCATAAAAAGCCTTAACCTCTTCTTCTGGCACTTTCGGATTAATTAAATCATTTGCCTCCATATACTTATTGATATAAAAGCGGCGTTGAACGTACGATTTAATATACTCATTACTGAATTTTTCTCTCTGCTCATCAGTAAGCGACGCCTTAATCCTCGCCTCTTCTTCAGCTATTTTCTCTACTGCATCAGGAATACCCAGTTTTTTTCCACCCTGATAAAATAGTTCAGCTGCAATCTCTTCACTCAAAGCTCGCTGTAAACTACCTGGGTTTATTTGGCTTTTATCTCCCGCTAAATATTCAGAACTTTTTGCCTTGCGGGTGGTTTCTAATATCCGCTTTTCAAGCTGAGCTCTTAAGATAGGCTGCCCATTAACCTTAGCAACCACAACCTGGCTCGGCGATGTAGAAACTGGATCAGCTTCAGGGGCAGCAATCAACGATGAGGAAGAAAAAATCAGTATGGTGACCATAAAAGCCAATACTGTTGTCGGCTGCCTATACGATTTTATTACGTTTTTCATAAATCTCCTTTGTATATACCTGCATTAATTAATGAACTTCATTTATTAGTTGCAAGGCATACAAATATTGTTGTAACCATAGCTATAAAATATTTATCAGTGTCATTATATGAACACTCTTTAAAAAAATCAGCGGCGATGCCAGCGACGTGAAAATGATGCTCCACTGCTTGCTCGTATGTTACGGCTATTCTGCCTATCGCATCTATCACCTATACCATCTCTATCAATATCTGCTTGATCAGGATTAAAACGATACTTACAATTATCAATACTATCAGTTATACCATCATTATCACGATCTGGGAGATTAGCCCTTATCCATGCAGGGTTTGCTGTAGTTGCTGCTTGAGCATTTATCAACCCAAACCCATAGAGTTCATCCTTTCCTTCAACTCCAAGGTCAAAAGCTGCATTCTGTAGCTGCAGCCTTAAATCTTGCGTATTAATTGCGCCATCACTGTTCAAATCATCTAGCCCTGCCGATAAAATAAGGGCAGCCACTCCAGCGACGTGAGGCGCAGCTTGTGAAGTACCCGTTAAATACTGATAGCTATTAAATGCCATATCAGAATAAATCGCAGCACCTGGTGCCACAACATCAATATTGGAACCTACTGCAGAATTATAATAAATTGCATCATAAAGATCGGTTGCACCAACAGCGATCACAGAAGGAAACAAGGCTGGATAAATAACCTTACCGCCACCATAAGAGCCTGTATTACCCGCTGCAGCAACTAACAATACCCCAGAATCATTCGCTCTTGCACAAACCTCATCAAGTGCTTGCGAATAACTCCTTAATCCAAGGCTCATATTAACGATATCCATATTATTTGCTATAGCCCACTCAATGCCATCAATAACATCACTAAGCCGTCCACTACCATTTTGATCCAACACCTTGATAGCATAAATTGATGCATCAGGCGCCACACCCACCACACCAGCGCCATCAAGTTCTGCTGCTATAACGCCAGCCACATGGGTACCATGCCCATTAAAACTATCATCAAACGGGTCATTAAATCGAGCCAAGTTAACTAAATTAATGCCACCTCTATAGTTATTATCAAGATCAGGGTGATTGTAATTAATGCCGGTATCAAGCACCGCAACTTTAATGCCTGCGCCTTTTATACCTTCTGCATGTACTGAACTTGATTGAATACGCGTAACACCCCAGGTTTCATTGTATTCACTCACATCATTTTCACCATAAACAGCCATAACAATGACATCTTCTTCTATAAAAGCGACTCTTGGGTCGGCTTTTAATTCAGCAATTGCTTGATCTGTTAGCATTGCTGGCAACACTTTACCTCTTCTAAATCCCCGTTTTAGTTTGCCTTTATGGTGTCGAACAAGAGCACGCTCGGCTGCATGGGGTATTTTATGGAATCCAACAATAACTCGTCGCTCGCCTGCGCCTGCCACAGATGTCAGTGCAAACCCAAACACAACAATAATTAAGCAGGAAAATAGATGCCTCTCAAAAGATCGAATCATCATTTACTACCTTCTAAATAGACTCTAAAAAAAAGGGAGCCTATTTATGGCTCCCCTCATTTTTACTTCGTTCCATAAACAATCAGAACAGCAACGAACGGAGCAAGCCCCGTCCGTTGCTTACCGAGATGTTACCAAACAGTAAGCGGTAACGTCTTAGAGTCAAACAAGGTGTTCACAACAACCTCGCTTGGGCAACCAGCGTTAAAGCGAGCTGCAATCATGCCATCTCTCCAGAGGAAAAGGCGGCTTGCATCAACACCATCACCTATTATGCCTGTCACAATGCTTGGCATGGCCACCTGGGTTATCTCACCCGTAAGTGGATCTTCCTCACCATATGTAGTTGTGCCATCAACGGTGGTGAAACCACTTCCGCGAACAATGACAACCCGATACTGTGAGAGACAGATCGCGGCACCTTGTGCAACATTCA
Organism: Gammaproteobacteria bacterium; assembly: GCA_024276875.1. Taxonomy (GTDB): domain Bacteria; phylum Pseudomonadota; class Gammaproteobacteria; order Chromatiales; family Chromatiaceae; genus WFXD01. The sequence goes on from JAJRWL010000189.1 coordinate 19,245, forward strand.
CAGCAGGAAGGATTGTCACAGTTTTTGGATTACTCAGTTCCTGCCTAGAGTATGTGCCATCCACACCTTTGCTGACTTGAACATCATAATTACCAGCCGGCAGAGTAGCAGGGATCGTTACACTGATCCGAGTCGGTGTTGAAGAGACCGCTGCTAACTGGGTAACATTCCCAGCCGCATCTGTCAATTGAACGCTTGGCTCGTAGAATTGATCAACATATGAGCCCGCCGCTTCATCCCAACGAACACCATCATTTTCAAAGCCAGTACCTGCTAAGATAAAGCCTTCAACCGCACTACCCTCTTGCCATACAAGCGCATTAATCTCATCCAATTGTGGAACGGTGGCTTGTACTGCATACGGCCCTATGTTTGGAACAGCAAGTCCAGTCACGGCATCAGGTGCGTTAGTTGGATCAAAACCATGGCAGCCCCAGCAGTTATCCTGGTTACCAACATGGCCATTGTAGTGCTCTTCCTGCCCAGGAATGATGCCATCACCGGCTACATCAGCCTCAATAGCATGTAGTGATGGGATATCATGACAACGCTGACAGCCACGAATGTTCCATGAGGCAATCGTTTCCTGTGTCACGCCGTCAGGGTATGTACGTACAGCAGTTTGATTGGATTGAGTCCAGTTCATAAAGTGACACCACATACATGGGGTTTCACCTGATGCTGCAAGCACAGGAGATTCGACATCGGTAAGAGTCGGTATACCTGTAGCGTGGTGGTTTTGGTTGTTTTGATAGATCTTAATGGAGGAAAAGCCATAGCTAAAGTTACTGGTGGCATCATCTGTTCCACCTGGACTGCCATCTGCTGAGTTGTGACAGAATGTGCAGTTACCAGGATGGGTTCCAGCAGAACTTGTTTTGCTTGTATCCTGATCAAGCTTCCCACTCTTCCATGGTGTAATGATACTTGGCAACCAATTTGGTGCTGGACGGCCCGTATCAAGGCTACGCATTAAATACCCATGACACAGGTCACATTGTGCATTATATGCCTTAGGGGTATCGTGATGAACGGTTCTCCAGCCTTGCCCTTTCTCTGCGCCTGTGTTGTTAGGCCCATCAAATACCTTATGGCAGTTGAAGCAGTTACGGTGGTTCTCTGTTACACCACCGGTCCAGGGATTAACCGGCATTATTTGATGGCAGCTGTAGCAGGTGTACTTCTCATCATCAACACCATCGCCATCAACATCCATCTGAGGAGGTTGCTCTGGTCCGCCCGCAATTAAACCATTCCTCAACACACCAGGCTGCCCCATATCAACATGCAAGTGATGCCGTGTAGGAAGGTAGGTTCCCTTAAGTTTCGGAATGCCTGTCGGCTTCTGAAGATCGGGGTAATTTACAGGATCAATGTCCTGTGGCTTATGACATCTCTTACAGGTTTTATACCCATAGTCAGTAGTTGCAGCATCCTGGCTAAACATCTCATTAAACATTGTATCTGGCATACCCAGATTTTGGTTAACGGGTGGCGGGGGAATTACTGCCCACGCCGTCATTGTTGTAAATGCCAACAATGCGATTGCGATAATAGGTGAATAGATTTTTCTCATTTATTTATGCCTCCAGCCCTTTATTTAGTGGTTATTTGAATTCTTGCTGATGTCCCTGTTAACTGTGCTTAATTCAAGCACCGAACCTAATGTTAAAGAGTAATAGCTACTAGCCAATGGTATTCCTTACATTAAGGCTGTCGATAATAACAATGCTAAGGCAAAATGAACAGTCTTTTAAAAAATAATTTACAGATGATATTTGACATATATTTCAAGTAGTTACGCCACCACACCCACACAATGCACAGGGAATATCCCTGCTGAATTTCAACTATTTAACGCTCATTTTGTATAAATACCCGTAACAAACGAACTTACGCGCTAACACACACCAGGCATTTTCAAAATAATGCCATTTCTCATCCTATGATTAGGCTATCATCAACTATTCCTGTACTCTTTGTGCGTATTTTAGGTATGGGTTTTCTGAATAATTCAAACTATAAGGAATAGTTAAATATGGTTACAATAAAAAAAACTCCTTTTATTTTTTTGATAGCAGCTCTGATAATTGCAATTTCTCAAAGTACTCTCAGCAACAACCAATGGACAGCTGAAGAGTGTCGAAGCTGCCATGACAATTACAAGGGACTATCTTTGAAAGCTTCAAACTCTGATCTCCACCACTATTTAACCGGTAAAAAAATTCGCTTTTTTGGAGCCACTATACCCAATGCAAAAACCAACACCAATGACCTGTATGATTGCATGACTTGCCACCCTATAGACAATGCTACAACAGGTTATTTAGAACTTCGTACTGAAAGAGATTGCCTAAAATGTCATAAACAGGGCACTCAAATAAGCGACCGACATCATTACGCAGTAAATGCCAACACAGGCTACAGCTGCGGCAGTTGCCATTTTAGATTATCAAAACCCCTTTACTAGCTTTTTCGCTATTAACAACCAAGGACAACTGTCACAATAATTGCTCTCTCTCAAGGTTTTTAGTTCAAAACATTTCAACACTCTGGAGTTCTTTAGATGACCCAAGCAAAAATCGGAGATATCGTTACCGTTCACTACACGGGCACATTAGATGACGGCACACAATTTGATGCATCCCAGGAAGGCGAACCGTTCACTGTAACACTTGGACAAGGTGAGGTAATACCCAGCTTTGAAAAAGGGCTAGAGGGCATGTATATTGGCGATAAGAAATCTATCCGCATTGAAGCCGTGGATGCCTATGGTGAGTTCCATGAAGGGCTTGTAAATGAACTGGATAGAAGCGAAATTAAGTTGGATCAAGAGCTACAGATCGGCATGGAGATTCAAGCATCAACACAAGATGGCAACACATTCATGCTGGCTATAAAGGAGTTCAATGGCAATAAAGTAACACTGGATGGCAATCACCCGCTAGCAGGACAGGCCTTAAACTTTGATTTAGAATTGGTTGATATTAAATCAATTTAGGCATATTGCTCATGTGCAATTCGACCCCCCATTTTTATTCTATAAGTTTTGGATAGATGAAAAATAGAGGCCGAATATTACGGTACAGACCAAATACTGTAACGAAGTTTACTACTTTTTAGCCTGGGGTTTAAACTCGGCATATTCACTAGATTTTCTCGCAACTGTTTACTCATAGCATGCGTTCGCAGAAAACCCCCTACTGCATTCGCTGCCAGCCATGGAGAGTGAAACGAAGGCTGGTAGTCCGCAGAAGGCGTAGGCCGCTCGTAGCATACCCGTCGTGCCTTGCGCCAGAGGGGATGCAGC
>JAJRWL010000190.1 GCA_024276875.1 Gammaproteobacteria bacterium
AGTGCTCAGCATCTGGTATTTCATACAGCTCTTTAGGGGCTGACATATTTTTAAACAGCGCCTCAAGTTGATGGGTATCACAGGCGAAATCCCCCGGTGAATAGAACAGCCCTTTGGGTTTCTTAAACTGTAGATCTTCAGCAGGGATTGACCACTTATTCAGCGGTGGTGAGATCAGCACACAACCTGTGGCGGCATCATACATATGCACCATCTTTAGCGTGGGAAGGCATCCAAAAGAGTAACCCACCAGTAGGATGGGGAGCCTTTGATTAAGTTGAGCCTTTAGCCATTCCAGGGCAGATTGGCAATCATTAAACATCTCTGTTTCATATTCAGGGCAGCGTGAATCGTTCCAGAATATCTGTTGATCAGTCTCTAAATTGCGGTTTGATTCGCTCTTGCCGATGCCTCGATAATTAAAGCACATGGTTAGGTAGCCCTGTTCTGCCAGGGTTGTATTAAGATGTGCGATGACATTGTTCTGCATATCCCCACCCAGGAATGGGTGGGGAGGGCAGAGCAGTATTTTAGCTTTTGGAACCTGGATTTGTTCGGAATAACTGAGCAAACCATCAATCAATAATCCATCGGATCTAAAAGTGATAGACTCTTCAATCACAGGGCGCGTCCAAACACCTTGCTGGGTAAACGAAGGTAGGTCTCAAATAGTGTGGGATCATCAAAATCAGCCTGATCAAAATAGATCATCTGGGTCTCCCGTTGCCGTGGGTGTCCAGCATGATAGAGGCCAGAGGGCGTGAGTAGTGAACACTCGGGGCGATCTGCTTTTCTGACTAAACCATCTTCACCAAACAGGCTGGCAAGATAGCCATTAAATGGCAGTTGCTCTAATTTTTCATAAGGCAGTAAAGTGTAGTTTTGACCTGTTGTGGCGGCTCCGCTCTCTGCAAGCTGTGATTCCAGCCGAACAGTGATAAGTTGGTGATGACCGGCAGAGTAGAACAGGCTGGTTCGTTGGGGCAAGCCTTTTGGCACAGCAACGAGTTCAGGGACAATGGCATCAATCTTCCTCGTCACATCACGCTCAAGATGAAATTGCTTGTCATCCTCTACATTTGGAAATTCTGCCTTGCTCCATGCTTCCATCTGCTCGGTAGGGAATACCTTATAGTAACAGCCGCAGTTTGAGACTGATTCATACATCAGCGGCTGGTTTTCTGTATTCAATGTAATGCGAAATGTCCAGCCTTCCATTGGCCCCGCCTCTGGGTCAAATGACTTTAGGGCGGGGTGCTCTGGATACCAGAGTGTATAGATGAGCTGCTGTGTCTGGATGCCTTGAATGGTTTTCTCCACTCGATAGGCATACAGGGTAGGGCGGTCGGTATAAATACCAGGGGTCGCCTCTGATAGCGAACTTCCCGAGAGATAAACCTCACCAAAATAATCGACTTCAGGGGCGTATTTTGGTTTATTGACACGCTCCTGTACAACCACGGGGGCATAATGCTCTAGCAGTGCCCAACCCTTAAGTTGCGCAGGGTTAATGGCTTTCTGTGGGTTTGGAGGGAGGTAGGTTTGGCTGTCAGCAAAATCAGGGGCACGGGGGCCAGGATTATCAGTCCATGCATGATAGAGAATCCACCCCTGGATGAATGGAACCAGCGGTGCAGTGGCAAGCAGGCGTGCCGCTCTACCTTTCGTTTTAATGGATTGCTCAATACCGTTGACGACGTTATACCAGTAAGTTTCAAGATCATGCTGATTCTGTATGCTGGTTAAGCCATCCATCTCTGTCTTAATCTCTTCCTTGGCATGTTTACGATACGCTTTTAAAAACTGCTCTTGGGGCGTTTTACCGCCACCAGAGAGATCCATATCTTCATGTTCAGTTGCTAAAAAGCGCTCCAGCTTATCCTGTGGTACGTGTAATATATTTTCTGATACCAGCTGAATATTAAGTGCGGCAGCATCCGTTAAAAAATTATAGATAAACACTTTTTGGGTATCAAAGTTGGAGTGATGCGGGTATCTCTCTGCAAGCTCGCGTAGATGTTCATCGACCTTCATATGTTCAAAACCGACGATATCCTGATAACGTGCATCGGTTACAGCAACGTCACGAAACAGCTGATCCAGCTCATCAACACGGCTATCGTGCGATGGCAGTGTTGTACAGCCTGATAGCAGTAGTAAGCCAGAAAAAAACAGTAGCATGTAGCGTGTCACTTATTTAGCCCCAAAGTGAGGTTGAACGGCTGCAACTATCTTTTTAGCCGCTGCATTAATATCTGCATCCGAATCATCTAACAGCTCGGCTCTCAACAGGAGGTGAAGCTCTCCGGTTTGATTGACAATAAATGCGGCGTACTCTTTTTTGCCCAAGTCCTTTAGCTGGAGGGCAGAGACCATATCACCCTCTAAATCAACAATGACGGCTGAATCCTGGATGCCTGGAATCTTGCTTCCAACCCGTTTGGTACGCTCTTCAACCAATTTGGCTAATCCTGAGCCGATAAAGAGTTTTTTAACCAGCCAGGGTGCTTTTGAAACGGCAGCGACTGAGACAAACTGATCTGCTGAAATAGTGAGCCCCTGATTTAACCATGCCACAGGAACGGCTTTTATAAGATCAGCCGTTGAATGCGAATTGACCAGTAAAAAAACAGGTCGTTTTTGAAAGAGTTTTGATGTGGTGACGGGGTCATCCTGCCCAACCAACTCAACCCTGGTGGGGAAATTATTAACAGAAGCAGCAAAGAGGGTCGTTGAAAACAGGATTAAGCAGAGTCCAATGATGAAATTTAGCCATTTGTAATTGCTATACATTTTAGTTCCATACCGTAATTGTTGAGAAGATGAAGTGGCTTACATTTGCAATTATAAGAACATTTACCAATATAAGAAGTCGATTATAAACTAGGACACCTTTGGGTGAGGAATAATTCCCGCTCAATGGCTTTATTTGGTATACCATTGGCTTACGTCCCCCCTTATAAATAATCAGGATAGCCGCAGAATCTTAATTTTAGCTTAAGCTTGAATTAAGGCTTTAGCCGTATATTTCATGGCAATGAATCCCCTTAAAACCCTCCTAATAACAGGTGCTACAGGTTATGTTGGCCGACATCTTCTGATCGCACTTCTTCGGGCTGGCTACCGAGTTGTCGCCATTGTGCGCCGCCGGAATGGGCAGCTAGAGCAGCGCTTAGCCGATCTTCTTTTGCCATTTGCTCATGATGGGACAGGCCAGTTGATGGTGGTGGAAGGGGATGTCTCTCAACCAGGGTGTGGGATTGCTGATGGCACATTGTTAGCACTAAAGCAGGCAAAGCCGGTGGCCTTTCTGCACAGTGCAGGGCTGACGCGCTTTGATGCTCATTTGGCCGATGATCTTAAGCGGCACAATGTAACAGGAACCCAACATGCCTTTGAGCTATGTGAGCCATTAGGCATCCCAGAATTCCACCACCTCAGTACCGCTTTTGTTGCAGGAACCAGTGATCATATTTGGCAAGAGAGCGATCTGAATTGCGGCCAGGGGTTTAGAAACCCGTATGAAAAATCCAAATTTGAAGCAGAGTGTTATCTGCATAAAATCCACACCAGTGTCTCCCCCAAGATCACCCTCTACAGACCCAGTATTGTGGTGGGTGGGCAGGCGGTTGGCGAAGGCAAATCAACCAGTACGGTCTACACCTTTCTTAAAACGCTGCATTTTTTACGTGAATGCTGTAAACGCGACATTGAAAGCGGGCGCAGGCGGCTTGCCGCTATTGGGGTTGCACTCCAGGGTGAGACGACCCATGCCCCGATGCGGGTATCGGGCAACCCCGCTGCCACGGTTAATCTGGTCTCCGTTCATCAGTTGGTGGATGCCGTGCTGCCACAAATTGGTCACTTAACGGCAACACTACAAACCCATCATATTATTGGACAAGATTTTAATCTTGGTGAGACTCGCGACCAGTTTTGTGCAGGCATGGCTGTCAGCGGGATTGAATATGTACCGGATGATGCCTTTGATCAGCAGCCACGCAACGCATTGGAAGAGCGCTTCCATCGTGCAACTCGGGTGTATCAACCTTACATGCATGCTGCGCCTAAATTCATGCCTGGGCAAAAGACAAAACAGGTCTATCCCATTAACCTGCTGACGTTGGTCAGTGAATTTAAAGCACAGATCAATGGTGCAGATAATCAAACCCAGCCTGATAATCTGGGTGGTATGTCACTGGCGTGTCTGGGGGTAGACTCTGCACAGCACTATTTTGATCGTCTGATTGAAAAGGATTTTGGTTTTGATTTTCTTCGCCGCTGGCGTGATATGGATAGCTGCATTCGATTCAGTATCCAGGGATTAAGAAGCTTTGATCAAACCATTCGGTTTGCTAATGAAAGCGCTTGCTATACCAGCCATGATGCAGCCGTCTGCCGGTATGAGATGAACGAAGAGACCTTCCATCAGATCACCTACAACCAACTCGATCCAAAGCAGGCATTTTTTAAAGGGCTAGTGATTATCGAGGGCGACAAAGAGGCGGGATTAAAATTTGCCTTTTTTCTAAGTGATTACCTCAAACATGTGGATGAGCATGTCATCACCGAGCTGTCAGGGATCAAGTAAAAACCGTGGCTCGCTTTGTAGAACATTACCATCGGATCATTGTTATCAGCCTATTGCTAATGGCAGGTCTGTTGTCACTGCAACTGCCCAAATTACAACTGGATAGCTCATTTGAAGGGTGGATACACAGTGAAGGTGCGCTGTATAAAACCTATCACCGTTTTACCGAACAATTTGGCACGGATGACAAGCTACTGATCGTCTTTAAAACCCATGATCTGATGGCCTCTAATGCGACATCTTTGGAACAAGGTGAATATCTGCCCGAATCCCGTTTGGATCGGTATCTGGATTTTATTACCCAGTTAAATGATATGCCCGTTATATCTGAGGTGATTGATCCTGTCAGCCTCTATCTTGAGCATGCTGATCTGGGTGATGGCCTAGCGCTGCTGTTAAAGGATCAGGCTGCAATAGCGCGAATACGGGAAAAGCTATCCAAAACCCTCCCAGGTGATTGGGGGGCATTGGCCGCTAAGGATATGCAAACCCTGGGGCTGTTTATCTTGCTAGACTCTACGCAGCGCCAGGATTACCCCGCTGTTGTGCAGCAGATTCGTACCGCATTCAATACTGTGGGTATCGCCTACCAGATGGCCGGTGTCCCTTATTTTTCTGCCACCCTGGCAGAGGTGATGAATCAGGATCTGACCCTGGTTCTCACGTTATTGATGGCTGTTGCGCTCTCTATCCTCTTTTTCTTTCTGCGCGCACCTTGGCTGGTGTTCAGTATTGTAGCGGGCATGGCGATCAGCCTGATAGGCACACTTGGATTGGGCATGCTGCTGGAGATGCAGATTACCCTACTGAGCCTCATCCTGTTCCCGTTGCTGTTCTGCGTGGGGTTGACGACGGCCATCCACTTTTTCAGTCGCCGACAGGGTGATGATTGGACACCCGATTACGCCTATGCCCAAGTGCTGAAACCGGCAACTATCGCCATGGTTACAACGGCCATTGGAACCGGCTCGTTTCTGTTTGCTCCCCAAGCCGCCATTCATGAAATGGGCATCTTGTTACCGTTGGGCATCCTGCTGACCTATCTTTCAACCATGCTGCTTACACCGGCGCTATTTCGCTGGATGAGTGGTGGCTGGCATCTGCCAAAGATCAACTATACAACCGGCTACACTGCTGGGGATAAGATGCGCAAAGGCATCTCCCTGCTATTAATATTGGCCGCATTTTGCTCGGCCTTTCTTGTGAGCAATATTAAGATTAATCCTGATGCCATCTTCTTCTTTCAGCAAGAGAGTGAGCTGGTACGCGCCTATCAGCAGATTGAAGAGCAGCTGGTTGGGTTGATGACCGTAGAGCTGGTGATCAGCACAACATCGGGTGAATCGGTATTGGATAGTGATCAGCAAAAACATATTGAGGCCTTTCTAAAAAAACTGAGCCAGATGCCCAGCCTTACCTCAAAGGTGAGTGGTCTTGATCTACAGACCCCAAAATTCCTAACCCAAAATCGGCAGGCAGTGCGTGTATCACTGCACTATCGCAATCTAGCCAGCCAAAGCTTTACTGAGATCGAAAAAGAGCTGCATCAACACTGGGCATCTATCAACAGTAACAATCCTGAATTACAGCTGGCCATCACAGGACAACTGCCACTGATTTTGATGGGGCAGCGCCAACTGCTTTGGTCACAGGCCAAGGTGTTTATCGGGGTCTTTCTGCTGATCAGCCTGCTGCTGTTTCTGTTATTGCGCTCAGGCCAAATCCTGATATTGGCACTGGTGGCCAATTTCATCCCGCTTTTGATTACAGCAGGCGCCATGGTGGTGTTGAGTATTCCTATCAACAGTATCAACCTGTTTGTTGCCAGTGTATTGCTGGGTGTGATCGTGGATGACACCATTCACCTGCTGCATGCCTACCATAAATCAGGGGATATGGCCGTGGCACTGGAGCAGGTTAAGCCTGCACTTTGGATCACCACGGTGACGGTTGCCTTGGCATTTGCCGCTCTTTGGGTATCACAGATTGTACCGGTTGTGCAGTTTGGGCTGCTCTCTGTTATTGCTGTAATCTCCGCCTATCTGTGTGATACCTGCCTGTTACCTCTTTTATCATCGACCAAGCGAGCTAAAATTTGACCTCACTCAACACCCATCTGCAAGCGATCCTTGCACTGCATTTTCATCCCCAAGAGGGCGCGCCTTATTGGCTTGAACGGGAGAGAGCACTGGGTTTTAGCGTGCAGGAAAGGGTTAAAACCATTGACGACCTGCCACTGCTGGAACCGATGGATCTGGATGCCCTCTGTCGTTACCCCGTGGCGGCATTTATCCCCCGTAAATTTACAGGTCGCCCCATTATCTGTGCGGAGACGGGAGGGGCGACAGGCACACCCAAAAGTACCGCCTGGTTTGAAGAGGATCTGCAACAGGCCTTTGTTCAGCCCTTTTTAAATGATACCCGGCAAGCCAGAAAAAGCTGGCCGAAAGAGGGTCATTGGCTCTGGCTGGGGCCAGGTGGCCCGCATGTGATCGGCAAAGTAGCGCATCGAATTGCCCAGGCAACAACCGGCGGTGATGCCTTCAGTGTTGATTTTGACCCCCGTTGGTTTCGTCGGCTCAAGGCTGGATCGGTCGTGGCTACACGCTATCGGCAGCATGTGCTGGATCAGGGCATACGGATTTTGGATCAGCAAAATATCCATTATCTGTTTGTCACCCCTGCGGTGTTAAATCCGCTCATTGAGTTGATGACAGCAGAGAAGAAGCAGCATATTCACTTCATCTATCTGGGGGGGATGCCGGTATCGGAACAGGATTTGAAACATTACCGGCAACAGTTCCCCATCGCGGAGATACTCTGTGGCTATGGCAACACCCTGTTTGGTGTCTGCCACCAGAGAGAAGGGGAGGGCATTCGTTACTATCCGGCATCAGATCAACAAGTGGTGCAGGTGGTCAGCCTGGATGAGCAGATGGATGATGCCGAGCGCCTGCGTAACCTTGTAGCCTATGGTGAACGGGGACAGGTTGTCATGCATCGACTGACAGAGAGCGCCTTCCTGCCCAATGTGATGGAGCGGGATAGCGGTACACGGATTGCCAGTGAGCGGGATGGGGTGGCTAATCCAGGTGCTTGTGAGCGTGTCCCTTTTGTTGTGACTGAAGGTATTTATTAAAAGAGATCCATTGATGCGTATTACTGAGACGACAAAAACAGAACAGATGTTGGCACTAAAATCCCAATACCTGATTCCCTGTGTCTACCATTTTTATAAAAGACCAATGGTGTTGGAGCGGGGCGAAGCCGTTTGGTTGTTTGATACGGAAGGAAACCGATACCTAGATGCCTATTCAGGTGTGGGTGTTGTCAACTGTGGTCACTGTAACCCTGAAATTGTGGCCGCTACAGAGCAGCAGCTGCAACAGCTACAGCACACCACCACCATCTATTTAACGGAACCCATGCTACGACTGGCTGAAAAACTGGCGCAGTTTGTACCCGGGCAATTGCAACGCAGCTTTTTCTGTACCAGCGGCAGTGAGGCTAATGAAGGCGCGCTGCTGTTGGCGCGATTGGCAACGGGGCGCCGTGATTTTGTTGCACTGAGTCGCTCCCTGCATGGGCGCACACACCTTACTACGGGGCTAACGGGATCTACCTTTTGGCGCACGGATCCTCATCCACCCTCCTGTGCCCATTTTATCTCCAGTCCTGTTTGCCAAGCCTGTCCACATAATAAAAGCTATCCCAGCTGTGACCTCTATTGCACCCAGGCGTTAGAGCAGGTGTTGGAAGAGAACAAAGGCAAGATCGCGGCCATGATTACGGAGCCGCTGCACGGTAACGGTGGCATTATTGTGCCTCCTGCCGGTTGGTTTCGGCGGATCAAAGATATTCTGGAACAGCACAATGTATTGCTGATTATGGATGAAGCGCAAACGGGCTTCTGCCGAACAGGTCGTCGATTTGGTTTTGAGTGGGAGGGGATAGAACCCGATATTCTGACCCTCTGCAAGGCACTGGGAAATGGTCTGCCTATCGCGGCATTCATAACCACCGATAAGATTGCCGAGTGCTACACCAAGCCAGGCGCTTCTACCTTTGGTGGCAACCTGGTCTGTGCGCAAACGGCGCAAGCCGCTTTGAACTATATGCAGACCCATCAACTCGAACAGAAGGCAGAAAAGTCTGGCCAACAACTACGGGAACGTATGGAAACACTGGCCACAAATAACCCAATGATTGCTGAAGTAAGAGGGCGTGGTTTGATGTTAGGGCTGGAGCTGATAGATCACGGTGGCAGAGTGGCGGGTGATCTGCTGGATGAGTTGCTGGAGTGGTTAAAAGATAACGGTGTTCTGGCCGGTAAAACGGGGCCTGGGCGTAATATACTGACGTTGATGCCACCGCTGATTATATCAGCAGAAGAGCTGGATCAACTGTGCCAAAAGATAGAGCAGGCATACGCTTTGCTCGTTAAAAAATATTCATGAGGTTTATGGTCTGTGAAACAAAAAGTTGAATTACTGGCTCCGGCAGGGAGTTGGGATGCGCTTGAAGCTGTGATCAAAGCAGGCGCAGATGCCATCTATTTTTCTGAAAAACGCTTTGGTATGCGTCAGCACGGTGCCTGGCTGAATTTTGGTGATAAAGAGGTTAGTGATGTTATTAGCTATGCCCATAAGCGTGGAGTAAAGGCTTATCTCACACTGAATAATCTACTGACAGGTGATGAGATTGACTCCCTGGAAAAGGATCTATTGGCACTTTCAGACAACCCACCCGATGCCCTTATCATTCAAGATCTTGGCCTGTTGCAACTGCTACAAAAACTGGATCTGAATATTCCTATTCATGCCAGTACCATGATGAACGTACATCACGGTGAAGCGGCCAAGCTGCTTAAAAAGCAGGGGGTGACTCGGATCATCACCTCCCGTGACATCAGTCTGGATGATGCCAGGGAGTTGGGGCAAAGAGCAGGTCTGGAGGTGGAGTATTTTCTGCACGGCGATATGTGTATTAGTGTGGGTTCGCAGTGCCTGCACAGTGGCATCTCGATGGGCATGAGCGCCAATCGCGGCAAGTGCCTGAAATCCTGTCGTTGGGCATGGAGTTTAATGGATCGAGAACGGGATAAGGTGCTGGCATCGGTCGATGAACAATACCTGCTGGCACTGAAGGATATCTGTCTTTATCACCAGTTACCACAGATGATTAGTGGAGGCATTGCGTCATTAAAGATTGAGGGGAGAGCACGCCCAGGCGAGTATCTTGCACCTATTGTCACGGCTTATCGTGAGGCAATCGACCGCTATTATGCAAACCCTGCGGCCTATGTTACTGACTTTAATGTCATTAAAACCCTGCGAGGACAGACCATTCGAGAGATAGGAACCAGCCATGCCCTCTCTCAACCAGGTGCAGGTGCTGTGGGACTTTCTGGTGAGCACGAACCCCGTTTCTTCTCTATCGCGATAGAGGAAAAACCCTGTACAGAAGAGCAGTTGCCACAGTCTGCTAAAACGGCGCTATCCCATAAACCTAGATTAAGTGTTCGCTGTGGAAATATACAGGCGGCAAAGGCAGCATTGCAGGCTGGTGCAGATACGCTCTATATTGGTGGTGAATCATTTCAGTCAGCACTAGAGAGTAACTGGCAACAGCGTGAGATGGCTGATTTTATCCAGCAATCCCAAGACAGCGGTGCAACGGTTGGAATCGTCACGCCGCGAATCACAACAGATCGAGAATTTTTTGAGCTGGAATCTCTACTGGAGATGATGGTGAAAAGCCCCCCAGATAGCTATTTGGTGAGTAATATTGGCGCTATTGAGTGGATGCAGGCGCACACGGATGTCCCGCTGCACGGTGACTTCTCACTAAACCTCTGGAATGGCAAAGCAGTAGAGATGTTAAAACAGCATGGCATGACCAGTATTACAGCAGGGTTAGAGTTGGATCTGGTTCAGCTTCAAAACTTGGCATCACAAAGCGCACTTCCTGTCGAGTGCATGGTGCATGGCGCACTGCCCAGCATGCTATTGGAGTACTGCCCTATTGGTGTCCACATGAGTGGTACAACACGACAAGATCCTTGCCCTGGCCCCTGTAAACAACGCTCGTATGCACTGCGCAGTCGGGCTGATCAGCTCCATTGGTTAGAAACAGATCAGTACTGTCGCAATCATCTTTTTATGGCCAAAGATCTCTGCATGATTGATCACCTTCAGCGTCTACAACACCAAAATATCTATCAATTGAGAATTGAAGGTGCGCTGTATGAAACAGATTATCTGCACCAGTTGGTAAAAATCTATAAGCAAGCGATTGATCAGCTGGGTGTCACAAGTGCAGCAGAAGCACGGCAACAACAGGTAGAGCAGGGCGCTCCACGAGCACTTACGGTGGGTGCTTATGGCAATACCCTTGAGGCTATCTCAGAGCCTTGCAAAGAACTACCAACCAATCTGCTGGTCACATACAGTTCATAAACGGAGCCTTAATATGAAACGCTTAATCCCTCTATTTTTATTGTTCATCTCGCTTTTGATGGCAACGTCACTGCAAGCCAAAGAGCCTGATTGGTCTGACTATGCTGCACTACTAAAACAGCATGTAACAGCAGAGCAGCGCTATGATGTTCAACTCAATTGGGTGAGCTATAGCAAAATAAAACAAGACCCCCGTTGGTCTCGCATTGTAAAGCAGTTGGCAGCGTTCTCTCCAAAACAGTTGGCCAACGATAAAGAACGACTGAGCTTTTACATCAACGCCTACAATATTATGGCGATGAAAATGGTGTTGGATAACTGGCCACTGGAGAGCATCAAAGATGTGGGTAATATACTGTGGCCCGTGTGGAAACGCACAGTAGGAAAGATCGACGGCAAAGAGGTCACGCTTAATGAGATTGAGCATGAAATATTGCGCCCTATGGGAGAACCCAGAATCCATTTTGCGATTGTTTGTGCCTCTATCAGTTGCCCTGATCTGCGCAAAGAACCTTACACTGTGGCTCAATTAGATCATCAATTGGATGAGCAGGTTAGCCAGTTTTTCAATAACGCAAAAAAAGGGCTTAATCAAAAAGGGAGCGAGATCCACACCTCAAAAATACTCTCTTGGTTTGAAGATGATTTTGGTGGAGAAAAAGGGGTGAGAAAATTTATACAGCACTATAAAACCTTGCCAAAGGGTTCATCTATAGAAGCAGATTTAACCTATGACTGGCGGGTAAATGGTGATTAAATAATATAAAAATCAGTCTGCACAGAGGATGATTTCTGCCTGCTCCAGTGCGGCGGGTGTACCAAAAAGGATTAAGGTATCATCCGCCTGTAGCTTTTTATCCTGTGCAGGGTTAGGTATGCGTTCATCTTGTCGCTGTATGGCCGTTAGGGTCACCCCTATATTTTCTAACCCTAAATCATCAATGGCACATCCTACCGCCCATGCACCTGCGGGTAACTCAATAGCACGCAGGCGTTCTGTATCATTATCTAATGCAGTGAATAGCTCTTCTCCCGGGTAAATTTGTGTCAGTAGAGTATAGCGTTCTCTTCTAATTTGACGAATACGGGAGAGTACCAATGCCATTGGGATATCAAGTGCAAGCAGGAGATGAGAGGAGAGCATTAAGCTGGCCTCCAGGGTTTCCGGTACGACCTCGGTTGCCCCTGCTTCCTGTAGTTGCTTTAGGTGGGTTTCATCAGCCGTTCGTACGAGCACGGGGATTTTGGTGTCAATTTGACGCACTTGATGCAAGATTTTTAGCGTGGTTTCTACCTCGCTCAAGCTGATAACTAATGCGGCAGCTTGAGATAGCCCTGCGGCCTCAAGGAGATGGATGTTGGCAGCATCACCGTAGCTGATCGGCTCTTTTGCTTCGAGGGTGTTTTGCACCAGAATGGGGTTTGTATCCAGCGCAACATAGCGGATGCCTTCAAATTCCAGTAATTTGGCTACGTTTTGCCCAACCCGCCCATAACCACAAATAATGACATGGTGAGAAAGCCCATGGGCGATACCAGCAATCTCGGCCTCAATCTCTTTGCGGCTTTTTTCCATAATCCCTTGCGGCAATAGTTTAGCGGCTATTGAGGCGTTGGCACGTATGAGTAGCGGCGCTATTCCCATGCTGATAAGTAAGGCAGCTAAAACAATTTGGCTGCTCTCTGCTGGCCAGGTTCCCCCAGAGAGCACAGGGGCAAGAATGGCAAAACCAAATTCACCACCATGAGCCAATACTAAGCCCGTGCGTAAAGAGATAGCATTATCCCAACCGGCAATCCGGCATAGTCCACCAATTAGAACAAGTTTAAAAACCAATAGGAGTACGAGAAGTAGCAGAACCTGTGGCCATAACTCAGGCAACAGTTGAATGTTGAGCAGCATGCCGATGGTGATAAAAAACAGGCCGAGCAGTAGATCTCTAAAGGGTCTGATTTCAGCTTCGATTTGATGACGAAATTCAGTCTCACCTAACATCATACCTGCAACAAAGGCACCCAGTGCAAGGGATAGCCCCATATAGTGAGTGATCCACGCCGAACCCATGGCGACTAATAGGGCGGTGAGCATAAATAGCTCGGCAGATCTAAACCCAGCAACCGTACGGAATAGGGGACGCAGTACCCAACGGCCAAGGGCTAGAATAATGGCCAGTGCAATGATGCCTTCCCCTAAAGCGGTTGTCACAGCCAAAAAAGGCATGCTACCTACGTTATCAAGCGGTGCAGCGGCAAGGATAAGAAAGGGAATCACCATGACATCTTGGAATAACAAGATGCCGACCGCATTTCTCCCGTGATGGGAGTGCAGCTCGACCTGTTCTGTCAGTTGTCTCACCACCAAAGCGGTTGATGACATGGCTACCACACCACCCAGCACTAATGCGCTTTCGATGGTAAAACCAAGATAGATGGCTACCCCTGCGGTAATTATGGTGGTGAGTAGCACCTGGGCTGCGCCCAATCCCAGTACGGTGCTCTTCATGCGGATCAATTGCGTCAGGGAGAATTCCAGACCAATAGTAAACAGCAGAAAAACAACGCCAAATTCGGCGAATGCCCGTGCATGTTCTGTATCTTCTATCCACGCCAGCCCATAGGGTCCCATGACGACACCCACGGACAGGTAGCCCAGGATAGGAGGTAGTCGTAAAAGCAGGAAGCTCACAACGACAGCCACTGCGGCTGCAAATAGAATCAGAATATCGTTGAGGTAGCCATAGTCCATAATCTAAGAGCTTAGCATTGATCGTTAGGAGCCTGTCGGGTTTAGGTGATCGTAGCGAGCTAAAATAGATTTTCCGTAGTTTTTTAGTCACACCTTGTTAAAAAATGAGGGTGATTTTTGCACCTCCCAAGTTGCTTTTACTCATCTCAAGCTTCCCCTGGTGGAGATGGATTATCTCATGCGCAGCACTCAGCCCAATGCCTTGCCCTGGCTGATATTCATCGGCACGTTGGCCGCGCTTTAGCACCTGGTTGATTTGCTCTGTTGGGATGCCAGCCCCATCATCCTCAATTTGGATAATCAGCTTTTTATGGGCTTGGGAGGCACTGATATTCACCTGGGTTTTACCGTATTTGTAGGCGTTATCCAATAGATTTCCCAGTATCTCCATCAGGTCAGCTTCTGTGCCTAGAAAGCATGCCTGTTCTTCGATGTTTATAGTGTGTGCAATGCCTTTATCTTGGTATATTTTATCCAGTGATCGAATGATTTTTGGCACGATAGGCGCTATGGGTATGGCTTTGGCTAGGGTGATTTTTCCTGTAGTAACAGCTCTTTGCAGTTGATGCTGCACAATTTCATTCATGCGGGGAAGTTGATCCTCTACCGCTGCTTGAAGTTGCTTTATATCTTGGCTCTCAGTAGCGCCTTGCAACACGGCTAATGGCGTTTTCAGGCTATGAGCCAAGTCTCCCAGGCTGTTTCGGTAACGCGCTTGGCTGGCTTGGCTGTGATGGATAAGTGAGTTGATATTCCCTGTGAGCTGCTGAAGTTCGCTGGGATAACCCCCAGAGAGTTTGTCTGCTTTACCTGCTTCAATAAGTTGGAGTTCTTGGGTGACGGTGCGAAGCGGTTTTAGACCCCAGCGCAATACCGCACCTTGGACAAGTAAGAGCAACAGTGCAAGCCCCCCCAGCCATTGCCACAGAGTGGTACGAAAGCTTTTTATCTGGCTCAATAATGGCGCAATATCATCTCCTACGGCTAGGGTGTATCTGTTTTCAATGCCGTTTTTATCTTCCCAGATTATGCTGAAATTGGCCGTATAAAGTTGTGTATCACCCACTGATTTTTGATAGTGCCACTTGCCAGGGGGAGGGTAGTAGATGATATTTAGGGATTGACCGACCAACGAGGCTGATTGCCATTGATAATTCCCCGCCTCACCTGTCACCTGGGCATAAAGACCTGAGTCAGGATTAGAGAAGCGTGGATCGGGCAGTGTGAGTGGCAGTCGCATATGACCCAGCTCATCCTCATTGGCTGCTGCGAGCAGGGCATAAATCTGCCCTTGTAGCTGCTTCTGCATAGCATCCTCGGCACTCTCACTGTAAGCCTTATCAAGCGCCCAGCCGGTGAGTCCGAGAAAAGCGGCCAATACCCATGAGGCCGCAAATACCAAACGCATGTGAAGAGAGAGGGGTTTCATCTCAATCTATCTAAAATTTAGATCTTTCCATTTGATCATTGGGAGATTACTCACTGATTTCCAGCTGTTGTAAGGCGAAGCGGTAACCTCTCCCGCGCAGGGTTTCGATAGGTTTTAGTGTGCCTGCCGGATCAAGTTTACGTCGCAGGCGACCCACAAAAACCTCTAATACATTACTGTCGCGGTCAAAATCCTGATCATAGATATGTTCTGTCAATTCAGCTTTTGAGATGACCTTGCCTGTATGCATCATCAGATACTCAAGTACACGATATTCATAACTGGTCAATTCAATAGGGTCGCCATTATTTTGTACCACTTGGGTGCTGCTATCCAGGCTAATGGGGGGGCATTGAATAACGGGATTTGTCCAGCCAGCAGAACGACGTATCAAGGCATTGAGCCGAGCCAACAGCTCCTCTTGGTGGAAGGGTTTGACCAGATAATCATCAGCGCCAGCTTCCAAACCCTCTACTTTATCCTGCCAATTACCGCGGGCAGTCAGGATTAATATGGGAAATCGCTTATCTGCGGCACGTAAGCGACGGATAAGATCAATACCAGAGAGCTTGGGCAAACCAAGGTCAATAATAGCTAAATCAAGCGGGTATTCTAGCCCATGAAACAGCCCCGCCTCTCCATCTTCGGCAACATCTACAGAATACCCTTTAGCCACCAGTTGATTTTTTAGCTGTTGCCTGAGGCTGGGTTCATCTTCAACAATCAGCAACCGCATTAGCGTCGTCCTTTATGCGGTGCGGGTTCCTTTTTTTGTCTCGCTTCTATTTGAAAGCGCTGCACCTTGCCCTCTTTCGTCAGTACACGGATGTGGTGTATGCGCCCGCCATTATCATTGGCTGTCTTGGCTGAAAGGATACGTCCACCCGTCTGCGCTCTAACTTCTGCGACGGCCTCATCTAAACTCAAGCCATTTTTATCATTCTGATCCCCTGCTGTAGTTATCCCAGAAAGAAGAGTGCACAGCAGAGAGACCATAAGAGTATGTGGCTTTAAGTTCACGGTTTATATCCTTTTATATAACATGGTTTTAGAAACCATCATGGAGTGGGGTAATCCTGACTTGGATGCCAATACGTTTTCCAGGATGGCTCTGGGTGCGCGTCCAAAATTGATTACCTTTGTAACGGTATTTTACACGATAACCCACAATTTCCTGCCTAGATTCATAGCGCGTCGTTGTTTCACAATGCTGTTTGCGCCCTCTATACTCATGGCTTATTTGATCATCATCAGACCTATAGCGTGTATTCTGGCTAAGATCATGGCCAATAGAAAGCCCAAGCAGGGAACCTGCAACTGTCATCACTTTTTTACCACTACCATGGCCAAACTGGTTGCCTACTATGCCACCAATAATCCCTCCCGCAATAGTGCCCGTATAAGATGGGGTTTGATTAGTTCTGTAACGGCTATTTCTATGGTTACGGCGGTAAGGCTTGCTCCAGCAGCGCTCTTCCGGAATGGAAATAGAGACGGTTTCATAGATGGGGTCAACATCCAGCACTTTAGCCGTATCAGTGTAGCTGTTTCCTGAGACAGCAAGCGCTGGAATAGCTGACAGTAAGACACTTAATACAATAGCGGTTTTAACCAATTGTTTTTTCATAATCTCTCTCCCACACTTTATCTAATAAATGATGACTTCTCTTTGCCTTCACTTTTAGATTAGCGGAAAGAGGCTGAATGTTAGCTGAATGGGATTTTTTAAATCAATGGAGGAGACAACCTATCTTCTTCGGTCGCCAGCCAATTGAGGGTATCGAAAAACCAGGATGCATTGTTTATCTCTAAAGCAGTTGAACCAGGGGCAACAATAAAACCAATCTTTCTGATAGCGGTGATCCTGCTCATGTTGTAATGCCAGGAGGCATGGTGTGGCAAAATATAATACGATTTAACATAATATACATTATGCGCAATTGCTACCTAATGCCTCTGTAGCCACTCTGAGGCCGCTCAAGGGCGATAATTCGCGCTTTTTAGAGATTAGAAGCCGATTTTCCAATCGGGTTTCGCGGCTGCAAAAGAAGAAGTGAAAATTAACTTCCATGCAGCCGCTTTCCGGCAACCAAGCTATGTAGGTATTTCCTAACACCCAAGGCCGGTTATCATTTATCCCTTTTTTGAACTTGGGCTGGTCTACAGGAAAGGGTTTTTTCGGTATCTGAAAATGGCAGGCAAAAAAAGCCACCTGTGGAAGATGGCAAAAAAAAGAAAGGAGCAAATATTCCTATTATTTTGAAGATGACTTTAAACGGCGAGCTAAACGAATACATCGCCCCAGCTTACAATTAGAATCATTAAATTCTGGGGATTGACCTTTAATAGACTTAGCAAACTTTAAAGACTTTGAACTTACCTCATGCAATGTATTACCGTCACTAACGGGTAAAATTTGCTGCACATTATAAGACCATAATAACGTGCCATATTGAGCAGATAAAACACGTTGAGGTAATAATAAAATAATTAATAAAGTTGTGATGGATGCCGTGATTTGCATAATCTGCCCCCCTTAGCAGGTGGGCAGACCATGCAATACAATGGATAAATCAATATAAAAAAAGACTTGATCAAAGGGAGAAGATATTTATTAGCATAGAAAACCCAATTTTTTTGGATCTGGTAACGTCCGACCAAGTGCCACGGCGTGAGATAACTATAAACACCATCAAGAGTGTCTGAATAAATTTGCTCAGTATTATACAAATCATATAAATCAGAACCTCTAAACCACCAAGTATCCACCGTCGGATGCTGGCGAGTATCACCATATTTAACCACACACATATGAATTTTAGGCGGACGAACCTCAAAGCCTAAAAG
The DNA here is from genome assembly GCA_024276875.1 of Gammaproteobacteria bacterium. GTDB lineage: Bacteria > Pseudomonadota > Gammaproteobacteria > Chromatiales > Chromatiaceae > WFXD01. The sequence continues at coordinate 18,072 of JAJRWL010000190.1, forward strand.
CTTGGTAAGCTTACCAACCAAAGGTATTCTAAACCGATCCCATCGGCGACAATAAACAGTATGTTCAGCAAACGAATCACGAGCCTGAGAATCAAGCACAGAAATATCTTGAATTATTAAAACAACATCCCAACGCAATTTACGAGCATGACGAAACCAATCATTAAGCTCTTTTCTTTGAGGATCATTCCAATTTCTTGAATTAAACCAGGTACCACACTCATCTAAAACAAGCAGACCATTCTTTGACTCATCATAACAATCATGATCATGACCTCGACCAATAGACCACATATTATCGCCCGTTGGCTTATCTGGTACGCGCAACATAGACATCGTTTTATTATTGATATTTGAAAAATTATCCACATTAATATCAAGAAATGGCGGCCCTTGAGGTTTTCAGGTGGTTTAGCCGATAAAAGCTTCCCCTCTGGGGTTAATCAACGCTCCAGTCGGTAGCGCGTGTTATTGGTCTGGATAGAGAGTTCCTGCACAATGAAATCCTGATACCCCTTAAATCTTGAGCCATCTGGGACAGGTGAGCTAGGCGGGACAACCTCATCCTGATGAATAACAAGAT
>JAJRWL010000191.1 GCA_024276875.1 Gammaproteobacteria bacterium
CTCATGGAGATGAAGCCGCTGGCGTACTTTTATGCGAATGAGCCACCCATGTGGATAATGACAAGCCCGTTTCTTTAGGAAATGGTGTGGTGACTGACCTTTTTTCAGGGGCGACTAGTTAGGCTGCTTTTTCAGTGGATTAAAAACCCCGCATCAGGCAATCAGTCAGAACTCCAAACAAAGGGAATACCGAAATCTTAACTTTTTCATTCATTTCCAAGCTTGCCAAATTACCAGCTTTCGTCCATCAGAAAACGGCAACTGATTATCTGCTTTGTGTTTTTTCAATACAGCCTCGTGTTTTAGCCTGAACTCCTAAAAACAATCAGCTTACTGCCCCCTCTGCTTATAGCTGGATGCTTACGCTGATTGCCATGGAAAGCGAAGCGAGGGCGACTAGTCGCCGATAGGCCACGCCGCCGGCCCTTTCGTAGTTGTGAGCGTTAGCAAGCGACAGAGAAATGCAGGAGCGGCTTTAGTGGACGTAGAGTCATTGAGATAGCAGTGTAGAGTACCCATGGTCGAGTTATCAGAAGAATGCCATGGGGAAAGCCAATGAAGTTAGTCACCCCGCATCCCTGTTATCAATCACTTGGAAAAACAAATGAAAAAAAGACAACTAGGGTCTGCTGACGTTACATATTGGTAACCATACAAACCCGCGGTGAGTAGCCCGGATGAAGTGGCTGTGGCTTTCCCGGATTGCACTTCGTTTCATCCGGGCTACCGTGGGTTCGTTTTTGTTTTATTTCAACATCTTAAAACGAAACGTCAACAGAAAGCTTTATTTGACCAACAGATTCCAGGCGATACGTTGAAAGAGATACGAGATGCGATTAACAAAGCATGGGTACTTGGAGAAGGTCGGTTTAAGAAACAGATAGAGAAGCAGACAGGAAAGCGAACATCGCCAAGTATATGCGAGGCGGGGATCGAAAATCAGAGAAGTATAGGCTGAATGCTAAAGCCAATATATTCCTTTGATTGCGTCGCCCATGGATGCGATCATTTAACTCTTTGCAGCAAGCAATGCAGAAATTTCAACAGAAATAGTCTTCTCAGCCTGAATAGTTACCGGGGTTTCTCGATAAAACCCTTTTTTTCAATATGTTACGCCTGTTTTACTGACATTTTGGCATTATGCTGATATTGAATGGTGGCCTTCAGACGGGTATACTTTGGCGTCCTAGTCTGTGTGGAGTGCTCACACCTCTACGCACGGTCACTATTTGGTCTCTTACATGATGCGTAAAACCAGACTGGATGTGACAGAGAACCTCCCGTCCCGAGAATTTGGGTCGCTTAGGGGTGTTGAGAATGATAAATCATCTTCTGAGCATCTGCTGTTGTAAGGGTGTCCGCACATTTTGAGAGAGGTGCGTTGTACATTTCGGAATTATTTTTTGAGAGGAACAATAGATTGTCCCGTCAAACACGACCTTCTAAGCAAGGTTTATACGATCCTGCCTATGAGCATGACGCCTGTGGCGTTGGTTTTGTCGCCAATATTAAAGGTCTGAAGAGTCATGCGATCGTCCGCCAGGGGCTGACGATTCTAGAAAACCTTGAACATCGCGGCGCGGTAGGCGCAGATCCGCTGGCTGGTGATGGTGCGGGTCTATTGTTACAGATTCCAGATCTATTTTTCCGTGAAGAGTGCGCAGCCAAAAATATTACGCTGCCAGTGGAAGGTGCCTATGGTGTTGGTATGCTCTTCCTGCCACAAAACGCGGTGGATCGCCAGGCGTGTGAGCTGCTGATTGAAAGCACTGTTGAAGAGGAGGGGCAGTCAGTGTTGGGATGGCGCGATGTGCCGACCGACAATAGCGGGCTGGGTGAAAGTGTTAAGGCGGTAGAGCCGGTTGTCCGGCAAATCTTCATCGGCTGTGGTGATAACTGCGTCGATACCGATGCCTTTGAGCGCAAACTGTTTGTGATCCGTAAGCTTGCAGAACATGCGATTGCGACCTCGGGCATGGAAGAGAGCGGCCAGTTTTATGTGCCATCATTTTCTGCGCGTACCATCAACTATAAAGGCATGCTGCTCTCCAACCAGGTCGACGCCTATTTTGGTGACCTGAATGACGAGCGCGTGATGTCCGCACTGGCGCTGGTGCATCAGCGCTTCTCCACCAACACCTTTCCGTCGTGGGATCTGGCGCACCCATTCCGCATGATTGCCCACAACGGTGAGATCAATACCGTGCGGGGCAACATCAACTGGATGGCAGCGCGCCGCCACGCGATGGCGTCCAACCTGCTGGGGGATGACCTCGAAAAACTGTGGCCGCTGATCGCCGAAGGACAGTCAGATTCGGCCTGTTTTGATAACGCGCTAGAGCTGCTGGTTGCCGGTGGTTATTCGATGGCACACGCGATGATGATGTTAATCCCCGAAGCATGGTCTGGTAATCCGCTGATGGATGAAAAACGTCGCGCCTTTTATGAATACCACGCCGCACTGATGGAACCGTGGGACGGCCCTGCCGCGGTTGCCTTTACCGATGGCAGGCAGATCGGTGCCACACTGGATCGCAACGGCCTGCGCCCCGCGCGTTATGTGATCACCGACGATGATACTGTGATGATGGCCTCCGAGATGGGTGTGCTGGAGTTCGCCGATGAGAAGATCATCAAAAAGTGGCGTCTACAGCCGGGTAAGATGTTTATGATCGATCTAGAGCAAGGTCGCATCATTGATGATGCTGAGCTTAAGGCTGATCTTGCTAATTCACACAACTATCAGGCGTGGCTCGACAAAACCCAGATTCACCTCAAGGAGCTGCCGGCAGGTGAAGCGCATGCTGGATTTGATGCCGATACC
>JAJRWL010000192.1 GCA_024276875.1 Gammaproteobacteria bacterium
GGCATTAGGGTATAAACCACAAGAGGCCAGTCGCATGGTGCGTGGGGTCAAAGCAGAAGAGCTCTCGAGTGAAGCGCTTATCCGAGCGGCACTTAAGGCCGCAGTACAATAGAAATGCAGATGATTATCTCCCTCCATGTCTGATCGCCTGATTACCCCTGAATTAGTCTCTGATGATGTCGTTTTAGACCGCGCCATTCGTCCCAAACTGCTGGCAGATTATGTGGGTCAGCCCGCCATGCGGGAACAGATGGAGGTCTTTATCCAGGCGGCGCGTGAGCGGCAGGAGTCACTGGATCATGTGCTGATCTTTGGTCCGCCAGGGCTGGGTAAAACCACACTGGCGCATATTATTGCCCACGAGATGGGGGTCAATCTGCGTCAAACCTCAGGGCCTGTGCTTGAAAAACAGGGTGATTTGGCAGCACTGCTCACCAACCTTGAACCGCATGACGTGTTGTTTGTGGATGAAATTCATCGTTTGAGTGCCGTTGTGGAAGAGGTGCTCTATCCGGCGATGGAAGATTTTCAACTGGATATCATAATTGGTGAAGGCCCCTCCGCACGCTCAATTAAATTAGATCTCCCGCCTTTTACATTGATCGGCGCAACGACGCGTGCGGGGTTGCTGACCTCCCCCCTGCGTGATCGATTTGGCATTGTGCAGCGGCTGGAATTTTACTCAAATAAAGACCTGGCACATATTGTTGGGCGCTCAGCCAACATCTTAAATATCAAGACAGACAAAGAGGGTGCATGGGAGATTGCCTGCCGTGCCCGTGGCACGCCACGTATTGCCAATCGCCTGCTGCGCCGAGTCAGAGACTATGCCCAAGTAAAGGCGGAGGGGGAGATTACGGCAGAGGTGGCAGACAGGGCGCTGACCATGCTGAAGGTCGATAATAATTGCTTTGACATTATGGATCGCAAACTATTGGAGGCGGTTATCCATAAATTTGATGGCGGGCCGGTGGGGGTCGATAGCCTGGCCGCCGCCATTGGTGAAGAGCGGGGGACGATTGAAGATGTACTGGAACCCTATCTGATTCAGCAGGGTTTTTTGATGCGCACCCCACGAGGCCGAACAGCGACCCAGGCGGCCTACCAGCATTTCGGCCTCCAGCTAATGACACCTGAATCATCGGATCTATTTAATCATGAGTGAATTTACCTGGCCTGTGCGGGTCTACTACGAAGATACCGACTCGGGTGGTGTGGTCTATTATGCCAACTATCTCAAATTTATGGAGCGTGCTCGCACAGAGCTGTTGCGTAAACATGGCTTTGAGCAGGATCAGTTGATTGAAGAGGAGGGCGTTCTGTTTGCAGTGCGGCATATCGAAGCAGATTATCTGCGCCCAGCGCGCTTTAACGATGCATTGGTGGTGAGTGTCTGTGTTGTATCGCATAGCAAAGTCAGCGTGACCTTTGCTCAAGAGGTTCGGTTGGCCGAAAGTGAGCAGGTATTGTGTCGCGGTAAAGTAAAGGTGGTTTGCCTGGATGCCGCTCGTTTTCGTCCCCATTCTTTCCCCAAAAAATTATTAGCTGCATTGGCTGTGGAGTAACCCTGCTTTATGTCGAATGATCTCTCTTTTATTAACCTGATATTGGGTGCCAGCCCACTGGTACAGTTAGTAATGGCTATACTGATGTTGGCCTCCATCATCTCTTGGAGCATGATCATTGATCGAGCCAAGGTGCTGAAGAGTGCACGCCAGGCGGCCGATGAATTTGAGGAACGCTTTTGGGCGGGTGGAGATCTAAGTGATCTGTTTCGAGTCGTAGATCAAAATAGTGACAATATTAAGGGCATGGCCTCCATCTTTCATGCCGGATTCCGCGAGTTTGCCCGCCTGCGTAAAAGCTCAGATATTGACCCTATGGCCGTGATTGAAGGCTCTCAGCGCTCTATGCGGGTCGCCTTGAGCCGAGAGATGGATACGCTCGAAACACACCTCTCTTTTTTGGCTACAGTCGGTTCAACCAGCCCCTATGTCGGCTTGTTTGGGACAGTATGGGGAATCATGAATTCATTCCATGCACTAGGCAATGTCAAGCAGGCAACGCTCTCCCTGGTGGCTCCAGGTATTGCAGAGGCACTCATTGCCACAGCGATGGGGCTATTTGCAGCAATCCCTGCGGTGGTGGCTTATAACCGTTATGCCAATGATGTGGATCGACTAAACAACCGTTACCAGGATTTTATGGATGAGTTCACCACGCTATTACAGCGACAGGCTCACGTATGAATATTGTCTGCCATAAAATAAGTGGAGATGGCGGTTAATGGCAGTAACGCACAGAAAACGTCGGCGGCCAATATCTGAGATCAATGTCGTACCTTACATTGATGTCATGTTGGTACTGCTGGTGATTTTTATGATCACAGCACCGCTGTTGACCCAAGGGGTAAAGGTTGATCTCCCACAAGCAGAGGCTGAGCCACTGCCAGCAGAAGCGGAGGATCCTGTCGTCGTATCTGTCAATGCAGCCGGTGAGTTTTTTATTGATATTGGTGAGGGCAAAGATCAGCCGGTGGATAGTGAGACATTAGTGATGCGCGTTGCAGCGCTGCTTAAGTACAAACCTAAAACCCCCATTATGCTGAAGGGGGATAAAAATGTTGATTATGGTCGAATTATGCAGGCGATGGTGCTTATCCAAGCGGGTGGTGCGCCCAATGTCGGTTTAATTGCAGAGCAACCTGAGTAGCATTAATGCGGGATATTATTGAACGTAATCCGATGGCACTGGTCATGGCCGTGCTCATGCATGTTGCGATTGTTGCTTTTATGCTGGTGGGTGTAGATTGGTTGGAAAAACCGGTTCAACCCAAATCAAATGTCGATATCGTTCAGGCAAAAATAGTTGATCAATCCAGGATTGATGCAGAAGTTGAAAAGTTAAAAAAGGCAGAAGAGAGAAAAAAAGCCAAAGAGAAGAAACGCTTGGCAGATATAAAGCGTAAACAGAACAGAGAGAAAAAGAAGCTTGCTGATCTTGAAAACAAGCGTAAAGCGCGAGAGAAAAAGGCCAAGGCCAAAGCTAAAAAGCGAGCAGAGGCAAAGAAGCGTGCAAAGGCTGAGAAAAAGCGCAAAGCAGAAATAACCAAGAAGAAGGCGTTAGAGAAGAGACGCAAAGCAGCTGAAGCCAAGAAAAAAGCCGAAGTAGAAAAGAGACGCAAAGCAACAGAGGCCAAGAAAAAAGCAGCAGCAGAAAAGAGACGTAAAGCAATTGAGGCCAAGAAAAAAGCGGAAGTGGAAAAGAGACGAAAAGCCGTCGAAGCAGAGAGAAAGACAGCAGTAGAGAAAAGACGCAAGGCTGCAGAGGCAGCCGCTCGCCAAGCAGCGGAGGAAAAAGCACTGGAGGATGCGTTGCAGGCGGAGCTTGAGTCAGAGCGCAAGGCTGCAGAGCGTGATCAATATCTTTTTAAGATTAAGCAGAGGATAGGCAGTAATTTTCTGCTTCCAACAACAATGAGTGAAGGCCTAAGCTGCAAATTGCGGGTGCGCCTGACACCTGGTGGTGGCGTTATGTCGGTGAGTATTACTCACCGCAGTGGCAGCGGTGTCTTTGATCGTGCTGTGGAGGCGGCGGTCCATAAGTCTGATCCACTTCCTGTGCCAGAGGGTGCAGACTTTGAGGCGTTTCGTGATCTGGAATTGGAGTTTAGTCCAAGCAAATAATGATATTTAATCAAATGAAAAAACTGTTAATTTTTGTACTGCTGCTGGCTTGCCAAATGGCTTACAGTGCACCGCTGAAAATCATTATCACCGAGAGTGCGATGGGCGCGTTGCCCATTGCGGCTGTTCCCTTTGGTTGGCAGGGGGCGGGGCAGCCACCCAATGAGGATATTGCGGCCATCATTGCTGCCGACCTGAAGCGCAGTGGACGTTTTAAAACAATGCCCACTAAAGATATGATCGCCTTCCCACACACCGGAGCCAATGTCGATTTTCGTGATTGGCGTGTATTAGGCATGGAAAGCCTGGTGGTGGGGCAGGTAAAGCCCAATGGTGCGGGTGGCTATATTGTACGATTTCAACTATTTGATGTCTTTAAAGGCGAGCAGCTTGCAGGTTACAGCATCCCCACAACCGCGCGTGATTTACGCGCTACAGCACATCAGATCAGTGACCTGATCTATGAAAAACTAACAGGCCAACGCGGCGCTTTTGCAACGCGTGTGGCTTACATTACCTCTGTAGCCCAAATAAAAGGTAAACGTAAGATTGCACTGCAAGTGGCGGATGCTGATGGCCATCACCCGCAAACGATTGTGACCTCTACCGAACCGTTGATGTCACCGGCTTGGTCACCCGATGGGTCAAAGCTGGCCTATGTCTCTTTTGAAAAAGGTCGCCCCTCTATTTTTGTGCAGGAAGTTTTCACAGGTAAGCGTCAGCGGGTGGCATCGTTTAAAGGTATAAATGGTGCGCCGGCTTGGTCACCCGACGGGCGTAAATTGGCATTGACGCTATCAAAAGATGGCAATCCAGACATCTTTATTCTTGACCTCGCCAGGCGTACACTGCAACCTCTGACGCGCCACTACGCTATTGACACTGAACCCGCTTGGTCGCCGGATGGTAGATATATTATCTGGACATCAGATCGGGGAGGGAAGCCGCAGATATATAGGATGCCCTCTGGAGGAGGAAAAGCGGAGCGCATAACCTTTGAAGGCAAGTATAATGCGCGAGCATCATATTCACCGGATGGGAAATTGATAGCAATGGTGACGCAGGTTGGGCAAGATTTTCGCATTGGTGTGCTAGATCTGGCATCATCTCAACTACAAGTGCTGAGTGAGGGTATTTTAGATGAGTCTCCCAGTTTTGCACCAAACGGTAGCATGGTAATTTACGCGACAAAGGTAAAAGGGCAGGCTGAACTAGCGGCAGTATCTGTCGATGGCCGTGTTAAGCAGCGGTTAGCTTTGCAAGTAGGTGATGTTCGTGAGCCAGTTTGGGCTCCATATAGTCAATAAATTGAAAGAGAGGAAGTGGCAATAATGAAACTTAAAATGATCAAGTTCATTCCATTAATGTTGGCAGTTTTAATGTTTGTGGGTTGTAGTACGACTGAACAAAAAGCTGAAGATAGCCCCGCATCAGTGAGTGAGACAGCAGATAAAATGGATCACTCAACGCATGATGATGCTTCCACATCAGGTGCGAAAGCAAGCAGTGGCTGGGCGGGTCATCCACTGGATGATCCTGCAAAACTGACCTCAACTCGCGTTATCCATTTTGATTTCGATCGGAGCGAGATCAAGTTTGAATATCAAGCTATTGTTGTTGCACATGGGGAATATTTGGCACAGCATCCAAGTCAAACGGTCACTATTGAAGGGCACTGTGATGAGCGTGGATCACGCGAATATAATATTGGCTTGGGCGAGCGTCGTGCTAATACAGTCAAGCGTTTGTTAATGGCTCAAGGCGCTACATCTGGCCAAATCACCACCGTGAGTTATGGTGAGGAGCAGCCGGTTGCTGTGGCTTCGAATGAAACCGCATGGGCTCAAAATCGCCGGGCAGTGTTTGCATATTAAGTAGAAGGTTTACTAAAATGAAGCTGTTTGCGGGTGTTATGCCCTTACTTGCTCTGCTGGGGGCGATGCCGGCATTTGGGGCGGCTCCCATCATTCGCGCTACTGTTCAGGCATCGTCTCAAACTAAGGCGAATCCACCTGTTGCGCTTTCCGTAGAGGACAGGCTGCAACTCATTGAACGTCGAATGCAGGCGCTGACGGATATCCTGATGCGCCTTGATCGAATTCAACAGGAGATGCAGCAGTTACGAGGCGATACGGAGATGCAAGCACACACGCTTAAATCCTTAAAGAAGCGTCAGCGTGATCTGTATGGCGATATAGATCACCGACTGATGCAGCTTACGGGCAAACAGCCTGTGGCTATTATACAACCACCAGCTATCACCACTACACTTGGAGGGGCAACACAGCCGGTTATACCCTCTGTACCGCCACTGGCATCATCGCCTGGCATCGCTTCGCCCCCTGCCGGTCAGGTGGTTCCCCCCCATGTGGATGATATCTCTGTTAAAGATATATCCACATCTTCGCCTGTTGCCCTTGGGGCGGTAGTTAAGTCAGCTCCAATGATTGATGTGGCTTCTGCTCCAACTGCTTCTGAATTGGGTGCAAAAACGGTGATTGCCATCCCTGTTGCACCACCCGCAGACCCCTCCTTAGAGCAACCTGTCTACAAACAGGCTTTTGATCTGCTAATGCAGCGACGTTATGACGAGGCGAAGCATGCCTTCCGTGCCTTTTTACGGCAGTACCCCAACGGTCGTTTGGCCGCAAATGCACAATATTGGGTCGGTGAAGCCAGTTATGTGACGCGTGATTTTGTGACAGCATTGGATGAGTTCACAAAAGTGGTGCGAAATTTCCCTGCTAGCCCTAAGGTGTCTGATTCATTGCTAAAGATTGCCTTCATTCAATATGAGCAGAAAGAGTGGGTAAAAGCACGAGAAACCTTGGAAATAATAATTAAACAGCATGCCATAACAACGGCGGCTCGTTTGGCTCGTAAACGCTTAGATAGGATGCGTATTGAAGGGAATTAGCAGTATGGGTTGGCTAATGCCGTATGTTATCACTCTGCTTTTCTAGTAAACCGATGGATCATCCGTCGATTGCGTTTGCTTGGCTTTTCCGTTTCTGTTGCTTGCGCTCCAGCGGCAATGCGTTGATTGCGTAGCTCGGCTGCAAGGCGTTGACGTTTGTTTATACTCTCTTCGCTCTCAGTGTAAAAAAGTACGGCTTCAGAGGCCGGTCGACGCTGTTTGGGGAGTACTTTTACCTCGATACTCCACTCCAATGAACCTTTATGGATACGCAGATGCGCGCCTTGGCTAATCTCTTTTCCTGGCTTTGTGCGCTGCCCATCAAGGTGTACTTTGCCACCTTTGATCGCTTCAACGGCTAGTTTTCGTGTTTTAAAAAAACGTGCGGCCCACAGCCATTTGTCCAGACGCATTGGCTCTATCATGGCATCATGTGCCTAGTATCAGGTTGTCTAACTCCCCTTTGGCATCCAGTTGAGCTAAATCATCGTAGCCACCAATAGATTGATCATTAATGAAGATTTGTGGCACGGTGCGGCGTTGGCTGCGCTCCATCATCTCCTGCATAAGGGTTGGGCTCTGGTCAACCATAAACTCTTTATATTCAGCGCCTTTGCGTTCGAGTAGCTGTTTTGCTCTGACACAGTAGGGGCAATATGCCGTGCTATAGACGATAATATTAGACATAAGTTATTAATTAAGTAATTGATAGATTTAAGGAAAAGTTAGATGCCGAATGATACACCAAAAACTGTCTATTTGAGGGATTACAAGCCCTCAAAATTTCACATTGATCAAGTAGAACTGCACTTTGATTTAGGTGAAGAGTGTACCTTGGTTCGTTCGCTTCTCTTTATGCGCCGGAATTCTAATAGAGAGAGTGGCACTTTGCGATTGCATGGTGAGCAACTAGAGCTGGTGTCACTCAAACTGAATGAAGAGCAGCTTGATCGTGATGCCTATGCCCAGGATGATGATGGTCTAACCATTTTTAAGGTACCAGAGCAGTTTGTGTTGGAGAGTGTCGTGCGTATTTTTCCGCAGAAAAATACGGCGCTTGAAGGGCTTTATCAATCGGCTGGTATGTTCTGCACGCAGTGTGAAGCAGAAGGATTTCGTCGCATCACATGGTATCTTGATCGCCCCGATGTTATGGCTTGCTTTACTACCAGCATAACGGCTGACAAAGCGAAATACCCTGTCCTGCTTTCTAATGGTAATCCCATCGAAAGCAAAGAGCTGCCTGATGGGCGGCATATGATGAGTTGGCACGATCCATTCCCTAAACCTTGCTATCTGTTTGCACTGGTCGCAGGCGATTTATGCCATATAGAGGATTCATATACGACAGCCTCTGGGCGCAACGTGGTATTACAGATCTACGTTGAGCCAGAGAATATTGATAAATGTGAGCATGCTTTACAGTCATTAAAGAAGGCAATGGTTTGGGATGAGCAGAACTATGGCCGTGAGTATGATTTAGATATCTATATGATCGTAGCCGTTAATGATTTCAATATGGGTGCGATGGAGAATAAAGGGCTTAATATTTTCAACTCAAAATATGTGCTGGCTAGAGCAGAGACTGCAACTGATCAGGATTTCCAAGGTATAGAGGCTGTGATTGCCCATGAGTATTTCCATAACTGGACAGGTAATCGAATAACCTGTCGAGACTGGTTTCAACTGAGTCTAAAAGAGGGATTAACGGTATTTCGGGATCAAGAGTTTTCAGCCGATATGGGGTCGCGAGGGGTTAAGCGCATTGATGATGTGCGCCTGCTACGTACGCACCAATTTGCAGAGGATGCGGGGCCGATGGCTCATCCTATTCGCCCCAACTCTTATATAGAGATTAATAATTTCTATACGGTGACAGTCTATGAAAAGGGTGCAGAAGTGGTGCGTATGCAGCATCATCTTTTGGGGGATGATTTATATCGAAAGGCGATGGATCTCTATTTTGAGTGTCATGATGGGCAAGCGGTCACTACGGAAGATTTTGTGCAGTGCATGGCGAATATTAGCGGCCAAGATCTTAAGCAGTTTCGCTATTGGTACAGCCAAGCAGGAACCCCAGAGTTGCACATTACAAGCAATTATGATGCGAACAAGCAGATATTTACGCTGACTGTCAGACAATCTTGTCCTGCTACACCAGGGCAGGAGCATAAATTGCCGTTTCATATTCCACTGGCTATCGGATTGCTAGATAGTCATGGAGCTGATATGACTATTCATCAAGAAGGTGAGCAAGCGTGCTCTTTTGGTACAAAAACAGTTGAACTGCGTCAATCGGTAGAGACATTCACATTTATTGGCGTTAAAGAGCAACCCATACCGTCGTTGTTACGTGGCTTCTCTGCACCGGTAAAGGTTTTATATAACTACCGTGATGAGGAACTGATGTTTCTCATGGCGAATGATAGCGATGATTTTAATCGTTGGGATGCTGCACAGGCATTAAGCCGGCGTATCATTCTAAATAGGATAAAAAACAAAATACTTGAAGTTCCCTTGGGTTATATTGAAGCCGTAAAAAAGGCACTGAATGATGTCTCAATAGATCAGGCGCTATTGGCTGATGTGTTAACGCTTCCTTCAGAATCATATCTTGCTGATCAGATGGATGAGGTTGATGTTGAGGGTATTCATACAGCAAGCGAAATACTGAAAAAATATATAGCAACAGAGCTAAAAGGCGATCTATTGGAATGCTATCAAGCTTGCCAAAATTCAGGTGCTTATCGTCCTGATTCTGCTGATATTGGCCAGCGTCGGTTAAAGAATATTTGCTTAAGCTATCTGATGCAGCTGGATAATGCTGAGATGCAGGCACTCTGTTTTCAGCAGTTTCAGGCTAATCATAATATGACAGATGTAATGGCTGCATTGAATCTATTGGCTCATTATGATTGCCCTGAGCGGGAGATGGCGCTGGATCTATTTTATGAAAAGTGGCGTAACGATCCGTTGGTGCTGGATAAATGGTTTTCAATACAAGCAACATCAAAACTCCCTGATACCCTAGCAAAGGTGAAGCGCTTGAGAAAGAATGCGGCCTTTTCCATTAAAAACCCCAATAAAGTGCGTAGTTTGATTGGTGTTTTCTGTAGTGCAAACCAAGTCGGATTCCATGCTGCAGACGGGGCAGGCTATGCATTTCTAGCAGATACAGTGCTTGAACTGGATAAGCTTAATCCACAGATTGCCTCTCGAATGCTTCGGGTTATGTCGCGCTGGCGACGTTATGACAGTGCGCGCCAGAAGCTAATGTACGCGCAATTGCAACGTATCTTGGCAGTAGAGGGACTCTCTAAAGATGTCTATGAGATTGCTTTAAAGAGTGTGTCGGATTAATAGCTAAAAAAGAGGCATGGGCTAAAGATAGTTGGCTCATGCCTCTATTGCTGTATAGATATATAGTTTCTGTTATTGTGGTATGGGTCGCCTTAAAACATCCTCAGTTCGTGATTCATCCAAGCTGAGTTTCCTGGTCTCTTTTTTATGACACCTCAAGCAGTCCGCAAAAGTAAAAGAAACCTTTCCATGACAAACACCACAGTAAAGACCTTTTGACATGTCGGTCATCTTCATTTTGTTGCCGCCAAGCTCATCCTTAAATATGGCGGGATGACAGGTGGAGCAGTTAATCCAGTCAGAATGAACTTTATGATCAAAAACAACATCACTAACAAAGCCACTTTTTGACGCAAAAAGTATTTTATTATCTCTCGTCCCTTCATCAGTGTTTTTATCCAGTGATGTTACGGGTGTAAAAACATTGTTCTTTTTTAGTTTCATCCAGTCAATAAATTGAAAACGATCAAAAGGAAGCTTTCCATGGGGAAGGTTTTCTGGTCGCCACTTAGCACCTATTTTTTCGGCTATTTTTTTAATTTCGGCTTGCTTGACCTTCTCTGGGTGGTGCAAGTGCTCTGCATTTGGTGCGCCTGCAATGTGGCAGCGGTTACAGTTAGATTTATCGGTCGCTGCAAATGCCTCTATCCCATTATGACAAGTACCGCATATCTTTCCATTTGTTATATTTTTTTGAGATAGATTATTCTCCCAGCGCTTCATTTTAAATATACTGTTATGACAAACTTTGCACTCATACATGATGCGATGGAGCCAGTGGGGGTACAAAACCATGGGGAGATTTTGTTCTTCCATCTCTTTTCTATGCCGTTTCATGACAAAGTTGCCAAGAAAACGCTCCTCTTTTTTCCATTTCATTATTTCAGCAATATGTTTCTGCTCTTTCTTTAATTCAGCCTGAATGAGTGGTGTCACTTTTTTTAGAAGAGAGTCATCTTTATGCCAGTGCAGGTACATATAGGCGATAGCACTGGCAATATTTAGCTGTTGCATTCTCTCTTCAAATGCGTATTTATCATTCATGGCTTCTTTAATGAGATCAGCCAATGCGCTGGGGATCATAGGTTTATTGAACCTTATAAGGTCAATCTGATCGTTGAATTTTTGTGACTCATAGTTGTATTGAAATTGTTGAAGGAATGTTGCGCTATCCATAGCATAAGCTGTACTAGTGAGAGTGGAGAACAGTATAAAGAGTAAAATGATTTGCTTATTTATTTGATAAGTATATGAAAACATAGTTTATTATCTTCCTTTGTGGCTAAATTTTAGTCCTGTTGTAAGCCCGTAGTCTGGCTCGTAGTATAATGTAATCAATTGGAATAGTATGCTTAATTGGTTGGTGTAAAATCAAAAAAGTTGACTCGACAACTATCGCATGGTAAAAATTTGACTTGTATCAATAGCTCTAATGGCCTACGGTCAAGCTAAGTTAAGATTTTTGAAGTATGCTGGAATGGATCGAGCGTTCTTGTGCTGGCAGCGGGTGTTATGGGTAGGGATGCTCATTACCTATGAATGGGTTCGACGCGATTGTGCTTGATTGAGGCAAAACGCGGTAGGGCTAGATAATGAATGAGGTAAATAATGATGACCCGTAAAATGATGTTACTTACACTGCTGGTTATGGCATCTATTTTTGGAGGCGCTTCAACAGCGACAGCCAAAGAGTATGCTGATATCTATATGGACTCAACTCGTAGCAGCATGGAGAAAGCGGGTGTAAAAGCAGTTGTCTTCCCCCATTGGTTTCATCGTATTAGATTTAAATGCAAAGTGTGCCATGAAAATATTTTTATTATGAAGCGCGGTTATAACAATATCTCTATGCGGCGCATAATGGAGGGCGAGGCCTGTGGCGTTTGCCATAATGGGCAGATAGCATGGGAGGCGCTCTATTGTGAGCGTTGTCATGCTGGAGAGTTTCAGCCAAAACAGACCGCTAATGCAGTTAAGCAGTAGAGGAGATATCGCATGAAAATGCTAGCTACCGTACGCAATAGATCTGCATTAACTGCCCTGCTATTGTCTTTGTTGTTTATTCTTAGCTGCAAGCAAGCTGACACCTATGAGCAGACACAAACATCCTCTGAAACAGGCGCATCTCAACCTGCTTCTGATGTGGTAGAAAAGAAAAAAACTCCGCCTCCGATAGTCATCTCAAAAACGGCTTTAGTTAAAAATATAGAAGATAAAACTGGAATAAAGCAGTCAGCATTAGATCCTAATCAGTTGCCAGCTACAGCGGCAGGAATTAAGCCTGCTGATAAGAAACCAGTGCTTCCAACATTTGGACCCAATGATCCAAGAAGTGGAATTTATTTAAGTATTACAGGAAAAATGGCAGGGATGGGCAACCCATCACAGACGGCATCAGATGCATACAAGTATGGAAGAGGTTCGCACCCTAAGGCACTTGCAGGAGCAGGGTTACCAAAAGATAAATTTGGTTTAATTGATTGGATGGCTATTGTAAACCAAAAAATCATAAGCCCACGAGGCTCGCTAAAAGTGGGTGCACCCGAAATGCCTCCATTTGATATGAATGTATTGATTACAGCAAAAGGCGATTATGTTAATGATGTCTTGTTTCCCCATAAGGCTCATACCTATTGGCTAAAATGTGAAAATTGCCATACAGGCATATTTATAATGGCTAAAGGAAAAAATAAAATGACCATGCAAGGGATTGTACAAGGCAAGTGGTGTGGGCGCTGTCATGGAAAAGTGGCTTTTCCATTGACTGATTGTAATCGTTGTCATCAGACACCAAAGCAAGCAGTAGAAGTTACAGGAGTTGCGGTAAAAAAATAGTTAGACTATAAAGAAAAGCTAAACCTCAAATCTAAGGCGGGCTGTATGAAATTTATCTGTATTTCACCTAAGATGCTGGTGTGGTTGATGCTACTAATATGTACTCAAGCAGCAAGTGTCTGGGCTGAAGAAGATGCTGCACGCAAGTGTGCGGTGGTTCTTGATTCCACCTGTAATCTTTCACAGGAAGAGATGCTGGAGGAATTGCTGCAAGATATGGAATTTTTCGGTACTTTTGAGAAGATTGGGGGATCGGATGATCAGCTTATACCTGCCTTTGAGGTGATGCCAAAAGATCATCTTGGGATGATTAATTGGAATAAAGCAGTGACGGATGGGATTATTCGTCCGCGGGGAACCTTAACGGATGAAGAGACAGAAGCGCCATATGAAGGCTTTCTCGATAATATCATCTTCTTTCAAGCAAAGGTTTTCATGATGGCAGATGTTGCCTTTCCTCATGGAATACATAGCTATTGGCTGAGCTGTGATAGCTGCCACCCAAAACCCTTTAAAAAGAAAATCGGTGGAAATATTTTCACCATGCAGGAGATATTTGAAGGTAAATGGTGTGGAAAGTGCCACGGTAAAGTGGCTTTTCCTGCCAGTGGTTATGCAAATTGTAGACGTTGTCATGTGATTACCAAGCGAAATGTATTAGGCACAGGGCATGATGATGGCGGCGGGATTTGATGCAAACCTTGGCTTGTAATGGTAAAGCGGTTATTTAACGGAAGTCACCCCACAATGCCTGCATGGCTGCCAATGCAGCGATTGGTGCTGTTTCTGTGCGGAGCACTCTGGGGCCAAGCCTTACGGATGTAAAACCATTTGCCTCTGCAATGCTTATCTCTTTTTTGCTCAGCCCTCCTTCAGGGCCGATGAGAAGCAGCACGGACTTATCTGGAACAGGCAGCATATTGAGTGATGGTGTGGCGTTTGGGTGGAGTATTAATTGCGTTCCCTGTTTGGCGTTCACTACCCAGTTATCAAATTGTTGGGCAGCATCAATGGATGGAATAGTGTTTCTGCCAGATTGTTCGCAAGCAGCAATTGCAATCTTTTGCCAATGATGTAATCGCCGTTCAAGTCGTTCTCCTTTTAGCTTTACTACCGTGCGTTCTGTAAAGAGTGGTGTAAAGCCGCTTATTCCTAGCTCTACAGCTTTTTGCAAAGCGTAATCGACACGCTCACCTTTTGAAATACCCAGCGCTAAGGTAAATTGAATAGGCGTCTCTGTTTTTGTTTTAGCAACTGAAACTATTTCAGCTTCTACTGTTTGTTTGCTACAGCTTTGTATGCAGGCATTGTATTGTTGCCCATCACCGTTAAATAAACTGAGTTTGCTATCGGGTAGAAGACGCAGAACCTGGCTGATGTGTCGGGATGGAGCCTCTTCCAATGTGATGATTTTTCCACTGGTTAGAACTTGAGGGGTGTAGATGTGGGGCATGCGCATAGGCTATAAGCTCAGATTGATTATGGTAATGCATTAGAGCCTGCCCGATTTAACCGTTCCAATTTGAGCCGAAAAACATCGTTGGCTCAGGATGTTAAATCCGACGGATTTCTAATTACAGTATGTTATACATAGAAGCTGAAATAAGAGTAGGTCTATATGTCTTTCCTCAAAATTTAATTAGGCATTTGATATGAAAGTCCGAGTGAATGCGTTTGTTAGCCCTTCTATGCTTCAACTGTGAATTCATTTGCAATAAGCTCGGCTTGTTTCAGTATTGTTTCTGTGGCTAGTTTTTGCATGTCGGGCGGATAGCCATATTGCCTGAGTGTACGCTTGATGATTACTTTCAGTTTCGCTCTCACACTCTCTTTTATTGTCCAGTCGATAGAAGCATTTTGTTTGACTCGTTCTGTCAAGACA
>JAJRWL010000009.1 GCA_024276875.1 Gammaproteobacteria bacterium
CGAGCTTGCGATGGTGTGGCGAAGCGGCACGTAAGCAGGACGACTGCGGCAAAAAGGAATTAACCGTCGTGATAAGCGAAGGCAAAAGGGGGACTTGGATGTCCCGTTTTGCATACTGAGCATCACGACTCACTTATGATTTTTCTAGGTTCATATAATACAGCCTGGAGCATGAAGCAAAAAATCATGCAGGTTATGAAAGAGCGTGATGACAGTCGTCCACTTTCAGGCATCATTCAACTGGATGATGTTTACTGGGATGGGGAATGGCATGGTGGTTCAAGGGGGAGAGGTTCAGAGAATAAAACACCCTATGTTGCTGCGGTTTCAACTAATAAGGAAGGTCATCCTATTGCAATGAGTATGACCGTAATCAAAGGTTTCAGATTAACTGAAATATCCAAATGGGCATGACAATATTTACAGTCTGGAAGTCATGTTATTTCTGATGGCTTAGCTTGTTTTACTGCTGTAAAAGATGCAGCATGCATGAAAGCATTGTGACTGGAGGTGGATACTAAAGCGTCACAAAAGAAGAGTTCACATGGGTAAACACGATGATTGGTAATGTTAAAAATGCCGTGACAAGAATCTACCATGCCATTGGGCCGCAATATTTGCCCCGTCATCTTACTGAATTCTGTTATCAGTTTAATCGTCGATTTCAACTTAGAGATATGTTGCTTTACGGACTCCGCCAATGCCGAATAGGCTGTTGAAACTGGCTGAGAGTTGTGGGTAATCAGGTAAAGAAATGAAGGAACTGAATCTTTTATATACTGAATTAAGTGGCCTTAATTTAATTGAGGCAAGTGCCGGCACGGGTAAAACTTTTACCATCACTGGGCTATATGTTCGGCTTATTTTGGAGATGGACTGTCGAGTTGATGGGCTTCTCGTTGTAACCTTTACCAATGCAGCCACAGCTGAACTGCGCGAACGTACTCGCAGTTGTCTTGTTGATGTGTTGCAAGCCTTCGAGCTGGGTGAGAGCAGTGATCCATTTTATCAAGGATTATTAGACCAAAGCGTGGATCATGAACAGGCGCAACGTCGTTTACGACTTGCAATTTTAGGGTTTGATCAGGCGGCTATTTTTACTATCCATGGATTTTATCAGCGGGTTTTGTCAGATCATGCCTTTGAGAGTGGCATGCCCTTTGAGTCTGAACTGATCTCTGAACAAACAGAGCTGTTGCAGGAGATCGTTGCTGACTTCTGGCGTTGTGAAATACAGGATCTTTCCCCTGGGTTACTGGATTATCTATTAGCTGAAAAAGTCACACCAGAGAAATTACTCTCAAGTGTACAAAAAGGGATAGGTAGACCTTATTTAGAAGTGCGTGGCATGGCATTTCCTGTTGATCTTGTGCCACAGGAAGCCATGTTTATCCATGCCTATGAACAGGTACGGAGTATCTGGATGAATGCTCGGCAGAATGTTCAAGAGCTGCTGCAATCTGATACGAGTTTAAATGGTAATAAATACCGTAAATCATCACTGTTGAATTGGTTTCAACAGATGGATGACTATCTAAATTCACAGTCAGTCAGCCCTTTCGATAAATTCATCAAGTTTACAACTAATGAATTGACCGCTTCGGTTAAAAAAGGGAAGTCACCCCCCAAACATATTTTCTTTGATGCTTGTGAAGCGTTAGCCGCAATATGGAGTACATTAGCACCCTGTTACGCTCAAGCGCTGATTGCTCTAAAACAGAATCTGCTGACCTATTGTAATCAAGAGCTATCTGTCCGCAAAGCCAAAGCGTGCATTCAATCCTTTGATGATTTGCTGCTAGACCTAGATAGGGCGCTGTCTGGTGAGCATGCCGCTGTACTAATTGAAGCCATACGTCAACGCTACTCTGCTGTGTTGATTGATGAATTTCAGGATACCGATCCTATCCAATATCGGATTTTTTCAACAATCACCCGCAATAGTGAGTTGCCCGTTTTTTTGGTTGGTGATCCCAAGCAGGCTATCTATAGTTTTCGTGGTGCTGATATTTTTGCCTACCATGATGCCCGTCAGGATGCTGGAAATTGCTACACACTAAAAACCAATTGGCGCTCTGATCCTAAGTTGATTAATGCAGTTAATATGTTATTTAAGCAGCCGCATGCCAGTTTTTTCTATGATTGGATCCCTTTTTATGAGGTTGAGGCAGCTGAAAAGCAACGGGATGAATTACATGATTTAAATGGCGTGGATGCACCCTTTAGGGTATGGCTAATAGAAGGAGAAAAGAGCCTGGCCAAAGCAGATGCTGAACAGTTGGCAACTCGTGCTACAGCAATAGAGATTGCTCGTTTACTGAAGCAGGGGCAGGAAGGCTATGTTCGAATTGGTGATCAAAAATTAAGTGGTGGCGATATTGCCGTGCTGGTGCATGAGCATCGGCAGGCAAAAAAAATGGCTCAACAGTTGAGTGAGCTAGGAGTCTACAGCGTTCAGCAATCGCGAGAGAATGTTTTTCATTCACCTGAAGCAGTGGAGTTACTATGTGTGCTAAATGCGATTGCAGAGCCTACAAAGCAGCCGCGT
Source organism: Gammaproteobacteria bacterium (assembly GCA_024276875.1). Taxonomy (GTDB): domain Bacteria; phylum Pseudomonadota; class Gammaproteobacteria; order Chromatiales; family Chromatiaceae; genus WFXD01. Next base: position 2,549 of record JAJRWL010000009.1, read on the forward strand.
ATTATGGCTGCTTTGGTGACTGATATGCTGGGTCTAAATGGTCATGATATTGAACATCTGCAAACAGATGAACAGGCGCTTGAGCTATGGTTAGAATCATTTCGTAATTACCACCAACTCTGGCAAGAGCGAGGTTTTGCCAGGATGTTTCGCCAACTACTGTTACATGAACAGATAGCTAAACAACTATTAAGTAGAGTGGGTGGGGAGCGGTACTATACTAATTTACAGCACATGGGGGAGTTAGTTCATCAGCATGATAGTGTAACTAAATTGGGAATGGAAGGGTTGGTGAAGTGGCTATCTCGCCAATGTCAAAATAGAACGCAGGTAAGTGAAGAGCAAGAACTGCGTCTTGAGAGTGATGAAGATCTCGTGCAGATTATTACCATTCATAAAAGCAAAGGGCTGGAGTACCCCATTGTTTTTTGTCCGTTCATATGGGCAGATAAAATCCATGCAGAGAATAAAAAAAGCAAAAAAAGCCCCTTCTTTTTTCATGATGAGAAGGCAAATTATAAGCCAGTATTAGAGTTAGGGTCAGCGCGATTTGAAGAAGACCGTAGGTTTGCCATTCAGGAAGAGCGAGCCGAAAATTTGCGCCTACTTTATGTGGCGCTGACTCGCGCACGGCATCGCTGCTATATAACCTGGGGCAATATTAGTGGTACAGAGCAATCAGCCTTGGTATGGCTGCTGCGTTCAGATAAGAGTGCGGCAGAAACTACAGATCTGCAAACAGAGCTTGATGAGTGGGTAAAGAAATCTGGCAATAGTGTTTTTGTTGACCCTATTCCTAAAGAGGATGGGCAGGTTGTTCAGCTATGCAATAACCAAAATGATACAGGCTCAGTTAGGCTATTTAGTAGACGATTTAATGTGCAGTCACATGTGACAAGTTTTACGGCACTAACCTCTGGGCATGCGGGTGACCAACCGGATTACGATGAACAACTGCCAGCGCGGGTAGATAGACCAGCGGCACATGATATTTTTGGATTTCCGCGAGGAGCCGCTGCTGGTCGTTGTATTCATAGTATCTTTGAGCAGATTGGTTTTGCAACCTATGAACGGAAAAAACTTGAGCTGCTGGTTGAAGATGCATTGATAGTCAATGGGTTTGAATCAGATTGGATGCTGGTGGTTGCTAACATGATAGAGTCCGTTTTATCTACGCCATTGGATTTAGAGAAAACACTGTATCTTAAATCAGTGGGTATAAAGCAGCGCCTGGTTGAGTTAGAATTTCATTATCCTTTAGCCAAGATCAATGCAGAAGGGCTGCGTGATGTTTTACTAGAGCATGACTTCGCATCCACAGCAGTCATGCGCCAGGCCATCGAGCGTATTAGTTTTGCAGATGTCTGTGGTTTTATGAAAGGGTTTATTGACCTTGTTTTTGAAGTTGATGGCTGCTTCTATCTGGCTGACTATAAATCCAATTGGCTGGGTGATGATCCAAGTGCCTATTCGGGTGATTGCCTGGTGCAGGTGATGGCGCATGAAACCTATTATCTTCAATACCTATTTTATACTTTGGCATTGCATCGCTATCTGAGTTTGCGCCTTCCAGATTATGATTATGACCAACATTTTGGTGGTGCATTCTATCTTTTTGTACGAGGCATGAATCCAGTCACTGGATCAGCATCGGGTGTCTATTGGGATAAGCCATCAAAACAACTGATTGAGGCAATGGATCGTTACCTGATTCCACAATAGATATGAAGCAACTACAAGCATTGCAAAAGCAAGGGCGGTTAACCTCATTAGATGTGGGTTTTGCCCAATTGATGTGTCGCTTATCTGAGAATGAATCCAATGAACTGGCGTTGGCCGCTGCGCTAGTAAGTAATGCCACCACTAATGGCCATGCCTGCCTTGATCTGCACAGTGAAGCGGGTAAAAAAATCTATCTTATTGAGGCGGCTAACGCTCTTCAGCTGCCTGAATATAAGGCGTGGATAGCGATATTGAAAAAGATGCCAGTCTTAGGTAAGCCAGGTGATTATTGTCCGCTTATTTTGGATAAGTCTGGCAGACTTTATCTTTACAGATACTGGAAATATGAACAGGACATTGCCAAGGCGCTGATCAAACGGTCGGGCGAAATTGTATCGTCGCTTGATGAGGTTCAACTTCAGCAAGGCTTAAAGCAACTCTTTCCTGCATCATCAAAACCTAATGGGCAAAAAGTGGCCGCCGCTGCTGCGCTGCTTAACCGATTTACTGTCATCTCTGGTGGCCCAGGAACAGGAAAAACGACGACGGTGATTCGTATCCTGGCATTGTTGCGTCAGCAACCTAATGGGTTGGATCTTAAGATTGCTTTAGCCGCCCCGACAGGTAAAGCTGCTGCACGTATGCAGGAGGCCATTCATCAAGCCAAAGATAGATTGCCTGTGGATGAGTCGATTCGTAATGCGATACCTGAGCAAGCTACAACACTGCATCGGTTGTTGGGTGCTAGTATGAATTCTGTCTATTTTCGTCATAATCAGAAGAACCCATTGCCTATTGATGTGTTGGTACTGGATGAGGCATCTATGGTCGATATTGCTTTGATGGCCAAGCTAATCTGGGCGCTACCTGATAAAGCACGGCTTATTATGTTGGGTGATAAAGATCAACTCTCTTCAGTTGAAGCAGGTGCTGTGTTGGCAGATATCTGTGGTAAACAACAGCTGTTTTCTGATGCTTTTCGGATCAAGTTAACAGAGCTGATTGGAGATGAGTTGCCATCCAGAAAAGAGCCGTCACAGCCTATGGCCGATGCTATCTTACTACTACATCAAAGTTACCGTTTTGCAGATAAAAGCGGTATTGGACAGTTGGCTAAATCGGTGAATCAAGGTGACGGTAATCAGGCCATTTCATTATTAAAAAATAAGGGCG
>JAJRWL010000193.1 GCA_024276875.1 Gammaproteobacteria bacterium
CCCTCTGGCGCAAGGCACGACGGGTATGCTACGAGCGGCCTACGCCTTCTGCGGACTACCAGCCTTCGTTTCACTCTCCATGGCTGGCAGCGATGGTGGTCGAGCCATCACATTAGAGATGGTATTAAAGCTAATGGAGACAGCTCAAAAGCGCTGGCACAGATTACGAGGGTATCATTTACTAGCGGATGTTATTACTGGGATGAAATTCAGTGATGCCATCAAACAAGAACAACAGGATCATGATGCTGCTTGATAACCCATACACTAGATTTGATTATAGCTCGAGATTAAAAGAATGCAGCTAACTTTGACACAAGCGGCGTTTTATCAGTTGGAAACAGCTTTCGTTTTTTGATCGCTTTACGAATAATACTGTTCAATGATTCAATGGCATTGGTCGTGTAGATAGCCCTGCGAATATCTTCAGGATAATTGAATGCATTTTATTAATCTGAAAGGTAATTATTTAACCCCGTACACCGTCCAGGTTATATTGACGGTGTACTCGCCCTTATTAGAATTAAAAAACTGAACGTTTTTAGACAGGTGAAAAGATGAAAATTAGCAAAGTCTGCATCCTTGGTGGCAGTGGATTCGTTGGTCGCAACCTTATAAGCAAATTGGTTTCTAAGGGTATTCAATCTCTTGTGCTAACACGCAGTCCACCACAGCATAAAGATCTGCAAGTGCTGCCTGGTGTTCAGCTACTGGCTGCCAATATTTTTGATACAAAAACAATAGTGCCACATCTGGCTGGCTGTGATGCCTTTATCAACCTTGTTGGCATTCTTAATGAAGGTTCCAATAAGCAGGGATTTAAGCAAGCACATGTGGCTCTCGTTGATGCTGTCATTAAAGCCTGCCGCACAGCAGGCATATCTCGGCTGTTGCATATGAGTGCGCTCAATGCCAATCAGGATCAGGGACCCAGCCGCTATCTTTTCACCAAGGGTGAGGGTGAAAATCTTGCACATAAGCCCAGCCATCCTCATATCAATGTCACCAGCTTTTGCCCCTCTGTTATCTTTGGGGCAAATGATAGCTTCTTTAATCGCTTTGCCGATCTATTGACTCTAGCCCCCATACCCTTCCCTCTCGCCTGTCCAGATACCCGATTTGCCCCCATTTACGTGGGTGATGTTGCCGATGCCTTCATCCACACGCTCACTCATCACGACACTTTTGGTCGGCGCTTTAACCTCTGTGGGCCACGCGTTTTTACTCTGGAAGCGCTGGTTAACTACACAGCCCAGCAGCTAGGGTTGAAGCGTAAAATAGTCCGCTTAAATGACCGCGCATCGAGGTTACAGGCAGAAATTCTTGGGCGAATGCCAGGCCAACCCTTCTCTATAGATAACTACCTTTCATTACAGGTCGATAGTGTATGCCAACACAATGATCTGCTTGACTTGGGTATTGCACCTACGGACATTAACGATATCGTGCCACTCTACCTGGGGCTTACTCAGAGACAACAACGCCTCTCCCGTTGGCGACAAGGTGGGTAAGTTGCTCAATCTGCCGTGACCGCATCTCTGGTGTTAACCCTTCCAGCGCTTCGGACGCTTGGTAAAAGCGCACTAAATCACGGTCTGACTGCACATAAAGTGCCAGCAACCCTGGCAGCAGGTGTCGATAGGTCGCCACTGAAGCCAGGCGGGCATTGTTGAGTTTGCGTTCAAACCAGCGATCATATCCCGCATACCCACGCCACAGCTGCTTCAGTTCGGCATATTCAGTGCGCAACTGCTTAAATTCTGCTGCCTTGGCCATCCGCATTTTTGATGCTGCCAATGGCTGGGCAAAGAGTGCCACCAATCTTTGGCGTGATTGCAATAATAGCTGGATAAACGCCTCTTCTCGCACCTCTTGCTCACGCCAACGGGTAAACCCTTCGCTATTATTCTGTGCCGCCATCCACTGCTCTACCCCAAGCTGCTCAACAGCCATAGCGAACGCCTCGTTAAACGGGCTATCATCCTTAAAATAGAGCTTTTGATGCGCTAATTCATGAAAAATCAACCCCGCCAAATGAGGTTCCGACCAATTAATCACGGTACTGGGGATCGGATCATCAAACCACCCCAACGTAGAGTACGCAGGCACAGCCTCCACTACCACATCCAACCCTTCATTACTTAACCCCACGGCAAACTCTTCCGCCTGTTGCTGAGAAAAATAGCCACGATAAGCCGCACAACCCACGACCCAATAGCACCACTGTTTAGGCTGCATAGAGAACTCAGGCGTTGCCACAACGCTCCACACCATCGCCGCTCGCCCCAGGTCAGCATAGCTGCGATAGCTGGCATTTTCAGGCAGCGCCAGTTGATTACTGGCAAAATCCCGTATCTTTAGCACGCGCTGCAAACGCTGGCGTAACGTGTCTGATATTTCGGGAGTCGCAAGCAACGCCTTAATAGACTGTCGTTTTCCAATCAGATCAAGTTGACCATGTACTGATTGGGCGTAATAGCGCAGGGTCGCGCAGCCCGTCAGCAGCTGAAATATCAATAGTAGTAATACAATTTTGACTTGCATACCGAACACGTTAGCATGTGGCTAATGAGTAACAAACAGATGAAATTTTACTTGGTGGGTGGCGCCGTTCGAGACAAACTGCTGGGGCAGCCTATCACTGAACGGGACTGGCTGGTGAGTCATGCCACCCCCGAACAGATGATCGCACAAGGCTATCAGCAAGTCGGCAAAGATTTCCCCATATTTCTGCATCCCAAAACGCATGAAGAGTACGCGCTACCACGCAGCCAGCGTCACAATATAACCAGCACTCCTGTCAGTATTGAAGAGGATTTAACGCGGCGGGATCTCACCATCAATGCCTTGGCTCAGGGGGAAGATGGAGCGATTATCGACCCCTGCAATGGTCAAAGTGACTTGAAAAAACGCATTTTACGTCACACCCCATCCTTTGCTGAAGACCCTATTCGCACACTCCGACTGGCGCGTTTTGCTGCTCGTTTTCATGCCCTGGGGTTTACTATTGCAAAAGAGACAAAACAGCGGGTTCAACAGATGGCAGCCGATGGCGCTTTGAATAATCTGGTGACTGAGCGTGTTTGGGCAGAGATAGCAAAAGCCATGAGTGAAGAGCATGCTCACATCTTCATTAAAACCATGCGTGAACTCCATATTCTGGCACCCATTCTGCCCGAGGTTAATTGCCTTTTTGGTGTTCCCCAACGCAAAGATTATCACCCTGAAGTTGATACGGGGCTGCATACCCTGCTGACACTGCAACAGGCATGCCTTTTGAGTGATAATCCACAAGTGCGTTTTGCCGCATTGGTACATGACCTGGGCAAAGGCACGACCCCCGCAGCAATACTACCCAGCCACCGAGGACATGAAGCGCGTGGTGCAAAACTGCTTAAGCCGCTCTGTAAACG
>JAJRWL010000194.1 GCA_024276875.1 Gammaproteobacteria bacterium
CGGTTTCCTGTTCATTTTCAGGCGGCTGTGTCAGTGCTTGATATTTTATAAAGTATTGTTCCAGCTCTTCTTGTATCTGGTGTAGTTGTAGCAGCAGTAGTTCGTTTTCTTGTTCAATCTCTTTGTTGGCAGCCTCCAGTCGCTCTTTGGTCTTTTGTTGCGCTTGAGTTTGCTCAATATTTTTGTTGACGGCCGCTCTTTTTTCTTTAGTCAGCTGCTCAAGCTGTTGTTGAGATCTTTTTTGAGCCGCATCCAGTTCCTGCTGGCGTTGTTTTAACTGGGTTTCTTGTTTTTCTTGAGTCTGCTTGAGTTGTTTCTTTTGCAGAAGGGCTGTTTTAAGTTCTTCTTGCGCTTGGTGCAGTTGTAATAATAGCTGTTCGTTTTCCTGCTGGCGTTGCTTTAGCTGGGTACTTTGTTCTTTGTTGGTTTGCTCGAGCTGCTGTTTTTGCATGAAAATGGTTTCAAGCTCTTCTTGCACCTGGTGCAGTTGCAGCAGTAACAGTTCATTCTCTTGCTCTGTCTCTTTGTTGGCGGCCTCTAGCGCCTTATAGGTTTGCTTGGCCTGGGTAAGTTGTGTTTGTTGCTCGGTTGCCAGCTTTGCCTGCTCTTTTTCTCTTGCGGTTAGCTGTTCAATTTGTGCCTGCCATTGCTGATAGCTGTGGTATGCCTCTATTGCTTGTGGCGGGTTGTGGGCGGTTGTCTCACCTAAGGGTTGGGTGCTGGCCTCCAGCTCCATTTGCAGGTTTTGAATAGTGGGTTGCTTGTGCAGAAGTTGGCTGGCCAGTAGGCGCTCCAGCGCAGGAGCAGAGGTGCTGGGGGGAGGGGGTGTATCTGTTGGCTGGAGCTGAAGCCCAATGCGTTGGCAAGCTTTAGCTAATGCTGCTGGGTGTTGGGTGGCGGCTTCAGCATCGAGCAATAGACTGCGGTGGCGGTTACGGCGCTGAAAGCAAAGGAGTTGCTGGTTGGCGGCTTGCCAGGCTTCAATAAACTGTTCTGGGTCTGCTTTTTGCTGGAGGGCGTAGGCCAGGGCGCTTTCTGCACGCGTATAAAACAGCAGAAAATTTGCGTGCGGAAATGTGGTTGCCCAGAAATTGAGAAGCCATAGGTTTCTACTATCTGCCCATAATAAAGAGTTGCTGACTTCTTCGTCTGAGAGTAGGTCTATTGCTTTTTTTGTTTGCGCACTATTAGGCTGTAAAGGTTGATTGAGCTGAAGTGGGTCTGTAATGCTGGTTTCCTGAAATAGCTCATCGCACCATTTGCTGAAGGTGTGGCCACTTTTTTTTAGCCCTAGCTGCTGCAAGGTGGGTAATGAAGTTTCCCAGCCGCTATCTGGGCAACCGGTGGTTATCACTATGTTCATGTATGCATCGTTTTGTTTGATAGCTAATTGTGATTTCATGTTTTTTTGCAGATCGCCCCGTTCCTGCTGGTGGTCGTTGATTATTGAAGTGGACTATAGCATTTTTGTGAGCGAGTGCTATTACAAATGCAAATCGTGATATAGACTGCTAAACAGGGGTGGGTAATATGTTGCTGCAGTGGATGGCACTGGTTATCTAAAGTTGATTATTTCAAGGTTTAATTGCAATGCAAAATGGTAATACTATAGGGTGGCTCGCATTGGTTATTATATTGCTGGCCGTTGGTTATGCGGCTTTGCAGGAAGAGCATACTCAACGCCCCGCTCCACCAGTTGATGTGACGGATGTTAAGGCTCCACCAGCGGTGTCTCCTCGTGCAGAGCGCGCTCAAATGAAGGAGACGGGCATGAATGAGTCGCCTCCAAGAGATGTAAAAAGCAAGAAAGATAAAATAGTAAAGCCCCTACTTTCAGAAGAGGAGATATTAGGCGAAAGTAACTTGCCAACAGAGCCGTCACCTGAAGATCGTGTGCTTGACCCAGATTTTGAGGCTGCTTTGATCTCTAATTCCAGTGTTGAAGAGGAGATTCAAAATATCGGGGAGTATATAGATCCAGATGCAGATACTTCGCTCACATCAGGGACTGAAACTGCTGCACAGCATGTTGGGGAGTATATAGATCCAGATGCAGATACTTCATTAACAGCAGAGCCTGAATCTGCCCCGCAGCATGTCGGGAAATTTATAGATGTAGATAACGAAGGGGTGACTCAGGGTGCATCGGGAAAAGTGGTTAATATGGGTGAATATATCCCTGTTCCTGATTGACTAGTATGAATCTGTTTTTGCTGAGCTGAGTTGTTGCTTTATCGCATACAGGCGCTTTGCATATCGGCAACCCATGGTCGTGGGGCTAAAGTCAAATATTCTTGGTTTTATGGGTTTCGGATGGGTGCGGATGTTTCGCATCAGTTCTGCAGCGTGATCAATGTCTGGGTCAGCCCAGCTCTGGCCATCGGCGTGAAAGTATTCTCTGTCGCGCACATTTTGGTGTTGACACCGCACCAGCCCGACACGCTCTGCTGTGAAAACATCAAGATTGCCTGAAAAATTGGTGGCAATCAGTTGCAGATCTAACATTAAGGCTTCAGCGAGTCCTCGTCCAAAGCCTTCTGCTCGGTGTAGTGATACATAGCAGTCGCAGCACTGGTACAGTGCTAATACCTCAGGTCGGCGTAATGTGGTGTCGATGAGGTGAATGCGGGGGTCTGTGTTAATGAGGCGCTTCAGTCGTTTCCATTCTCTATTGCTTTTGTTGATATGGCTTACTTTAACGACCAGGCCAACCTTGTCATTTTTGTGGCTGGGGAAGGCGCGTTGAAATGCATGGATAACTGCTTTTGGGTTTTTACGCGCCAGTGTCGAGTTAAAGTCAAATGAGAAGACGAAGAGATACTCGTTTTTAGGCAGATTAAAATCTTTGCGCCCCATGGGTGCAATTTTATCGATGGTGACAGGGAGCGACATGGTGTGGATGGGGCACTTCGCTCTTCGATATGCATTCGCTGTGTAGCGGCTGATGCCCCAAATCTCATCAACCATGCTGAATGCGTGGGAGCAGCTTGCCGGCCAGTCGGGCAATTCCCATGGCCAAAATCCTATGTTATAGCGGTTTTCAAATACAGTGAGGCCCTGAGCGCAAGCATAATGAACCTGCTCAATGCCTGTGGTGCAGAAGATATTGATGGCGTAGCGAGGTTTGTCAGTAAGCCAATGGTTGGCGCTGTTGTCTTTTTGTGAAACATTGTCACCGGGTTTGACGTTGACGATGCAAAAGGGAATGCTCTGTGACTGTAGAGAGAGTGCGACCAGCCTGACATCTTCTCCAATGCCTAGTTCACCCTGTGCGTAGCCAAAGAGGTTTACGCCAAATGGAAAGGGTGATTGTAGCGTGGGTCTTTGGTTGATCGGTATTTGACCAGTCTTGTGAGCCAGTTGATGCTGTGATGGTTTTCGTTTAAGGCGCTCTCTAAGCCATGCCAGCTCACGTAGTGCGGGTATGGGTAAGCGAATGTAGAATTGATCAAGTCCTGCGGGTAATAGTGCCTTATCAGGCCGAGTGATGGCTGTTTTGTTATGGCTAATAGCTAATATCTTAGTCTTTTTAGGCTCATTCAAAAGCGGCTTTGATGTATGGAATTGGGGTGGATTGATGGGGTCTTTTGTCGGTTGAAAAATGTCGGCTAGGCCAAACTCTTCGACTAATTGTGGTATGGTTTTTTTAGCGTCTTTCTTTTTTAATTGGAGTGTGTGAATCAGTGATTCAATGGTTCCAAATCGCTTCTTCATAAGTTCTATTTGCCATCGGCTGGGCGGTGGCAGCATCAGCTTGTGCCGCTCGCCACGCCAAAAAGCGCGAGCCGTGCTGTGTCGGACTCGTGCATCTCTCATTATGGGCGCGGTAAAATAGCGGTAGCGGGCGACTCCGTAGAGAAACATGGCCACTGAAAAGCCGTCGAGCCATGGGTCATTCTTGAGGGCAGGGAGTGAGATCGGTCTTGCCAGGGCGGCATCCCACTCGGGTATTTTTTGTAAAATAGCAAATTTGTGCCGACCTTCAATGGCACACCAAGCCAGAAAGCGTACAAAATATTTGGGCTTTCCTTTGTGGAGGGGAAAACGCTGCTGTAAAAAAGGGCGTAAGTGCCAGATTGCCAGCATGGCACCATAGATTGGAGTGGGGAGCTGGAAGGGCATTGCAATGGGTGCAAGCAACCCATGTTCCTCAGTTTGCCCCGCTTTATTAAAGGCTGTTATTGCTTCAATGTTATGCACAAAGGTTTTAGCGTTATCTGCTGAATGGCTCATGGAGGTGATTTTATAGCATGACTAAAAGGGTGTGTTTTTTAAGTTAATTTAGCTTTTGTATAGTGTGGCATATTTTAGGTTTGCAGGTATTTAGATGGGCATAACTTTATACCGTTGGTTTTAGGTTCTCTAAAAAGATGGAGTGATTTGTAAGAGTTTGTTTTACTGATGCTATTTAGTGAGTAATATAGTGATATGTTAAGCAAGAGATGTGTAGAGAATAGCGTAATGATCTTTTGCTAATATGTTGTCTTGCCATGAGCTAGTATTTTAGGAGTCTTTTTTTAAATTAGCCTGCTGTTTGTGCGTTTAGATGTGGTTCCCTTTTTTTATCAAAAGCATACAAGGCCATAAGGAAAAAATGTTATTTAAATATTTGGGGTGTGAGCTTGCCAGAAAAAGAAAATAAAATCGCCATCATTGGCATGGCTTTTCGTTTTCCTGGGGGGGTGTCTGATTCAGATCAGTTCTGGCAAGCACTCAAAGAGGGTAAAGATCTTGTGGGTACTATTGAGGAGGGGCGTTGGGGAAAAGACGCTTATTACCATTCAAGACAAAAAGAGCCGGGCAAAAGTTACACTTGGTCGGCGGGTGTCATACCGGATGTAGATAAATTTGATGCTAAGTTTTTTGGCATTTCACCGCGCGAGGCGGCTGAAATGGATCCGCAGCAGCGTTTGTTATTGGAGTTGACCTGGGATGCTCTGGAAGAGGGTGGGCAGGTTCCAGAAAAATTGGCAGGATCAGATTGCGCCGTCTACGTGGGTATTGCCAGCAATGATTATGTCCAGCGACGGATAGATGATTTAAGCTCAGTCGATGCCTATACAATGACGGGTAACACCGCCAGCATCGCGTCTAATCGCATCTCTTATGCATTTGATTTTCGCGGCCCCAGCCTGTCTGTTGATACCGCTTGCTCTTCCTCACTGGTGGCACTGCATCAGGCATGCAACTGTATTCGGAAAGGGGATGCTTCAATGGCGGTTGCGGGTGGAGTAAATATGTTACTCCACCCATTTGCCTTTATTGGCTTTTCAAAGGCATCAATGCTTTCACCGACGGGGCATTGCCGGCCATTTGATGCAGCAGGGGACGGCTATGTTCGTGCCGAAGGCTGCGCTGTTTTGATTCTTAAATCTCTTGAGCAAGCAGAGGCGGACGGCGATAGCATTCATGCTGTCATTGTCTCTTCTGGGGTTAATTGTGATGGTCGCACAAATGGAATTACGGTGCCAAGTGCAGCGGGGCAAGCTGAGCTGCTCAGCTCAGTATATAAAGCAGCTGGGGTGGAGCCAGATCAAATTACGTATTTAGAGGCGCATGGAACGGGAACCCCAGTGGGTGATCCTATCGAGGCGGCAGCAATAGGGCAGATGCTTGGGGCAGGCAGGAAACAAGATAACCCGCTTCCAATAGGGTCAGTGAAGAGTAATCTGGGGCATCTTGAAACAGCGTCGGGCATGGCGGGATTGGTAAAGGTGGTTCAGTGCCTGAAAAACAGAGCGATTCCTGCTTCCATCAACTATAACGCGCCCAACCCAAATATTGATTTTGATCGTCTTAACCTTAGAGTGGTTACCGATTACACGCCGCTAGCTAAAAGTGATAAACCGCTGCTAATGGGGGTGAACTCTTTTGGTTTTGGTGGCGCCAATGCGCATGTTTTATTAGAAGATTATATCTCTTCATCCCCTATTAGCTGTTCATCCACTACTGATGAACAGACGATGCCCCCTCTGTTTTTATCGACTCAAAGTAATCAAGCCTTAAAGGAGATGGCAGGTGCTTACCATGATCTGCTCAAACAGGATAGTGCGCCGGAATATTATGACCTTGCGTATGCTGCCGCCTTTCATCGACAGCACTTGGATCATGGCTTGGCGCTATTTGGCCGAGATAAGGCTGAGGCTCTTGCGTTATTGCAGGCTGTTAGCCAGGGGAGATCGCTCCCCCGATCTGTTCAGGCAGAGAAGATCGCGAAGCCTGCAAAATTGGCATGGGTGTTTTCAGGTAATGGTTCGCAATGGTTGGGGATGGGTTGCCAACTGATTGAGAATGAGCCGCTATTCCGCCAGACAATAGAAGAGGTGGATAGCCTGCTGGGTTCCCGTGTGGATTATTCGCTGGTTGATGAGTTGATGGCGAGTCCTGCGGACTCCAGGATGCATTATACGGAGATTGCTCAGACGGCACTTTTTGCGCTTCAGGCAGGTGTTGTCCGGCTCTTATGGAAAAAAGGGTTGCAAGCAGATGCGGTATTTGGACATAGCGCGGGTGAAATTACGGCGGCGTGGGCAGCAGGTGCCTTAACGCTGGAGCAGGCAGTAGATATTATTTATGAGCGAAGCTCGGCTCAGGGTGTGACCAAAGGGTCGGGCAGAATGGCCGCAGTGGCGCTCTCTGTCGATCAAGTAGCGGCAGAACTTGAGGCGGCTGGTTTGAGCGGTAGCATTGAGGTGGCCGCGATTAATAGTCCGCACTCAGTTACCTTATCGGGTCCATTATCTGATTTAGAAGCATTTAAAGGGACACTAAAGACGCAGGGGCGTTTTTTACAGCTGCTTGATCTTGATTATGCCTTCCACAGCCGTTACATGGATCCAGCCAAAGAGCAGATATTAGCATCATTGGATGAGTTGAAGCCGTCACCGGTTAAAACAGCGTTTATCTCTACCGTAACGGGTGCCGAGATGGGTGGCGAGGAGCTTGATGCCGCCTATTGGTGGAAAAATATCCGCCAACCCGTGCAATTTTCCAAGGCAGTTGAAACCCTGCTAAATGATGATTGCCATGTGTTTCTTGAGATCAGCCCTAACCCCATTATGCAGGGCCACATCAATAAGTGTCTTAAAGCTCAGGGAGTAAAGGGGCGCGTATTAGGTACGCTTAAACGGGATGCGGATGATGGTGATCGCCTGTTAGGTGCGCTTTGCACCAGTTATCTGCTGGGTTGTCCGCTGGATCTTGATTTATTGTTTCCAGCAAAAGGTGCATCTCTCTCTTTGCCCTCTTATCCCTGGCAGCGGGAGAGGTATTGGTATCCTTTGACTAATGAAGGTTATGACCTTGTTAACAAAACGGCGGATCATCCACTGTTAGGCTATCGTTTGAAGCGGGATGAACCTGAGTGGGAAAATCAGCTGGACTCCAAGCGGGTGGACTATCTCGCAGACCATGTTGTGGGTGGGGCTGAGGTTTTTCCAGCGGCGGGTTACCTGGAAATGGCATTGGCTGCATCAAAGAGCTGGTTTCAGTTGGCCACACATGAGATTGAAGGGCTGGAGATTCGTGCGCCATTGGTTTTGGATCATAGTGCTTTAAAAACGGTTCGCTTCATACTTGTGCCCGAAGATGGGCGATTTATCATAAAAAGCCGCGTTCGATTGAGTGACGACCCATGGACAATCAATGTGGTGGGGCGGTTATCTGGCGCGGTGTTGCAGCAAGTACCCGAAAAGAGGGATCTTGCCCGTTTTATCCCGCAAGATATCCCTCGAATACTGGTGGATGAGCACTATGAACTGGCCAATAAAATAGCGCTCACTTATGGCTCGGCGTTCCAGGCGGTTGCTGAAGTCTGGCCGCGACAGATGCAAGCGTTTGCGCGCATTGAGATACCACAGAAAATAGCGGCAGGTATTGAACAGCATATCTTGCACCCCGCACTTCTGGATGCCTGCTTTCAGGTGTTGATTGATATTTTTAAAAATGAGTTGGCTGAAGGAGCCATGATACCCGTTCGAATAGGGCGACTGAAATTCTATGGCATGGGCGGCCAGGTTGCATTTCTACATGCAAGCGTCACCAATAAAAGCCAGCGTTCCGTGGTGGCTGACTTTCAACTGCTGGATGAAACGGGGCACATTTTGGCAGAGCTTGAAGCGTGCCGTTTTAGAGAGGTCGCACTCTCAAGGACAAAGGATGACCCTGCCCTCTATGAATTTATACCCCAACTAAAACCACACCAAGGTATTGTCGTTTCTGCCGCCTTTCCGCCGATTGAAAATCTGGTGGCACATGCAATAGGAAATGCAAAAAAGCAAGAAAAAGTGCTTAGACGTGCCGCACATTTTCAACAGGCACAGCCCTTGTTTGATGGATTGGCATGCGCTTTTGCCTATCAGGCATTTAAGGAGCTGGGTGCAGATGAGGGTACCTTTTCTCTGGACTCCTTGATCAAGCTGAAAAACATTAATCCACGCTATAAGCCATTGTTGGCTCGACTATTGTCAATGTTGCAGGAGGATGGGCTTGTACACAGTGACGGTGAAGAGTGGTTTCTATTTGCAGCAGATGAGCTGCCAGTTGCGGAAGATATCTGGTTAACCCTATTGGGTGATTACCCTGCCTATTTGCCGGAGTTATTGTTAGCGGGGCGCTGCGGCAGCCAATTGACCGCGTTACTTAAAGGCGAGGTTGCAGCAGAGACGATTTTGGCATCAAAAAAAGAGGGCAGCACTTTAGAGCATCTTTATGAAAGTACGCCTTCGTATATCGGTGTCAATATTGCTGTTCGAACAATAGTGGAAAAAATTGTGCGTGACTGGCCTACAAACCGGCGGTTGCGCATTCTTGAGATGGGTGGGGGGGGAGGAGGTTTAACCTCTCATCTGCTGCCTGTTTTGCCGCAATGTCAGTGTGACTATCTGTTTACTGATGTAAATGAAAATGTACTGGCAAGGGCAGAGATGGAGTTTGCCGCCTATCCATTTGTAGAGGTCTCCCTGTTCGACCCCGAGGTTGAAATTGATGGCCAGCCAGATGTAATGCTACATGGCTATGATATTGTTATTGCAGGAAATGTACTCCATGAAGTGGATGATTTTGTCGGTACGCTAATCAATATAAAGCGCCTGTTGCCAAAAAATGGGCTGCTGATTTTATTAGAGCGCCAACCCGATCGCTTTACCGATATGACCTTTGGGATCAACCCCGATTGGTGGGCGCATACTAGCGATGCTGAGCTGCCGGTATCGCCCCTGCTGATGCCTAATGAGTGGCAATCCGTTTTGCAAGAGAGTGGATTTGCCGATGTAGCGCCGTTTATTGAACCAGAATCTGTGGCCAGTGCAGGTGCTTTCCTCATGCTGGCCAAGAACCCAGATGTGCCTCTTCAGAATGAGGCGCAAAAAGCAGCCCCCCCCCTTACCTGGTTAATTATGTTGGATAGAGGGGATCAATCCTGGTCGATTGGTCAGCACCTGGCGGCTTGGTTACAGTCCCAATCTCAAATAGTTATTACGGTGGAGGCGGGAGAGGATTTTCAAGCGCTATCCAGCAATCACTTCTCTATTGACCCCGTCTCAGCCGGTCAGTTTGTAACACTATTAGATACGCTGAAAAAGCAGGGGATAGCCTGCGACCATATTGTTCATCTTATGGGGTTCTCATTTGTCGATGACCAGCATGAAATAGACCTTGAAATATGCCAAGAGCTGCGCTGCTTAAGTACCTTGCATTTGCTTAAGGCGTTGGAGCAGGTAGCGCTACCCTCAATGCCTCATCTATCGCTGATAACCTCTGGCGGAGCCGTGGTGCGGGCTGAAACAGATATTGAATTCAATCATCTGCCGTCACAAGCGCCGCTGTGGGGTTTTGGGCGGGTTATCATGAACGAATACCCTGCGCTGAATTGTAAATTAATTGATCTTCAGCGGGGGCAAGATCTCTACAGTACCGCCCAATTGTTGCTTTTAGAGCTGCTCGATCCCGATGCAGAAGATGAAATCATCATTACTGAGCAGTCACGCTATGTTGTGCGTATGCACCCAACCTCACTGCATCAAGAAGAGAAAAGGTGCATTGAACATGACAAAGCAGATGTCTGTCTGGATTTTTCAACACCAGGGCCGCTAAAACACCTCTATTGGCGTGCATTGGCAACGAGTTCCCCTGCATCTGATGAGATTGCAATTAGACCCCGAGCAACAGGATTAAATTTTCGGGATGTGATGTATTCCATGGGTCTCCTCCCTGATGAAGCTGTTGAGAGCGGCTATTCAGGAGCTACACTTGGCATGGAGCTGGCGGGAGATGTGATGGCCGTTGGGGCGGCTGTGACCGATTATAAAGTGGGAGACCAAGTCATTGGATTTGCCCCCTCCTGTTTTAGTACACGGGTTATAACTAAGGCTTCAGCCACAGCAATTAAGCCTGCACACTGGACATACGAAGCAGCGGCGACCGTGCCGACAACATTTTTTACCGCCTACTATGCGCTGCAACATTTGGCACAGTTACAACCGGGCGAGCGGGTTTTAATTCATGGTGCGGCAGGTGGGGTTGGTATTGCCGCTATTCAAGTGGCTCATCATCTTGGGGCAGAGATTTTTGCTACCGCAGGCAGCGATGAAAAACGGGATTTTGTTCGCTTATTGGGTGCGGATCATGTGATGGACTCTCGCAGCCTGAATTTTGCTCATGAGATAATGGATATGACCCATGGAGAGGGAATTGATGTCGTTCTTAACTCGCTTGCAGGTGATGCGATTGCTAAGAATTTTTCTGTATTAAGACCCTTTGGGCGTTTTTTAGAGTTGGGTAAACGCGATTTTTATGAGAATAATCGGATTGATCTAAGGCCTTTCCGAAACAATATAAGTTATTTTGGTGTAGATGCTGATCAGTTGATGGTGGAGCGTAGTGCGTTGGCTCACCGGCTGTTTCAGGAAATGATGCAACTATTTGAAGAGGGA
>JAJRWL010000195.1 GCA_024276875.1 Gammaproteobacteria bacterium
CAGTCGTTGCCGATAGAAAATTTTAGACTTATGTTACTGTTAATGGGTAGACTGAGTGTGCGTGTCGAGAGAAACATGCCGTCTGCTGATATGGTATTTGCGTGTGTGTGAAAGCAGTGCCGTCTGCCATAATTTACTTGCACTAAGATGCCTGTTTGGGGCGGTTGTTTGCTGTGTGGGTTCACTGTTTTTCTCCAATTGATTTATTTTTTAACTCCTGATTATTATGCATCTAATAGATGACCGCCTGGTTTCAGTTCAATGACAATTTCATTAAATCTAGGCGTCAGTCGAATTTAGGATGAATCTACGGTAAAAACCCCATTCATTATGATCTGTAATGCGGATAATCAGCATCCAATTAAAAAAATTTATTATGTCATTCGCTGCCCTTGGACTTTCTAGCCCCCTTCTTCGTATAGTTGATGAAGAGGGCTATGCTGCGCCTTATCCCATTCAGCTTGAGGCAATTCCTGCGGTTCTTTCAGGTAAGGATGTGATGGCTGTGGCACAGACGGGCACGGGCAAAACAGCGAGTTTTACATTGCCACTATTGCAGACTCTTTCTGGTGGACAGAAAGCAAAGGCAAATAGTATCCGCGTCCTTGTGTTGGTGCCGACCCGTGAATTAGCGGTTCAGGTTGCTGATAGCGTTGCTACTTATGGCAAATACCTGCCAGTAAAATCAGTGGCGGTTTTTGGTGGTGTAAAGATTAACCCACAGATGATGAAGTTGCGCGGTGGGGTGGATTTGCTAGTAGCGACGCCAGGGCGGTTGCTTGATCTCTATTGTCAGAATGCGGTGAGGTTTTCACAGTTGGAGGTGCTGGTGCTTGATGAAGCAGATCGTATGCTTGGCCTGGGTTTTATTTCTGATATCCGCAAGATAGTGGCTTTGTTACCAAAGGTTCGACAGAACCTTCTTTTCTCTGCAACCTGTTCCAATGAGATACGAATGCTTGTTGATGAGCTGCTCATTAGTCCCGTGCAGATTGGAGATGGTTTGCACCATATGATGGCACCGTGTGTGCAGCAGTTAATTTTTGAGGTAGATAAAAATAAAAAACGGGCGCTGCTCAGTCATCTAGTGTGTAGCAATGGGTGGGAACAGGTGCTGGTATTTGTTAATACCAAGCAGAATGCAAACTGGCTGGCTCAGCAATTAATAGGTGATGGTATTAGCGCAGTGGCGATCCACGGTAATAAGAGCCAAGGCGCACGTACCCGTGCGCTGGCTGATTTTAAGGCAAATAATATTCGAGTTTTAGTCGCCACGGATATTGTGGCACGGGGTATTGATATCAGTGAACTGCCCCGTGTGATTAACTTTGAACTACCCAACGTATCTGAAAACTATATCCATCGCATTGGACGTACAGGGCGTGCTGGCTTAGAAGGGGAGGCGATCTCTTTGGTGAGTGCCGATGAGGTGAAGCTTCTCTCTGATATTGAAAATTTGATTCGCCAGACGTTGGTGCGTAAAACCGAGGTGGGCTTTGTTCCAACACACCATATTCCGTTGACTCAGTTAAGTGATCGACCAAAGAAACCCAAAAAGCCAAAGAAACCCAAAAAATTGAAGCAGGTAATCTAACGGCTTTATGGCTATTAATCAGCTACTCTTCACCTGAAAAACGGTATCCAGCTCCCCGCACAGTTTGTAATAGTGTGTCGTGGTTGCTGGGTTCTAGTATTTTGCGCAGGCGGCGGATGTGGACATCTACGGTGCGCTCTTCAATATAGACATTGCTGCCCCAGACTTGATTCAGTAGTTGAGTGCGGTTGTAAACACGCTCAGTATGCGTCATGAAGAAGTGGAGCAGACGAAATTCTGTAGGGCCTAGTTCAATGGGGTTTTTATTAGCCAGCACGCGGTGGGTGGCTGTATCTAATGACAGTCCCTGCATCTCAATTTTTTCATCATTTTCGGTGGGGGATGTGCGACGTAGAATGGCACGGATGCGGGCGATCAATTCACGTGTTGAGAACGGTTTGGTGATGTAATCATCTGCACCGCTTTCTAATCCTTGTACCTTGTCATCCTCTTCACCTCGTGCGGTGAGCATAATGATGGGGATATTCTGTGTGTCGGGGTTGCGCTTGAGTTGCCGAGCGAATTCAACGCCACTTTTACCGGGTAGCATCCAGTCCAGCAGGATTAGGTCGGGGTGATTTTCAGTGATTATTCGTTCGGCTTTGATGGTCTCTACCGCTTCTATTATATTGAAATCTTGCTGCTGGAGCGCAAAGCGCAACATTTGCCGCACGGCAGATTCATCTTCGACGATAAGGATTGTTTGGGTGCTCATTGTGTTAATTGTTCGCTCTGAATTATTGCCAATTATTCTATTACACCTTAGTAATATTTCAGATAGATGACAATGTTAGCCTCTATTTTGTGACGATTAGTCTGGGATGGTTGTTGCCATGCGCTTGGAAAAGTAATAAATGCGTTTAAGTTTTTCGATGGTATCCATCTCTATGGTGTAGGCTTGCAGCCGCTTTGGCTCTTCAGCGATAAGCCGTTTTGCTTCATAAAGTGCCGCGGCATCCGCTTGTCGGTTGATGCTGGCTTTCATGCTGATCACTTGCTGTGCGGCTTCGTTGTCCCCTTCAATGACGGCTTGAATGGCTAAATCTACAGCCCTTGAGACGGTCTCATGTAGATTGATGAGCACTTTTTGGGTCTTTTGGCTGATGGCTACCTCTTCATCAAGCCGTTTGTGGCCTAACTCCACCAAGTCTGTTTCAATAATATCGCCGATGTTTTCTAGGTTGTTGGCAGCGCCCATAAAAATAGTGAAGTCATGGGTTTGATCGCTGGTTAGTGATTGCTTACTGATCTGTCCTAGGTAGGTGATGACATGTCCATAAGTTATATCTACAGCATCATCCAACGCTGCGATTTGGTTGAGGGACTCTCGGTTGCCTGTAAGGAGGCTGGGCATAACGCGTGCCAGCATCGTTTTTACCTGTGCCCCCATCTGCCCAATCTCAAGGCGGGTGCTGTCGAGCGCCAGTGAGGGGGTGTTGATGAGTTCGTCATTAAGAAATCGAGGTGTGGTGAGGGTGCTTTCATTCATGGGGGTGTCGGGTATTAGCCATTCAACAAGGCGGGCAAATTGACTGGTAAAGCCAATAAAAATCAGGGTATTGGCAATGTTGAATAGGGTGTGAGCATTAGCAATTTGGCGCGGGGTTTCGGCGGCCATTTTGGCAGCCCCTGTTAGCATGTCGTAGCGGGGAGAGAGCCAGCTGACAAATTGTGCCAGTGGGTCAATAAAGCCAATCCATAACAGTACGCCAAAGATATTAAAGATGATGTGCACCATGGCAGCTCTAACCGCCTCGCGTGGTTTGCCGATGGAGGCAAGAATGGCGGTGATGCAGGTGCCAATGTTGGCACCAAAAGCAAGCGCAATGCCTGTGGGGAGAGCGATGAACCCTTGGCTTGCCATCACAATAACAATGCCGGTGGTGGCCGCAGATGATTGGATGAGTGCTGTAAATAGTGCGGCAATTAGGATGCTGATGAAAGGGTTCTCTATGTGCATTATGAGATCAAGAAAGGGCTGATAATTGCGCAGAGGTTCCATGGCATCGCTCATTATTGTTACGCCAAAAAAGAGCATGCCCAGTCCCATTAAGATATTGCCGTAAAGTTTGATCTTTTCCTGTTGTATAAAAAATAACATGCCAAAGCCAATCGCGATCATGAGCATGGAGGCGTGGGTGATTTTAAAGGCAATGATCTGTGCGGTGATGGTTGAGCCGATGTTGGCTCCCATGATGACACCAATGGATTGAGCCATGGACATGAGTCCAGCACTGATAAAGCCCACGATAAGCACCGTGGTAATGGAGGATGATTGAACAACAGCGGTGATAAAAGCGCCGGTGATAGCGCCCATAAAACGGTTGCTGGTAAGCCGAGCCAGGATGCCTTTCATTCCTCGGCCAGCAACGGCTTTTAGGGATTGAGCCATTTGCTCCATGCCAAACAGGAAGAGAGCGAGCCCTCCCAATAGCTGGATGCCCATGGTGCTCCAAGACATAGGGTTACTCTTTGGTGTCTTGCATTTTAATAATGGTGACGGGAAAGGGGCAGAGCCGGACGACCTGCTCTGCTTTTGAGCCGAGTAATAGATGCGCCAGTCCGGTTCGTCCTTTGCTGCCCATTACGACCATCTGTGGGTTGTATTGCTCTGCTATTTCTATGATGCGGGTGACGGGCAACCCCGTCACCATTTTGATTTCAGCGTGCAGAATAGTGGGGAGACTGGGGTTTTCATCCGCTGTTTTTTTGATGAAGTCAGCCATCATCTCCGCTGCAATATCAGGGATTCTATGAGGGTATTTGGGGTCTTTTTGAGGGTAGTAGCCCGGTGCGTCACCTGGGTCATGTACGACATGAAGTATCACTAAGGGGGCGACAAGGCGTTCTGCCAGCTTGGCCGCGAAGAGTAATGCCTCTTTTGAATGAGGTGAAAAATCTACAGGCACCAAAATAGTCGAAGAGCACATTTTTTTAGCCATTGCTTATCGCGGAGCCCAAAAACGGTTGAGATAGAATAGGTCGTCATAGTTAATCATCTCTATTTTCATCACTTCAGGGTATCTGTGCTGGCCATTCTCATAAATTACAAAGTAGTAACGCAGGTGTTGGGTCTCTGTAATGGTGTCTTGATAGTAGTAGATAGCGTCAATCTTTGCTTTTGGGTTATTAAAGATGTTGAGTCGTGCAATTTTTTCACCGGAATAGTGGGTGTGTGCTCGAGTCTCCTCATCATTGCCATCGGTTGCTAGATACCGAGCGCCAGGTTCATCACCTTTAAGAATGCGATCCATGAATTTTTGGATCAGGGTGATGTCATTCACTTTAGCTGTGTTTGGGATTTGGGTGACAATGTGTTGTTTCTCTCTGTTATTGCTGGTTGCCTGGGTTTCTGTAACGGAAAAGCAGAGGGATAAAATAGTGATTAATGTAATCGTTGCTGGTTTCATGATGGTTCCATTGCGGGGTCGTCGTAAATTTAGTGGCTGTTTTTGAGGTAAAAATTCAGTTATTGGGCGATAGTACCTTTTGGTCTGGATTTTTGAACGATTTCTATTGATTGGGAGGTAAATCATTGATCATCTTTAATAGATTGTCAGCCTCTATATTTTGAGGGAAGAGAGTAAGTTCCTGAAGTAGCTCTGCTCGGGCTGCTGTGAGTTGGTTTACGGTTAGGTAGACTCTAGCTCGCATGAGATGCAGTTTTCGATAGCGAGGCCATTTTTTGGCTAGTTCGTCTATTGCCCGCATCGCCATGCGGGGGTTATTGAGTTTTAGATTGAGTTTGGCAATGTTGATGAGACAACCCGGCATGAGAGAGTGGGTCAGGGATTTGCTCATATATGCTTGGGCTGCGCTGTATTGCTCCAGGTGCATCGCTGCGATCCCCATATTGCAGTAGAGTGATGCCCAGGCTACACGATTTTCATCATAGGCGCTTTTTACCCCTTGTTGAAAGATAGCCATGGATTTGGCCGGTTGGTTTTTGATGTCCCAAAGAACGCCTAAGTTTATGTAGCCTCGCAGGCTGCCAGGGGCTTTTTCTATACTATCTTCCCAGAACCTTGCAGGGTTGCTCCACACAATAGCACGGCTATTCCAGCTGATTAAAAATAGAATCATTAAAATGGCCATGGGTGCAATGACGGTGAGTTGTGGTTTTTTCTGTTGAGTTAACCAGCATGCAATGGGTAGAAATAGAAAAATAGAGGGAAGGTAGTTGCGATGGATAAAGGCCATTTCAAGTTGAATAAATGTTGATTCCAGCAAGTGGTTGATAAAAAACCAAAAAATAGCCAGCCACAACAGGGGTTGTCGCTTAATATAGCGCGTTGAAGTTATCAGCAGTGCAGCAATGCTGCCCCAGGATATTAGGGTGCTAATGGGATTGAATAGGCTGTGTGATAGCGGGTATTTAAGCACAAAAGCCAGGCGGTCAGGGTGTGGAAAGAGGAGCAGACTGAGGTAGTGGAGTAAAACGCGCCCTTGGGTGAGTAGGCGTTCGGTGTTGGTAAATACGCGATTGCTGGAGTCTTTTAGTAGACCTTGTATTATTTGGGCGGGACTATAGCCAAGTGCTAAAGCGCCCAATGGCGGGATAATTACGACAGCGCCCAGTAACCAAGCCAGTCGCATTTTGCGTGCCTTTGCGCCGCCGATAGAGTCAGCGGGTAGTACAAATTCTAATGCCAATAACCCAAGAGGCAGCAGTGCGGCATTCTCTTTGCTGGCCATGCCCGCAGCAAAGCTTGCGACAAGTGCGCTCCACCCTATCCAACTGCGTGGTGATTCCCTTGTGTGCAGGTAGGCAATGCAGCCTAAAAGATAGAAGGTTGCAGAGAGGGTGGTCATGCGTTGAATGACGTAGAAGACGGTGTCGGCATGAAAGGGGTTTAATCCCCAAAGTAGGGCACACAGTAGTGCGGCTCTGTCGGCGTTACGTTGTGTTTGGCCGAAGTGGGTAAGTAGCCGTCGGCAGAGAAAGAAGAGGATGATGATGTTGAGGCCGTGAATCAGGATGTTAATGATGCGTCCAGATTTTGGTGTTAGCCCTACGATATTGTTTTCAATCAAAAAAAAGAGGGTTGGAATAGGGCGCTGAGCCGCTGGATAGGGGTTGTCAAAAAGGGTTTTGTGAATTTTTTGCCAGGAGAGCGAGGGTTCACTAAAATAGGGAACAGACCGAAAGTGGCCTTCTGAATCGAGGTAGAAATGGCCGTTTGTTGATTCCCAGCTGACCGTGATTATGGCGGCTGATGCAATCAGTAGTAGTGCAATGGAGAGTATGATTCTCCGAAGTGCAGGATGGCGGAGCATGTGGGTGCGGCTAAACCCTAAATGGTGGGCAGTTTGATATGTTCAAACAGTGCGGCGACATCCTCTTTTGATCGGGCGAGGAGTGCTTTATCTACCATGTCTCTTGTCAGGTGTGGAGCCATTAAGTTAATGAAGTCATACATGTAGCTTCTTAAATAGGTGTTGTGTTTTAGGCCAATTCGGGTAGTGCTTTGTGTGAATAGGTGGCAGGCATCTAATGCGCATAGCCCCGTGTCTAGTTTGTCGTTATGTCCCATAGAGGCAATGATGCCGACACCTAGCCCCAGGCGAACGTAGGTTTTTATGACATCAGAATCCGTAGCGGTAAAGACAACATTGGGGGTTAAACCGCGTGCGGTGAAGGCCTCGTCTAACCGAGATCGCCCTGTAAAACCAAAGACATAGGTTACTATTGGATATTCGGCGATGGCCTCTAGTGTTAATGGTTGTTGTTCGCAAAGCGGGTGGCCAGTGGGTACAACAATGCTGCGATTCCAGTGGAGAACAGGCAGCATGACCAGGTTTTCAAAGTGCTCCATGGCCTCGGTGGCAATCGCAAAGTCAACCGTCCCTTTGGCGGCCTGTTCGGCAATCTGCATGGGTGTGCCCTGATGCATGTGCAGATGCACATCGGGGTAGCGTTTGATGAAGGTGCTGATGACGGGGGGAAGCGCATATCGAGCCTGGGTATGTGTTGTGGCAATAGCGAGGCTGCCTTTGCGCTCATCGGTATATTCGCTGGCGGCTGCGCGAATATTTTCAGTCTCATCCAGAATTCGAGCTGCCATCTTTAGGATGGCTTGTCCTGCGGGGGTTATATGGGTGAGATTTTTTCCACTGCGGCCAAAAATTTGAATGCCCAGTTCATCTTCAAGCAGACGAATCTGCTTGCTGACACCTGGCTGAGAGGTGTAAAGACTCTCTGCTGTTGCAGAAATATTAAGCCCGTGTTGAGCTACTTCCCAGATATAACGCAGTTGTTGAAGCTTCATAATGAACCCTGGCAACATCTCAAAGATACATATTGCATATAGCAATATATAATATCAAAACAATAATTGCTTAGTATTATGAATAAAAGCCATGGGTTGGGTTGGAGGCTGGAGATGAGTAGACTAATATGGATCAATACATTTTTAATCTAAGTAATGGATAAATTTTAGCACTATTTTGTAACTTGTGTGTCTGAGTTCTATTTGGTACACCAAAGTTTTATATTTTTCTCTTGTGAGTGGAGTAATAAGTGAGCAGATCAACTAGCTATCTTCGGCGTTGCTATCCTGTATTGATTAAATTGCTGTTTTTGATTGTTGCAATGGGGCTTACCGGCTGTGTTTCAGAACCAAGAAAAATCCGAGAAGAGCCAAAAAACCTAGTTTGGCCCATGCCGCCAGAGCAGCCCAGAATCCGTTACATAAAAACTTACCGCGGACAGATGGATTTTAGAAAGAGCGACAACTTGCGGGATACGCTATTCGGGATTGAGGCTCAAGGTATTTCACTGGCTAAGCCTTATGGCGTTGCTGTGAATGCTGATGGTAGTCGTATGTATGTTACGGATGCCAAGTTGAGAGGCGTCGTCGTTTTTGATTTTGAGAAAGGCAAGGTTGCCATGTTGAAAACGGACGCAATGGGTGGGTTGGCATCACCTGTTGAGGTGCGTGTTGATAGTCAGGGGCGTATCTATGTCACTGACAGCTTTGGCGGAAAACTGATGGTCTACAAGCCTAATGGGGAGACGCTAAGGTCAATGGGGGGGGCAGAGGGAATGAAGCGCCCAACAGGCTTAGCACTTGATGAGGCGCATAACAGAATATATGTCAGCGATGTGGCAAGCCACCAGATCATGGTATATGATTTTGATGGTAATTTTATTAAACGGTTTTCTGAACGAGGCTCTGATCCTGGTTATTTAAACTTTCCAAATAACCTGGCTGTGGATAAAGAAGGAAAGATATACGTTACTGATAGTGGCAATTTTAGAGTACAGATATTCACTCCGGAAGGTGAATATGTCTCTAGCTTTGGTAAGTTGGGTGATGGTTTCGGCTCTTTTGCGCGACCAAAAGGGATAGCGCTGGACAGTGATAGTAATATCTATGTGGTTGATGCTGCCTTTGGAAATTATCAGATTTTTAATGAGACGGGTCGATTGCTATTGTTTGTTGGTGTAGTGGGCAAGCAGCCAGGCATGTTTTGGCTGCCAGCAGGCATGTATATTGATCATAATGATAAAATTTATGTTGTGGATTCTCTTAATAAGAGGGTGCAAGTTTTTCAGTATATAAAGGATAGTGAGGTTGAGAAGGCAGCTCCCCTTAGTGATGCTCCTAAATGAGGGCAGTTTAGTTGAATGAGCGCAATGCTGTTCATCAATAATGGCTAGTTAAGGTGTTTTTCTTATCGTTAATGGTAATTAAATTCTTTGTATTGCAGATGAAGTCTTATTTTTTAGGATTGGTAGGACTGAATTTACCGCAATATTTAGCTGCTTTTTCTTTTAATATTTTCAGCTAACTAATTGAAATATCGTTAGTTATTCTTTCGCAAGCTTGGCTTTAGTTTATAGGTTTTTATGGGGTGAAATCTGGATAAAGGCTAAGTGCTATGCTAAGGTTGTGGGTAAGAGCTGACTTTAATGTGCACGGCAGGGCATAGGTAA
>JAJRWL010000196.1 GCA_024276875.1 Gammaproteobacteria bacterium
ATCACAATCACTTTGTTCAAGCAACGCCTGAGCAGCAGCAACACGATTGGGGGCAACAAACATAGGGCAGTCTGTTCGACGGGCGATCAGTAACGGCTCATCCCCCACCTCTTCAGCACGACTATCAGCCTCTACCTGACGTGGTGTATTGCCAATTTGAGCACCATAACCCCTGGCAATAATACCGGGCTTATATCCAAGCTCTTTTAAATACGCAGCCAACCAAATAACCAGGGGCGTTTTACCCGTACCACCCACTGAAATATTGCCCACGACAATGACAGGAACGGGCAGTTTATGCTGTTGAAATAACCCTATTTGAAAGGCGCAGCGACGCAACCAAGCCAAGAGACGAAACAGCCAAGAGAGCGGCCACAATGCAATAGAAACGGCGTTATAATCACCCCAGTAACTGTCCAGGCTTTTCACGGTACTAATGCCGTTTAATTCTGCGCAGAAGGTTGTGTTGCCGGAAAGGTCATGTTGACTAATCCAAGCTGACTGGCCGCATCCATCGCTTTCATAATGGCCTGCCAAGAGGCATTGGCATCACCCGTGATAACGACAGGTATCTCTTTTTTATCGCCCACGGCCTTTGCAATCGCCTTTTTAATAATGTCGATATCACTCGACACAACCTCTCGTTGATTTATAAAAAATCGTCCGTCAGCATCGATTGTAATATCTAAAACATTGGGGGGTGATTCAACGGTTGATTGGGTTTGTGCCTCGGGTAACTCTATCTTGATTTGAGACTCTTTTTGGAAGGTTGTCGAAACCATAAAAAAGATCAGCAACAAAAACACCACATCAATCAGCGGTGTAAGATTAACCTCTGGTGGCTCTTTACGATGAGGGCGAAGGTTCATTCTTTCTCCCGCTCACCCTGCATGATATCAATCATCTTCAATGCCTCTTCTTCCATCCTGACCACCAGCCGTTCAACCAAACCACTAAAGTAACGATGCGCAATAATGGCAGGGATAGCCACCGATAGGCCGGTAGCGGTTGTAATCAACGCTTTAGAGATGCCACCTGCCAGCTCTGCTGGATTGCCTACACCTGCACCAACAATGGCAGCAAATACCTCAATCATGCCAATAACCGTACCCAATAATCCCAAAAGCGGAGAGATTGAAGCAATAGTACCGAGCGCATTTAAATAGTGTTCCAGCTCATGAACAACCTGACGGCCCGTCTCTTCTATAGACTCCTTCATTACCTCACGTGAGTGCATTCGGTTAAGCAGCCCTGCTGCAAGAATACGTCCTAAGGGAGAGCTTTCACGAACCACATCAATCTGCACATCGGTCAGTTGATTGTTTTTATGCAGAGACCACACCTTTGCAACCAGATTATTAGGGAGGACACGACGTGTCTGCAAAGCCCATAAACGCTCAAATATGATCGCCAAAACCATGACTGAACACACTATGATTGGCATCATCAGCCAACCCCCTGCTTTTACCAATTCAAGCACTTTCTCTTTCCTTTACGTTATATTATTAGAGATGTTATTTAATTGAATAATCGACGGGGAAATTCTACCATTATCTATAGATCACATACGACTCATTACCCCTACATTCAAGTTGAACGCAGCTGCAAACGATATATTACTCCGTTATCTGTCAATTTGATGATCTGCATGGTCGTAGTGTAAGAGTCAAATGCTGTTTTAGCTAAATCGGCCGAATAGCCGATCAGTCTAACTTTTAGCCGTAACTTGAAGCCACCTGCCTTTGGCCGGTGGAGTATTCACATGCCAATAGGGAATATTCAGCTTTATTTAAGGTTCATTGCACTACACTGTAATTAGGAATTTTAACACTAAGAAAACGCGCCGTTATTTTTACTATTTTTTAGAAAGGAGTTGGCCTGATGAATGATCATACCAGCAATACAGAGGCATTAGTGCAATACCATGTATGGGATCGCACTATTCGTATTTTTCACTGGACAAATGTGTTGTGTGTTATTGGCCTCATTGGTGTTGGATTGGTTATTCTAAATAGTAAAGCACTGGGCGTAACAACAGATGGAAAGATTCTTTTAAAAACGGTACATGCCTATATTGGGTATCTATTTGTACTCAATCTCAGCTGGAGAATAATCTGGGGCTTTTTAGGCAACCATTATGCAAGATGGGCTACCATCCTTCCTTTTTGAAAAGCCTATAAAAAATCATTAAGACATTTTATTGAAGAGACAAAAAAAAATAATCCGCCCAACTATTTAGGGCACAACCCTATTGCTAGATTAATGGTGGCACTGCTGTTTTTGTTGCTCTCACTACAGGCTGTTACAGGGCTGGTTTTAGCCGGAACTGACCTTTATCTTCCTCCCTTTGGTCATGAGATTGCTGAATGGGTAACCAACTCTGGAGAGGATCATGGCAAATTAGCCGACATTAAACCCTATTCGAAAACAAATATAGATCCCGTTAGCTACAAAGAGATGCGTGATTTTAGAAAACCCTTTATTACGACGCATGTCTATGTTTTCTATACACTGTTGATTGCAATCCTGCTCCATCTTATCGGTGTCGTTGTATCTGAGCTACGCGAGAAATGTGGGTTGGTTTCTGCCATGTTTACGGGGGAAAAGGTATTTCACAAGAGACCCGTTGATCTTGATGAGTAGCAGATCAATATTTACAGTGATTACACCGGCTACGGCCGCCATGAACACTCCCGTTTAAAGATCAGAGAAGAGCATGTTGAAGAGGGTGTTCATGGCTGTGAAAAATGCCGCAGTGGTGATGAAGATGAGGCAAAATATCTCTAAAACAGTGAGAAACCCCCAAAAACCTATTCTATATTTTGCACCTGCTCACGCATCTGCTCAATCAGCACCTTCATGTCAACAGTCAGCTTGGTGGTCTCTGCATCATTCGACTTAGACGATAGTGTATTCACTTCACGATTAAGCTCCTGCATAAGAAAATCCA
>JAJRWL010000197.1 GCA_024276875.1 Gammaproteobacteria bacterium
CCAAAACCACGATAATCAAAGGTCATTGTTACATAACCCTCATTTGCAAAATATTCTGCAAATGCAGGCAGCAATAATTCTTTTACCCCAGCAAACCCATGGCATAACAATATTGCGGGTGCATCAATTGTATTATTTTTAGGCGTATATAAATCTGCTACCACCTTTGAACCTTCAGAATTAAATTCAACCGCTTTTTTTTGCACTATTTTTTTCTCCAAAACATAATAATGGTAACCGTGTTAGATACACATAACGCCGCGCATAACCGAACCACCATAGCAGGGGTTATTTTGTGCCAAAATGAGCAAAGTGAATGCACAAAATAATCTCCGCAGAGGTGGGGTCGAGCTAATGTGTTTGTTGGGCTTTTTACGATACCCACTGCATATGTAGCTTGCGGTGATGAATAATACAGTCACGCAAATAAAAATTAATGGGCGTCTGGTATGGAATTCCCATTTCCTCTACCAAGGACTTGCCGCGCTCAGATAGCGCGCCTATTTGATGTGTTTTTTAGCTCTTTGAAGGCATCCGGTGACAGCCAGGAAGAGGCTTCGCCACAATATTTTCCAGCTCTGATGCCTCATTCCCCTGTACCCAGGCTCGATGCAGCCGCTCCAACCATCCCTTACTTAGCGGCAGTTTCGCATCTGTAAGTGCCTTTTCGATTACTTTCTCTGTTACTTGCAGCAGGTCATAGGTGATATATATCTTCTCCCCATCGATGACAACCGCCTTTATTCCCATCATCGCTGTAAGGCAGGAGCTGACCTGTTTTGCCGTCTCAGCATCCAATGATTCAGCCATTTTCAGTGTCCGCCGTTTAATATCTTTACCACGGTCTGCCTTGCCAAGATACAACATGGGATGAGCTACAAACATCTCCTTGCACTGTTTAGAGCAAAAATGCAGGGTTTTTTTATTATGTTCCATCGTCTGTGCATTAAATTTTCCAACCATGTCACAAACAGGGCAAATATTGACAATCTCTTCAGTCATGATGACGCTCCTCATTTAATACATTTATATAGTTGCCATTGTTTCTCTGGTTTTTAGGAACCTACAGTTTTACACCTCTCAATCTAAGCGCATTGGTGATCACCGATACCGAGCTAAAGCTCATAGCAGCTGCGGCAATCATGGGTGAGAGCAGCAGGCCAAAAGCGGGATAGAGTATCCCCGCCGCAATCGGCACACCGGCGGCATTATAGATAAAGGCGAAGAAGAGATTCTGACGAATGTTGCGCATGGTGGCACGACTAAGACGACGTGCCCGCACAATGCCGCGCAAGTCACCTTTGACCAGCGTCACACCCGCGCTCTCCATGGCGACATCAGTGCCTGTACCCATAGCGACACCCACATGTGCTTGAGCAAGAGCAGGGGCATCGTTAATGCCGTCACCCGCCATGGCGACAATGTGGCCTTCAGCCTGAAGTTGTTTCACCACCTCTGCCTTCTGCTCGGGCAGCACCTCGGCCTGCACCTGGTCAATATCGAGTTTGGCCGCTACCGCTTCGGCCGTCTTGCGGCTATCACCTGTGAGCATAACCACGCGGATACCTTCTCCATGCAGGTCACGAATCGCCTCTGGAGTAGTGGATTTGATGGGATCAGCAACACCAATCAGTCCAGCGGCTTTGCCGTCAACCGCTAGCAGCATCACCGTCTGGCCTTCGGCACGTTGAGCATCGGCCTGTTGCGGTAGATCGCCCGCATCAATGTTGAGGCTCTCCAATAATTTAAGGTTGCCCAGTGCCACCTTGCGGCTATCCACTGTTCCGGTAACGCCCATGCCGGTGACAGACTGGAAGTTGTCGGCACCGGTTAGTTCTACCTCTCGCTCTTCGGCTCCCCGCACAATGGCTTCCGCCAGTGGGTGCTCGCTGGCTCGTTCCAGGCTGGCGGCCAGCCGCAGATTGTCATCCTCCTGAAAACCTTCGCTGGCCACCACCGAGACCAGCTTCGGCTTACCTTCAGTGAGCGTGCCGGTCTTGTCCACCACCAGGGTATCCACCTTCTGCATTACCTCCAGTGCCTCAGCATTTTTGATCAGCACACCCATCATTGCGCCCTTGCCCGTGCCCACCATGATGGACATGGGAGTCGCCAATCCCAGTGCGCAAGGGCACGCAATAATCAGCACCGCTACTGCGTTAATTACGGCATAGGCAATAGCAGGCTCTGGCCCCCATAGCGCCCAAACAAGAAAGGTGATAGCCGCAGCAACCACTACCGTGGGTACAAAGTACCCAGCAACGGTATCCACCAGTTTCTGAATCGGCGCACGGGAGCGTTGTGCCTCGGCTACCATTTTGACAATTTGTGCTAGCAGGGTGTCAGCACCTACCTTATCAGCACGCATCAGCAAGCCACCCGTGCCATTGACGGTGGCTCCAATCAGTTTTTCACCGGCTATTTTAACCACAGGAACCGGCTCACCGGTAACCATTGATTCGTCAACATTACTCTCGCCATCAATCACTTCGCCATCCACCGGCACCTTTTCACCGGGGCGGATACGCAGATGATCTCCCAATTGGACATGCTCCAGAGGAACATCCTCTTCGATGCCATCTTCCCGCACAATGCGAGCTGTTTTGGGTGCCAACCCCAGTAGCAATTTGATGGCAGCGTTGGTCTGGCTACGGGCGCGCAACTCCATCACCTGCCCCAGCAGAACCAGCGCAGTAATCACAGCAGCAGCCTCAAAATAGACCGGCACTACACCCGCCTCACTGAAGACGGCTGGCGGGAAAATGCTAGGCATCAACACAGCAATAAGGCTATAGATCCAGGCAATACCCACGCCGATTGCAATCAAGGTAAACATGTTGAGGTTGCGGGTAACTATAGATTGCCAGCCACGCTGAAAGAAGACCCAGCCACCCCACCAAACGACGGGGGCAGAGAGCACAAGTTCAGCCCATTGCCGAGCAGCAGGCGAGATCAAGCTGTTAATGGCATCAGGCCAAAACTCCGCACCCATGGCGCTGAAAAAGACCGGGATTGCCAGTATGGCACTGACCCACAATCGACGGGTCATATAGTCCAGTTCGCTGCTATCCTCCTCCGCCTCTACGGTGACAGCCTCCAGTGCCATTCCGCACTTGGGACAGCTACCGGGATGATCCTGCACAACCTCTGGGTGCATAGGGCAGGTGTATTCGGTTTTTGTCGCCGCTACGGGAACCCCTTTTGATTCTAGTGCCATGCCGCATTTGGGACAGCTGCCCGCCCCCTGCTGCTCAACCTCAGGATGCATGGGGCAGGTATAGATTGCTGATGCCTCCACCTGGCCTGCGGGGGCATCTGGCACAGCATGCACCCTGTGTTTACGACAATCGGCATGATCCACCACGGCATCTGAATGCTCGCCATTGTGCAGGTACTGCGCTGGAGAAATACTGAATTTTTCCAGGCAGGAGGCGCTGCAAAAATAGTGTTCCTTACCTTCATGCATTGTGTGATGTGCTGAGGTTTCAGTGACAGCCATGCCACAAACCGGATCGGAAAGCGATTCAGTTTGCAGATATTGAGTAGGCTCAGCCTCAAATTTATGCAGGCAGTTCTCACTGCAAAAATGGTAGTTTTTGCCACCATGATCCATCTGATACTTCGTCTCCTCTGCCACCTCCATGCCACAAACTGGATCAGTTTTCATGCTGGGTCTCCTTCAGTTGTTCAATTTATTGACTCAATCAAGTGACAGATTGCCTTATCATCAGGCTCGCCATCCGGCATTGTTTTCCACTTTTCCAATGCACAATCCATACGCTGTTGTAGCCTGTTTAGTTCAACCAGCCTCTCCCTGTTTTTATTAATGCGTTGTTGAATCATGTCGCGTACTACAGGACAGGGGGATTGCCTCGCCGTGCCATGATCAAAAATAGTCTGTATCTCCCGCAACGAGAAACCCAACCCTTTGGCACGACAGATAAACCTTACTTTTTTAACATCATCATCACTGAAGAGTCGGTAGCCATTATCAGGATTACGCGAGGGTGTTAACAAGCCAATGCGCACATAATGCCGTATCGCATCCGCACTCGTTTCTGCTACTTTTGATAACGCACTGACTGTTAACATTTCTCTCACCTATTCAGATAACTGAGTACACTTTAATCAAGGCCTTACTCATAAGTGTAAATCCTGAGTGCTGCACATAGGTCAACCCTTTATTAAAGCGATGAATGCTCATGGTTATGCCCATCACCTTCCTGCATTTTATCCATACCGCTAAAATCCATCGGCTCACCAGCGGCTTGACCGTCAGCATGCCCTTCTCCCTCCCCGTGAGCATGTGCATGACCGACACCTTCAGACTGAGGTAACGACATCACACCCAGCCCATAGCGGTAGACCACTTCACCCCCCCGCCAAGCAGTAGATAAAAGGAGGATTTGCGCAATCAACAGCGCCACAATAAACGGGCTGCCTAGCGATCTTCCTTTCCACACACGAGCTATGGACCAGAGTGCAATACCAATAAATAGAGGCGCCGTAGCAAGCGCCCAGTTACGGTGATCCGTCATCGCGGCATGAGAAGGCGCATCGTGAGCCACCGTGTTGTAAGCATAGAAACCCGCAGCAACGGTAATCACGGTGATGCCTGCTCCGAGCCACAGATTCCAACGAGCCACCGTCCTCAGCTGCTGCCGCAGATTCTCTGGTAAACGAGAACCAAACAGATGAAGCACTATAAAAAGACCTGTCGAGATGGATAGCAGCGCCACCGTAAAGTGAACAAAAACAGGATGCAGATTGGGGATTATTTCTGGCATTTGAATGCTCCTTGGCTATTAAATTTCATTTGCTATTACTTCAGCACGTGTTCGAATCCGGTAGAGTTTTTCCACCGGCAGTATGGCAACAATGCCATCTCCTTCCGCGCCAATGTGGGCGCTGTTCATGATGGCCTGGGCAATGGGATCGGCCTGGGTCTCATCGGTGAATATTTCGATCCGGGCATGGCTGACCATCCAGTCACTGGAGTAAAAATCCGCATATTCACCATAGCCCTTGACCTTGGTTACACTGATACCCTGCACCCCCATGGCTTGCAGCACATGTTCAACCTTTTCCAGCACATCACGCCGGATAATGGCGGTTACTTTTCGGTAGTTCATCTCTTTACCTCTGTTTGGTTCAGATTTATGGGACAACACCCCTCCCGTCTCAGCTATGCAGGCGCTCAGAACCAAAAACGCACACCCGCTACCGCCGATGTTTCACTTTTCGACTCACCCGCCGCGCGCACATAATCGCCTGTACCACCAAATCTGCCCACCCATTCGATGCCTATATAAGGGGCGAATTCACGCCGAATCTCGTAGCGCAGCCGCAGGCCTGCGGTGATGTCTGAGAGACCAGACCCCAGCGCGACCCCAGGATCGTCCTTGCCATAAAAGTTGGCCTCAAGCCGAGGCTGAAGGATCAGCCTCTGGGTAAACAGCAGCTCATACTCCGCCTCAACTCCCAGCGCACTGCGGCCGCTCTCACCCAGATAGGCGGTAACATCCAGCTCAAACCAGTAGGGTGCCAACCCCTGCAAGCCAAAGGCGACCCAGCTTCGATCAGGGCCTTCATTACGGCTGTCATAACGGAAACCAAATTGTGCATCCCAAAATGTGGCAACGGCATGACTCCACAACAGTTCGGTGTCGGCCTCTTCCAGCTTGCCGTTATTGATCTCACCTTCGGCCTTCAATACCACACGGTCATAGGTACGGCCGTACCAGGCCTGAAGATCATAGAGCCCCCTCGTGTCACCATCGTTACGCACCGCTTCAAAGCGATCGACCAGTAGTGCTGCGAAGCTCTGCTCATCGGCAAAACGTGGTCGCGGAATGGCACCAAAATCATAGCCATCCGAGTAGGCATGAGGGTCACGTGCATCAGCCGGTGCAGAACCGCCCTGCATGGATCGCTGCACCATAACCCCTCTGCTTTTTTGCCTATCTGTTGCCTGCTCCATTCCCTGCATAGCGGTGTCGCTTTGTGCTTTGACTGGCAGGACGCTGGTGCTCATCAATACCGCGCCAATCAATAACTGTTCTGTTTTCAGTTTCATTACCTTTCTCCTTCACCGGACTCAGGCCACGACGACTTCACGGAACATCCCCGCATCCATGTGGTAGAGCAGATGGCAGTGCCAGGCCCAACGACCAAGGGCATCGGCAGTAACAAGGAAGCTGACCCGTTGTGCTGGCTGTACACTGATGGTGTGGCGACGAGCCAAAAACTGTCCGGCCGGATCTTCTAGCTCACTCCACATGCCGTGCAGGTGCATTGGATGTGTCATCATGGTGTCGTTGTGCAGAATCACTCGCAGCCGCTCGCCGTGACGAAAATGTACTGGGGTGGATTTGCCGAATTCGAGTCCATCGAGTGACCAGGTATAGCGCTCCATGTTGCCGGTCAAGTGGAGTTCGATATCCCGTTCGGCACCACGCGCATCCAGCGGCCCGCCGATGGTATGCAGATCGGCATAGGTGAGCACTCGGCGGCCATTGTTGCGCAGGCCAACGCCGGGGTCATCAAGATTGGTGCGTGGCACATCCACGCGCATGTCCACACTGGGGCCATATTCGGTAGTGGCATGGCGCGCATGCACCTCGGCTGCACGCATACCACTGGCCATGTCATCGCCCTGTGCCATCTTCCCCATCATGTCGGCCATGCTTAACCATTGAACCTGATCCGGTTTCGGCACCGG
>JAJRWL010000198.1 GCA_024276875.1 Gammaproteobacteria bacterium
CTTGGCGCATGCTGTTATCCAGCGGGTATGCGCTGGTGATGTGGATCTTGCTTAGGGTTTTATTATGACTGGTTTGTAGAGCCTTTAGCTGTTCTGGGGGAAGCATTTTCAGCTCTTTTAGGAGAAGCTTACAAAGCACTTTTTCTAACGCTGGGCTGGCGGTTGCAGAGAGCAGGCGTGTAGCAAATTGTGCCGCTTGGGTGAGAGCTCTTTTTTCAAGCTGGAGCTGTTCGGTCTCCTGTTGATGTTGTTCGATAACCCGATTTTTCTTCCGCACGCTCTCCAAGTGGGCTTGCAGTGCTGCTATTTGCTGACATCGCTCTGCCTCAATCTCTTCATTTAATGAGTGGTGCGCAGACTGTTTTTCTTTCTCCCAGGTGGCCAGCCGATTTTCATATTGTGCTTGTAGCGCTTCAGCTGTGCGACGCAGATTTTGGGCATCGGTCAGGTTTTTTTCAATGCCTGCCTGACGGCGTGCAATGATGTCCAGTATTGGCTGGTAGAAAAAATGCTTCAAAATCCATAATAGGATCAGGAAATTGATAATTTCCAGAAAGAAGGTTGACCAATTTAGTTCCAAGGCAGTCTCTCCTTAGGGGCTGTTTATTATTTCAGCAGATATTCCAGCAGTGGGTTGCGGAACAGCACAATAAGTACGATTACCAGCACATAGATGGCGAGTGATTCAATCATGGCCAGGCCGATAAACAGGGTGCGCATAATGGAGCGTTCGGCTTCTGGCTGCCGGGCCAGTGCATCCAAGGCACTACTAATGGCGCGTCCCATGGCAAGGGCTGGGCCTAATATGCCTAGTGCAATACCAAAGATGACGGCGACTGTAGAGGCCGTGGTAAAGGTGGATAGATCGGGCATAGATTACTCCTTATTTGTTTCTCGTTGTTTCTGTTGAGTGATTTGCTGGGACTGTATCGCGCCAGCAACATAGATCAGTGCCAACATGCCGAAGATATAGGCCTGCACCAGTGCTTCAATAATATGCAGCATCAGTATAGGGATAGGAGTCAGCAAGCCTGCGACTAGTAGGATGAGTAGCGCTGTCATTTCTAGGCTCATGATGTTGCCAAACAGACGCACAGCCAGGGCGATGGTGCGTGTGATTTCACTGATGATGTGAAAGGGCAGCAGAATGGGGCTTGGGCTGAGATAGTGGCGCAGGTATGCCTTTATGCCCTGGGAGCGAATGCCAAACCAGTGTACGGAGAGGAAGACGAGAATAGCCAGTGCTGTAGTGGCAGAGAGATCACGGGTTGGGGAGTGAATGCCAGGTATCAGGCCAGAAAGGTTAGCGATGACCAGGAATAACCACAATGTACCGATAAAGGGGAGGAGTTGGCGCGCATGTTCAGGGGCAGCCTCATGGATGGCCTCTTCGATGGCAGTAACAATGCCTTCGGCGGCTGTTTGTATCCTGCCTGGTTCTAATTGCAAAGCACGAGTAATGAGCCAACTGAGGAGCCCTGTGATGACCATGATGCCCCAGGTGGTTACGATGGTGTTGCTGATTTGCAGTGGGCCGAGTTGGAATAAGATACCCACGAAGATGTCGTTATTATTCACTATCCTCGCTCCCGTACAAAAAGATAGACATTGATTGCGCCGAGAAAGACACCCGCCAAAAGCAGGCTTAAGGTCCATCGGCTGGAATAGTCCACTGCTAAATTGTCTAACCAAAGCCCAAGATAGGCGCCTCCTATGACGGGCAGGATGAAGAGTAATCCAAGCGTGCCAATGTAGATGGTTTGTGAGATTAGGGTAGGGCGATCCTTCTCTGCCTGCTTCATACGCTGGGCTTGCCGTTCTACCTGTGTGAGAAGTTGCTGATCTTGGTTCATCTTTTTCGACCCATTTCCCACAGCCGCCTTAGGATGTTTTCCTCCAGCTGGTGAATATTCTGTTTCATTACGTGCAGTTCCGCCTCTTCAGTCAGCAGTTGCTCCTTTAGATCCGTGCTAATGCGTTCATAGTTTTCATCTATCAGGTAACGCCGAGTGCTGATGGAGAGCGTGTTCTCCTTAAAATAGAGTATAGCGCCAGGCAGAGCCAGGTATTGCCAGGGGGCTTCTCCGCAACGAAAGCGTGCGAGTCCAAATATAAGGGCTGTCATCAAGTCTGCATGGCTGGCAAGAATGCCAAAACTACCCGACGCATCTTCACCGATAAAAGAAGTGACATGCTCTATTTGCTTGGTTCGAGTCGCATCCAAGAGCTGTAGCGTGAAGTGCTTCATGAGGGTGTTTTTGTCATGGCTCCTTGCATGTAACAGCGTGATTCTGGCAGATCATCGTACTCCCCCAATAGAAACGCTTCACAATCCTTCAGTGTTTGCTGTAGCGGTACAGAAGCACCCTTGATGCCCGTGTGGGAGGCGATCACTTGAAAGGGTTGGGTAAGGTAGCGTTGTAGCTTGCGTGCGCGCATGACAATACGTTGATCTTTTTGGGATAACTCTTCGATACCCAGCATGGTCATGATGTCTTCCAACTCATGATAGCGGGACAGGTGTTCTCGAACCCCCTCAGCGATGCTGTAGTGGTGGTCGCCTAACGTATGGCGATCCATTAATTTACTGCCTGATTGTAGCGGGTCTACCGCTGGGTAGATGCCTTTGCCAGCCTGGGCGCGCGCGAGTATTACCGTTGTGTCCAGATGGCTAAGGATGGCACTCACAGCAGGGTCAGTCATATCATCTGCGGGTACGTAGACGGCCTGCACAGAGGTGATGGTTCCTTGACGTGTGGAGAGGATGCGATCCTGTATCTCTGCAACCTCTGTAAGCAAGGTGGGTTGATAGCCTACGGTGGCTGGCATTCGTCCGAGCAGGCTGGATATCTCACTGCCTGCTTGCACAAAGCGGAAGATGTTATCCATGACAAACAGCACCTCTTTGTGCAGGGTATCGCGCAGATATTCAGCGTAGGTTAGGGCAGAGAGGCCGATGCGAAAACGCACGCCGGGTGATTCATCCATCTGCCCAAAAACCATCAAGGTTTGTGGCATGACACCTGCTTCCTGCATTTCGTGCCAGAGTTCATGACCTTCTCGAATGCGTTCGCCAACACCAGCAAATACGGATACACCTTGGTGTAAGGTGGCAATGGCGTTCATAAACTCCATTATTAACACCGTTTTACCAACGCCTGCCCCACCAAACAGCCCTGTTTTTCCTCCTTTTACAAAGGGACAAAGCAGGTCAATGACTTTGATACCTGTCTCTAAAACCCCATCAGTCCCTATCGCCTCCTGCAGAGGGATGGGCGGGCTATGAATATTGCGGAATGCCTGTTGGGCAAGTGGCGGTGCGCCATCCAGCGGCTCACCAAAGATATTTAATAATCGACCTAAGCAGTCTGGTGCTACCGGTACATGGAGTGGAGCACCCGTGTTATAGACAGGTGTGCCACGCTGCAAGCCTGCAGTGCGATGGAGCGTAATGGCGCGTATATGGTGTTTATCGAGGTGCTGATGAACCTCAAACAGATAGGTTTCGTGGTCAAGAGAGGCACATAGCGCCTGATGCAGCGGTGGCAGCTGGCTGCAGGATATAACCACGACTGGCCCATGGATTTCGGCAATAGTCCCGATGGGGCTGTTATTGCTATCTTGTGAGGGTTTATCCATGCTCTTTAGTTTATGCATTTTAGAGACGGTTAAGGTGATTATATCAAGGATGCCCCTTTTCGTTTTATTAAAGTGCTGTATTTTGGCTTTATTCTCGTAGCTTGTTGGGGGTAATCAGTAGGCATTATATTACTTGAAATCAAAAGGCCGAAATTGTGTTTGTTATAGAAAGCATGATGAACATTAACTATTGTTAATTATCGTAATGATGTGAGTAAGAGGTGGTTTCGCAGTGAGTGGTAAAGCTGCCCTAGCTTTATTTTTAGATATAGAAATATTTAATGCGGATTCACTGAGTGGCCACCTGCCTTTAAGTACATTTCTGGCTTTATCCCCTTCAAATACTAGATAGCTATATTTTTTATAATGGGAGAGCTTTCTTGAAATACGAGAAATTACAGATGCTGAACTTGCTGAAATCCAGCCAATAGTCTCTCTTGAATTTGACGGATTAGGTGTGGTTACAGCGAAGCTGTGATCTTTTTTTGAGAAAGATTTTTTATTTAAAGTGAGTTGCGTACTTTCGTTGTGGAATAAGGCTGTTTTTGTCGAGCGATCTATTACATTTAAAAATTTATTGTGTTGCCCCAAAAGCCATATTGCACGATTTTTTGGTAAATTTGCGATTTCAGAATCCCACATAATCTTCAGCGTTGGTGAGCGTTTTACCCAATCATCGGCTAACTTTTTATAGCCAATCTTGATTTTATTAGGTGCATCTGAAGGAAGGATGATAATCGCATCATTAGCGCTAAACAATTGAGCAAAAGAGCTGGGTATTTCACTCGGATCGAGTTGTCGAAAAAGGTCAAATTGAGGGTCAACTTTAATCTCTAATGGCGGGGAATTAAAGGTTAGTTTCAATAATGCCTCTTTTTTATCCATATAAAATATATGATTGATATATTCTTTTTTTCCTTCCAGCTGGATCAAGATGGGGATCGCTATCTTAAAGGCAGGGTCAGTTTGAATCTGCTTTAAAGTTGCATTGATATTAAATCCATCGGTTGTTTTTTCTACCGATACATTGCTGAGTTGGAGCGCAGGAGCGCCAGTGCGCGTTGTCCATTGCTTAAATTCAGTACCTAATTTCTTTTTGCTTGTGTATTCAAAAGCATGCTGAAGATCATCAAAACCGGCAACTTTAAAAAGATTATTTTTGTAAAAATAACGAAGCCCTCTAATGAATGTTTCATCTCCTAGTTGTTGACGTAACATGTGAAAGAACATCATCGTCTTACCGTAGCCAATGGCTTGACTTGCTTGCCCATGACGGCTTTGAAATGCAGTTAATGGAAACTCTTTTTGTTGTTGCACTGAATCGGCATAGCGTTGAAGTGTTGTGCGTCGGTAATCAGCGCCCATACCTCGTTGCTCTTGTAGTAAATGATCAGCTAAATAGGATGTTAATCCTTCACTCCAGTTACCTGATGTGTAATCGGGGTAAACACCGTTACCCCACCAGTTATGCAAGATTTCATGTGGATATGAGGTGTGGATGATAAAGGGTAGGCGAATAACCGTTGGGCCGAGAAGGGTAAATGATGGCATCCCATAACCTGTCTCCCAAAAATTTTCGACCAGAGCAAATTTTGCGTAAGGATAAGAGCCTAATAATTTACTGTAGAGTGCCAAATAGCGCTCAGTTGCATCAAGGTAGTTATTGGCTGTGACAGGATCTTCACTGCGTAGATAGACCATCGCTTTTGCAATCGGCGTTTTTCGTTGATATAGCCGGTAGGGTGCGGCGATTATATAGATGTTTTTTTGGGGTGATTGCTCTTCCCATCCGTTCTTTATCGCACCCCCTTGGCTAATAAATTGCCACCCTTCCGGTAATTTTGCTTGTAT
The DNA here is from genome assembly GCA_024276875.1 of Gammaproteobacteria bacterium. Lineage (GTDB taxonomy): Bacteria > Pseudomonadota > Gammaproteobacteria > Chromatiales > Chromatiaceae > WFXD01. The sequence continues at coordinate 5,491 of JAJRWL010000198.1, forward strand.
AGAAAATGTTAAGTATTCTGAATCCATGCGAGGAAACCAGTAGCTGGCTGCACTAAGATATACGCCTTTTGGCGTTATGAGTCCTTGGGTTTGAATTTGCTCACCCGCATAATCTGTCGAGATTTGTTGCAGAGAATGGGTGATGACTCCACTATAGTGAAGGTTGAATTTTGTTTTAGGCTGAGAGAATTTGGCTTGATAATATTGAACGGGTGTTGACGTTTTATTGTCATAAGCGTCAATTGATGTGATGGTCGCATCTGGCGAAGATGTTATCGTTAGGTTTTGATGAAGCTTAAATGTGACTTCAGTCGTCTCTTGCGGTAGAAAGATCGTATCTTTTACCTTAATTTCCCCTTTAGAGGGTTGTAATGTGATTTTAAAATCATGGTGAATAATATTTTCAGCAAGCGTTATTGGGCTGATTAAGATGAGCAGTAGACAGTAGAAAGCATGAAGCGGGAGAGGCATTGATTAAGTTCCATTAGATTTTCACTTTTAGTTATTCTCTAATGATCTGCGCATCATTGCTACTATCTAAAAAAATTAACATTTAATGACGTATGGGTTGTTCATGATTAAACGAAAATTAGGTTGGATTTTGCTGGTAATTTTAATGTTGCAAGGGTTGGCCGCTTGCCAGGTTAAATCACAACACGGACATATGCCATATGCAGTTGTGGGCGATAAGTCTGAGCCTCATGGGGCTGAAAAAGCGGAAGAGAATGAGGCGAAGATAAAAACAGCGGGTCTTGTTTTAGATCTTCGCAATCTTCCTACATTGGATTTTATTATCACTGAAATAGCAAAGGATAGAGTGGTTTATGTTGGTGAAGCCCACACCGCCTACGGACACCACTTAAGTCAGCTTGAGATTATTCGTCGTTTGCATGAACTGGATCCCAATATAGCCATTGGCATGGAGTTTTTTCAGCAACCATTCCAGCAATTTTTGGATGACTATATTGCCGGTGTCTTGGATGAAAAAGAGATGCTGCGCAAGACGGAGTACTACATTCGCTGGGCATATGATTACCGACACTATAAACCCATACTGGATTATGCAAAACAACATGCTATTCCACTGATCGCATTAAACATACCCAAGGAGATTACACGGAAAGTAGGTGCAAAAGGAATGGATGCATTAACAGATGAAGAGCGGTTGAAGATTCCTAAAGATATTGATGAATCAAATGCTTTATATAAAAAACGAATAAAGGATATTTTTTATCAACATCCTCATGGTAAAGATCGCTCATTTGAAAATTTCATGCAGGTTCAATTGCTATGGGATGAGGGTATGGCTGAACGGGCGGCGGAATATCTTAAACAAAACCCTAAAAAACGCATGGTTGTACTTGCAGGCATTGGTCATTTAAAAGATGGAACGGGCATCCCTCAGCGTGTCACCCGACGGATTCCTGTTGAAAGCAGCATTGTGCTACCCGCTGATAGTGTTGATGTGAGACCTGGTGTGAGTGATTTTTTACTCTACCCCGAGGATGCCAAGCTGCCATCTGCGGGGCGCATGGGCATCATATTGGCAGCGGACAAAAAAGCCGTGGTTGGCGGGGTGTTGCCAGACAGCCCAGCGGAGCAGGCGGGCATGAAAAAAGGTGACCTCATCCTGTCACTTAACGGCATTTCTACAGAGATGTTGGCAGACCTCAGGATTTTTCTGGTGGATAAAAAACCAGGGGATAAGCTGGATGTTGTAGTGTGTAGAAAAAGATTCTTTTTTGGAGAGAGCGAAATATCGTTAAAATTAGAGCTAGCTGAGTAATAGCACGCAAAAAGTGCGGTATTATTTATCGCTAATTGTTGCCGTTCATCGGTGAAACTCTCCCGCTTGAATCTATGCAGATCCATCGTGTTGAATTACCTTACTGCGAAGTGTAGTATTGTGCCAGCTGATTTTTCAGCCGTATAAAAGCTTCAATAATAAAACACAATAAATTCATGCTTGAGTGTGTATCTGACATTTAGTCTGCATTTAGGCGGGTCATCCGGTCATAGTTTGGCATAGCCTTTTACTAGCCGGTGGTGGGAAGAGGCGATGCTAAGAATAACATTGGTTAATACGAAGGGCGGATGTGGTAAAACAACCATAGCAACGGGTTTGGCCAGCTATTTTGCCTCCACAGGGCTATGCACAACATTGATGGATTATGATCCGCAGGGTTCGAGCCAACACTGGTTAGAACTTCGAGATGATGAACTTCCCGCTATAAAGTGTATTAACGCGGTTCGGCAAAAAGCGGGTTTAACCCGCAGCTGGCAAATACACGCGGGCTTTGATACAGAAGTAATGATCGTTGATACCCCCGCTGGGATGCACAGCAGTCATATGATGGATCTGCTGCGGCAGACAGACATCGTGCTGGTTCCTGTTATGCAGTCGATTATTGATATGCAGGCAACAGCAGGCTTTATTGATCAACTAAAGCGGGTTGAAAAAGTCGCTACAAAGAAAAAACAGATCGGCATTATCGCTAACAGGGCTCGCCCGGGTGTACACTCTTACGATATTTTGGATCAGTTTCTTGATGGCTGTGGCTTTCCTGTTGTTGCACGGATTAATGATAGTCAGAACTATGTTAATGCCATGGAGCAGGGGCAAGGTATTCATGAATATTATTCTGAATCAATAGCTAAAGATCGTAAGCAGTGGGAGTCGCTCATAAAATGGCTTAATTTTGGTTCACTTAATGTAACGCCGATTCAAAAACCTGAGGTTGTCTCTACGCTTCCTCTAGAAAGTGCGATGAGTTGCTGACCCGTTATACTCCACCCTCCTAATTTCTGATGAAAGCCATCCTCTGTTGATGACTTTCCGTCCGTGAGCTTTTTTGTCGTTTCCTTCCCATAAAGATATTGAATGCTGTATGCAGATCGACCGTCATGGTCTGCGCCGGCGTTTGCGCGCGCTTCAGCAGCGTAAAAAAACGGGCAAACCATTTGAGCCTGGCTTGGAGCAATTGGGGCAAGATATCAGGGCTTCCAAGCAGCTGCTGTTATATCGTCGTGAGCAGTGCCCAAAACCAAAATTTCAGGATGACCTTCCCATCAGCGCGCGTCGGGATGAGATAGCCGCAGCCATAGAGAGGCATCAAGTGATTATCCTTTGTGGTGAGACAGGCTCGGGTAAATCCACTCAACTCCCTAAGATCTGCCTCTCGCTGGGGCGTGGTATTGCGGGTCGTATTGGTCACACGCAGCCACGACGTATTGCGGCTCGTAGCTTGATGAACCGCATCTCCAGTGAATTGGGGCGAGAGCCTGGCACAGCCGTTGGCTATAAAGTGCGTTTTAAAGATCATGTCAGATCAGATACGCACATTAAACTGATGACCGATGGCATCTTGCTGGCAGAGATCCAGCGAGACCGCTACCTGAATGAATATGACACGCTGATTATTGATGAAGCGCATGAGCGCAGTCTCAATATTGATTTTTTGTTGGGTTATCTCAAACAACTGCTGCCTAAGCGGCCAGATCTAAAGATTATTATCACCTCAGCCACTATTGATCCGGAGGGTTTTTCACGGCATTTTAGTGGTGCGCCGGTAATTGAGGTGTCGGGTCGCACCTATCCTGTTGAGGTACGTTATCGCCCCCTGAAAGAGCAGGGGAGCGAGCGGGATGAGTCCATGCAGCAGGCCATTGTTGATGCAGTGGATGAACTATCAACGGCGGATCGCGGTGATATTCTGCTCTTTCTCAGTGGTGAGCGTGAGATCCGTGAAACGGCTGAGACCCTGCGGAAACACCGCATGCTTCAGACAGAAATCCTGCCACTTTATGCGCGACTGAGTGCGGCTGAACAAGTACGTATCTTTAAATCCCATGCTGGGCGGCGCATCATTCTATCGACCAATGTAGCGGAGACATCCCTGACCGTGCCAGGGATTCGCTATGTTATTGACCCTGGATTTGCCCGCATTAGTCGCTACAGCTATCGTAGTAAAGTGCAGCGTCTTCACATTGAGCGCGTCTCACAGGCGAGTGCCAACCAGCGTAAAGGTCGTTGTGGCCGCATCAGTGATGGTATCTGTATCCGTCTTTATGATGAAGAGGATTTTCAGACGCGACGTGAATTTATCGAGCCGGAGATTCAGCGCACTAACCTGGCGGCCGTTATTTTGCAGATGAAAACGCTGGGCTTTGGTGAGGTGGAAGATTTTCCTTTTATTGAACCGCCTGATACTCGCTTAATCAAGGATGGCTATCAATTGCTGGAAGAGCTGGGTGCTGTGGGGGGTGATAAACGGATCACCCGCCTGGGTAAGCAGTTGGCTGCCCTGCCGCTAGACCCAAGAATTAGTCGAATGCTACTGGCGGCGGCACGGGGTAATGCCCTGCATGAAGTCTCGGTGATTGCAGCAGTGCTGAGTGTGCAAGATCCACGGGAACGCCCGATGGAACATAAGCAGGCAGCGGATGAGATGCACCGCGAATTCCAAAATGAAGAGTCAGATTTTCTTAGCTTTCTTGCCCTTTGGAGCTACTTGGAAGCGCAGCGTCGTCATCTTACAAAGAGCAAATTCCGTAAACTGTGTAAACAGCGTTTCCTCTCTTGGACACGGGTGCAGGAGTGGCATGATGTGCAACATCAATTAGCAGGCCAGCTGCATGAGATGGGGTTTCGTGATAACAAGGCTGAAGCCTCTTATGAAGAGATTCACTGTGCTGTATTGACCGGTTTGCTGAGTAATATTGGTTTTCGAGATAAGGATAAAGAGTACCTGGGGGCACGCGGCAGTCGGTTTTGGCTTTTTCCTGGTTCGGGGCTATTCAAATCAACCCCAAAATGGCTGATGGCCGCAGAACGTGTGGAGACCACCAAACAATATGCTCGCACGGTGGCAAAGATTCAACCTGCCTGGATTGAGGCAGCGGCTGGACATCTGATTCGGCGCAATTACTCAGAACCGCATTGGGAAAAACGTGCGGCTCAGGTCGCAGCCTATGAAAGAACCACCCTGTATGGCATTACCTTAAATCCACGGCGCAAAGTAAATTTTGGCTCAATCAGTCCCGATGAATCACGGGAGATCTTTATCCGTAATGCCTTGGTTGAGGGTGATTTCCGCACCTGTGCGCCTTTTTTTCGTCACAATCAAGAATTGATAGATGATATCTGGCACTTAGAGAGTAAGGCGCGCCGGCAGGATATTCTGGTTGATCATGAGGCAATCTATACCTTTTATGATGCGCGTATTCCGGAAGGCATCTATAGCGGTGCCGGTTTTGAGAAGTGGCTGAAAAAGATCTCAAACTCACAACCCAAACTGCTGCATATGACGCAAGAGGCGTTGATGCGTCGTGACGCTGAGGAGGTCACGGATGAGCTCTATCCTGATGTGTTGAATATAGAAGGTATTCCTTTGCCATTAGAGTACCACTTTAAGCCAGGGGAGCAGAGTGATGGTGTTGCACTGAAGATTCCACTGGCGGTGATTAATCAGGTCTCAGAGGCGCGTTGTGAGTGGTTGGTGCCTGGTTTGTTACGCGAGAAGATTGTTGCACTGTTGCGTGGTCTGCCCAAACAGCTGCGTAAGTCTTTTGTACCCGTCCCCGATTATGCCGATGCCTGCCTTAAAGCGATGCAGCCATCAGATAAGCCACTGACGCGTGTGTTGGGTGAAGAGCTGAAACGCATGACGGGTGTGCATGTGCCGGAGGATGCCTGGCAGCAGCAAAATATACCGGCATATTTGCAGATGAGTTATCACTTGGTAAATGATAAAGGGTGCTCAGTTGCCACAGGACAGGATCTGCACCAGCTGAAGAAAAAGCATGGTGATGCGGCTGAACAGAGTTTTAAAACCTTACCCGTTTCAGGTTTAGAGCGGGATGATTTGAAAGATTGGAATTTTGGTGAGTTGCCAGAAACCGTAGCGCTTGAGCGGGCTGGGATTAAAATGCAGGGTTATCCTGCACTGGTTGCTCAGAAAGACAAAGTGGCGCTTCGGGTGTTGGACTCCAAACCCAAGGCAGATCAAGCCATGAAGGGGGGGCTGCGTGCCTTGATTATGTTGAAGCTTGCGCAAGAGATCCGCTATCTGCGGAAAAACCTCCCCGAATTGCGCGCAATGCACTTGCAATATGCCAAAGTGGCAAAATCCCCAATGGGACTAACGAGTCATCTACCAAAAGATCTGGAGGCCGAGTTGATCTCATTGATTGTAGATAGAACCTTTATCATCGATTGCCCACCTATTCAAAATCAGAAGCAATTTGAGGTGCGCATTAGCGAAAAAAAGGGCGAATTGATGGTGGTGGCTCATGAGGTTTGCACGCGGGTCAGCCGTATACTGGATGAGTACCAGCGAGTACGAAAGCAACTATCGGGCAATATGCCGATCAATTTGATTCCCATGATCTCTGATATGCAACAGCAGCTTGAGCGGCTGGTATTCAGGGGTTTTTTGCAAGAGACAGCATGGCAAAATCTGCAGCACTTTCCGCGTTACTTGAAGGCCATTGCCCTGCGTCGAGAGAAGCTAGGACATGCCGCTGGGCGTGATCTCCAATCTATGCGAGAGATGCAGTCGTTATACAACCAGTGGCAGGAAAAAGACCAAGCCATTCGCAAAGCAGATAAATTAGATATCAGAATTGAAGAGTTACGCTGGCGTTTTGAAGAGTTGCGGGTCTCCCTATTTGCACAGGAGCTAAAGACTCCGAAGCCTATATCACTAAAACGTATCGAGAAGCGTTGGAAAGAGCTGGGGCTTTAAGCATTAATTAAGCTGGTGAGTTGAACCGATCAAACCTTATAATTATGGCTTGAATCATCACTAAATATTTAAAAGGATAACGATATGAACCCATGTCCCTGTGGCTCAGGTAAAGAGTATGAAGCCTGTTGTGGCCCACTCCATGCGGGAACTAAAACAGCGGATTCTGCTGAAGCCTTAATGCGCTCTCGCTTCAGTGCCTACGCCAAAGGAGAGATTGCTTACCTGACGGATAGTTTGCATCCGGAGCATCGTGATGACCATGATCCTGTGGCCACTAAGCGTTGGGCAGACAATTCAGACTGGATCAAGCTTGAAGTTGTTGCTGTTGATGAGCAGGAAGATAAAGGCACGGTTGAGTTTATAGCCACTTATCGGGAAAAAGGGGTTATTCAATCCCATCATGAGCTGGGTGAGTTTACCTGTTTGGATGGGGGTTGGTACTATGTTGATGGCAAGTTGGTATCGCCATCTACTCAACAGAAGCAAGCACCTAAAGTGGGTCGAAATGATCCATGCAGCTGTGGTAGTGGTAAAAAATATAAAAAGTGCTGTGGCCGTTAATTAAAAGCCATTATTGAGACCAAGCTTAAGTTCATATGGTAATCAGTCGATTACACTTTAAATAGGGCAGCGGAACAGCATAATAGCTTGGTGGGAAAATTAGTGATTACACGAAACAGATTAACAATAAAAACAGGATATCTTCTGGTTAGTGGAGTGGTATTAATGTTGCTAACACAGAGTGTAGTTGCTGCCATTTACCAATATGTCGATGCAAAAGGGCGCACTCATTTTACGGATTATCCATTAATAGGCGACTATAAACTGAAGCGTGTTATTGGCCAGTCAAAAGCGACTGGCTCAGTAAATGCAAAAGCCTTCCAAAAAAACCGCAAGCGTTACAGCGCAATGGTGACGGCAGCGGCTCAGAATTTAAATCTGCGCCCTGAATTGTTGCATGCTGTTGTGCTAGCTGAATCTGCCTATGATCCACGTGCTAAATCACGAGCAGGCGCTGTGGGTTTGATGCAATTAATGCCTGGGACAGCAGCGCGATATGGTGTTAGTGAGCAGGGGCGTTGGGATCCAGAGCAAAATCTGAAGGCAGGAGCGCGTTACTTACGGGATCTGCTTAAAACGTTTAAGTTTGATCTGCGTTTGGCGCTTGCCGCCTATAATGCAGGTGAAAATGCAGTGAAAAAATATGGAAATAATATCCCTCCGTATCTTGAAACACAGAACTATGTTCGTAAGGTTATTTCTTACTATAATCAGCGTCTCAGATCAAATAGTTAAGGGTGTATTAGCTACCTATGATATTGGATGGATTTATGATTTCAGGTGATTTAAATTAGAATCTAATATATTAAAAATAAGGCGGATTCAATATGCAATAAGGCATATCTGAATCTAAAATATAGCCTATAGTAATATGAGAGAAAGGCGATAAGGATTGACCGTTGCCTTGTAAATTAAAGCAATTAAAATATCAATTTTTTGGCTTTATTTTTATAAAAATCTGTTTCTTAGGGAAGAAAAGGAGATGCTGGGTGAGATATCTGTAAATGACTGATTCTGAAAATATTATAATAGCTCCAGTTGATGGTGTTCTTTTATCTCCTATTGAACTGTCGATTTTGAAAAGGTTGCAAAAAGGAAAATCAGATGCAGAGGTATGCGCTTCCCTTAACTTAACCAAACAAAAATTGACGGCGCATCTTAAGGATGCTCGGCGGAAATTAAATGTTCGTACCCGTGGGCATGCCATTGATCGTGCCGTTGCCCTAGGCGTTATGAACGCCTATGTACCTACGGGAAGTGAAATCGGACAACCCAATCTAAAAATAGGCATCGTGGGCTGCGGCAGAGGCGGCACTGCTGTATTGCATATTCTAAAAGATAACCCATGCATTGATATCGTATTTGTAGCAGACGTAGATCCAGAAGCGTTTGGCGTTAAAAGTACCACTAAATTAAATATCCCTTTCTATACAACACTTCCCATTTTAGAGCCTGAAGATATTGATGTCGTCATTAATGTGACGGGTTCTGAAGATATGGCGGCAGAGTTGCACCGAGTATTACCACCTGATACAGAGCTAATGGGGGGCTTATCTGCCATGTTAATGTGGCAGATAACTGAGGAGCGCAGGCGACGGCTGGCAGAGCGGGATAGGACATTAAAAGAGCATGAAAGCCTCTGTCATCTGGGTGAAATCATAGAGAATATTGATAGCATGGCAGATGCCTCATATGCCGTTGTTGAATATGCATCAAAACTTTTAAATATGCCGGCGGGTTCCCTTGCTATCTGTGATGATACGGGTGATGAGATGATACTTGTGGCAGCCAAAGGCTTTAGTGAGAAATTCAATGCAGACGGTAAGTGGAAGATTAGGCAGGGTGGCCTGACAGATATGTTGTTGAATCAGACAACCCCACTTTTTTTTGCTGATATTGCTGATTCGCCAGATCCAAATCCTTTATTGATAGCTGAAGGGGTGAAGTCGGTATTGGCCGCTCCCTTAATTATTCAGCGCAGTGTTGTCGGTATTCTCTATCTGAATGATTTTAAAAGAAAAGAGATTAGAACAGAGGATATTTCACTTTTTTCATTATTGACCATCTATGCGGCATTGACGGTAGCGCGGGTTAAATCCATTGAAAAACTATGGCATCAAAGCCAACACGATGGCCTGACGGGGCTACTGAATCATCGCAGTTTGATGGAGCAAATTGAGAAAGAGGATCAACGTGCAAAGCGGCGGCATGGTGCATGCTATTCACTGATTATGATTGATATTGATAATTTCAAGGCTTACAACGATGACTTTGGGCATCTTGAAGGCAATAGGGTGCTAAAAGCGGTATCAAGGCTGCTGATGAAAGCCGCGAGGGTCTCTGATACGGTAAGTCGTTTTGGTGGTGAAGAGTTTTCCATATTGGTGCCTGAGGTTTGCAAAGATCAAGTAACACCCTTTGTAGAAAGATTGATCGCGATTATTGCTAATTACGAGTTTCCTAATCGTCGCGTTACCGTCAGTGCTGGAGTCGCCAGTTATCCAGAGAACGGTGCTACTGTTATGGAGCTTATCAAATATGCAGATGATAAGTTGTATCAGGCTAAACGGGAGGGTAAGAATAGAGCCTGTGCCTGATTAGCGCTTTTCTTGTTGTTGAACCAAATGTAGAAAATTTTTCAGCCGTTGCTGATCTATCTGTCCTTCTTTAACCGCATGTCGTAAGGCGCACTGCGGCTCTTCTAAATGGCGGCAGTCGCTAAATCGGCAATGGCCGATATGATCCCTGAACTCTTTAAATCCCCTCTCTAACTGTGCCCTGCTCAGCTCGACTAATCGAAAGCTACGAACGCCAGGTGAGTCAATAAGATGCCCCCCCTCTGGGAGATTGTAGTAGGTTGTGGCGGAGGTGGTGTGTCGGCCAAGCCCCGATGCCTTGGAGAGTCGCCCAACCTGAATATCTTGATCTGGAAGCAGGGCGTTAATGAGAGAGGATTTCCCCACGCCGGACTGCCCCACCAAAATGCTGGTCTCCCCCCTAAGATGCTGGATTAGCGGGGAGAGTCCGTGTTCAAATTTTGCACTGATTTGGATAAGTGGGTAACCAATCTTCTCATAATGACCAAAGCGTTGGTTTAAAGTCTGCGTTGCGGCTTCGTCTAATAGATCAATTTTATTGAAAGCAATAATCGCTTCAACACCGATGGTTTCAGCGGTCACCAGATATTGATCCAATAGATATTCACTGGGTTCAGGTAAGGGTGCTAAAACGATAACGAGCTTGGTGATGTTGGCAGCCAGGGGCTTTTCTCTGCCGCTGTAATCGGGACGAGCGAGCACTGATTGTCGATCAAGCAGTGCAATTACGACACCTTGCTCATGCCCTGTAGATTGCCAAACTACGTTGTCGCCACAGACAATGTGGCCAACATTTCGCCGCCACAGGCAGTGGTGTAGCGTGCCTTCTTTATCGGCAACGACCAGGTTTTGTCCGTGGCGGGTAATGACAACACCTTTTTGTGGCGCTCCCTCCGTATGCTCTAGCTCTTTCTCGGCTTTTTCAGCGACGCGTTTGCGGCGTTTCTCTTGAATACTTTGAATGCGTGCTTGCTGGCGTTGGTTGAGTCGTTGTTTTGCCATTAGGTTGCCGTGCTTTTTATGTTGGCAGCAATATGACTGATTCGAATAGATGCTGGCGGATGGCTGTCATGGTAAGCCGAGTAGAGTGGGTCGGGTGTCAGGGTGCTGGCATTCTCACGATAGAGTTTTACCAGGGCTTGAATCATGGCAGCGGGGTTGGCCTGCTCAGTGGCGTAATCATCGGCTTCAAACTCCTGCTTGCGCATCAGCCAGCTGGAGAAAGGTTGCAGAAATTGGCTAAAAACGGGGATAACCATCAGAAAGAGGAGCAAGGCGGCGGCATCAGAGGTTTGCTGCATACCGAGTGCGCTAAAAAACCAGGATTGTTGAGATAACCACCCCAGCAGAGCCAGGCCAACCAGTGAGATGAGTGACATGGTCACCATTCGTTTTAAGACATGTTTTCGTTTGAAATGCCCGAGTTCATGAGCCAGTACAGCTTCCATCTCTTCGGCTGTCAGGCTTTCGAGTAAGGTATCAAAAAAGACAATGCGTTTGCTTTTGCCTAGCCCCGTAAAATAGGCATTGCCATGGCTTGATCGTTGAGAGCCATCCATTACAAAGATGCCATTGCTGGCAAAGCCGCAGCGGGTGAGTAGTTGTTGAATGCGGTCTTTAAGTTCAGGGTCTTCAAGGGGTTCAAATTTATTAAATAGCGGTGCAATAAAAGTAGGGTAGGCCCATGTCATGACCAGTGTGAATGCCATCCAGACAGCCCATGCAGCAAGCCACCAGAGTGATCCAATGCTGCTCATGATCCAGAGTAGCACCCAAAGCAGGGGTGCGCCAATGAGTAGCATTAAGCCTGTCTGCATGAGTAGGTCGGTGATAAAGCGGCGGGGTGAGGTCTGATTAAAGCCGTAGCGTGCTTCGAGGGAGAAGGTACGCCATACGCTGGTGGGGATATCCAATAGTCCCATAATGAAAAAGGCGGAGAGGATAAAGGCGATGCCTGTTGGAAGTGTGCCCAGCGTGGTGCTGCTCCAGGCACTGTGCAGCCAATTTAATCCGCCACCCAGTGTCCACCCCAGTAAAAGCAGTGTGCCTAATACCAGCTCAAATCCAGAGGCTTTAACCCTTGCTAGGGTGTAGCTGGCTGCTTTTTGATGCTCATCTAACGAAATAGAGTCGGCAAAGGCCGCTGGAACTTGGTGTTGATGTTTTGAAACATGCTGCTTATGCCGCCAGAGCAGCCAGAGTTGAATCAAAAGCCCAAGGCCAAGTGCGCATAGAAAAAGTTGAGTGAATATATGCATGGCCGAAGGATACAGGTTAATTTGCCTTATTCACAAGATGGCAGTTAGCCTTAGGCAGTTAAATGACTCTATCCTTAGCAGGAGTATGCGAGCGAAGGCGTTACTCTGCTAGAATTAATGCAATTAACTGTTTTTTAACTTGGAGTAATAAATGGCGCAAGATCCAAAAAACCTGGTCTGGCTTGATTTAGAGATGACGGGGCTGGATACCCAGCATGATGTAATTATTGAGATTGCCACCATTGTGACGGATGCCAATCTTAATATTCTGGCTGAA